>NZ_LT840184.1:1089417-1407349 GCF_900177425.1 Paenibacillus uliginis N3/975 | reverse complement strand
CCCAAGTGTGCTACTGTAACGAATCGTACTGCCGATTCCTTCCTCCTGCGCTTGAACCATCTCTTCACGATACGCATGGTTATCCATCGATTCAGGATTACTCTCCGAATCACCTATAACCGTCCCGTCTTTCGATATAAATGTTACCCTGGCGTCTGCTAATTCCTCCAACTGACGTGACTTCTCGGTGTAATACTGTATTTTCTGCTCTCCGCTGAGGGACGGGAAATCCAAGGTCGCCTGAATGAGATTAATTTCACGGACCATGTTTTCTTCCTGTATGGCAATATGGGATTGTTTGAACATACTGGCCATCGTAAATCCTGCGCCGAGCATGGATAAACCAATCAGTGTCATCATAATAAATGTAAGTCGATTACGAAACGGTCTCATCCATCTCTTCCTTTAACGGTGAATTAGGCACTTGCTTGAACTTGCGGATCAGTGAATGAATAATCGTGGCCGCCGGCTGCTGAAACATAATAGACAGAACTACAGGTACCGATGCCTTCGGTGAAAAATATGCTGTCGCCAGCACCATACCGAGCGAGATGTTACGCATACCGGATGCGTACGTCAGCGTTACCTGCATCTCCCTCGTTCGATTTGGAAGCGAAAATGCACCATAATAACCAAGTCCGTAACAAATACAGATCAGTACAATTACAATTGGTACAATGATGACCATCTCCTGCCTCATTCCTGCAGCATGAGGCGCGATGGCTGCAGCATTCAGCATCACCACTAGCATAAAGGCAATCTTTGATAAGGGCTGGGCGATTGGAGCTGACCAAGCTTTAGCTCTGCCTTTCGACAGCTCATACAACACCACACCTACGACAGTGGGTAGCACAACCATTTGCAGCAGATCAATCACGAGACCCGTCATATCCCAGGTCAACGAAGCCGTTCCGAAGTATAGCTCCATGAGTGCAGGAACAACCAATGGACTAAGCAGCGTATCCAGCACAACAACAGACAAAATAAACGGCACACTTCCACCCGAGCTGCCAACCCAGAGAACAGAGGACACGCCAAGCGGTATAATAGCAAACAGTACCAGTCCGGTTGTATATTCCGAATGTGTCCCGAACACGAGCGTCCCAAGCCCGTACGCCAGCAGCGGGGCAGCAGCATGAGCGAGTAGTAGCGTCAAGATGACAGGAAGTGGATACCTCATCACCGCACGCAGATGTCCAATGCCACAACCGAGCGCCATCACCAGTGTAATATACCCGAACAGATATGGGATGGAAGATACATACGGCAGTAGGTGATCTGACAGAAACCAGCCCATTACAAGCGATCCGGGTATCAGAATGAACGTGTATTGTTCGAACCAAGATGCAAATGACAAGCCGAATTGTTTCACACTTCTCCTCCTGCCGACTTCATTTCTACTTTGTTTTCAATGATAAACCTCATTTTCCTGAACCGCAACGTTCATATGACAAGTACAAAAAATATCCTCCGGCAACAAACTTGCCGAAGGATACGTAAACGTAAATAAGAAATTTATTATGATTAAAGGAAAACAGGTTCCTTGAACATTTCGAGCTTGGCAGCCGAATCCTTGCTGACATCCGCATGAAGACTATTGCCGTGCGAATCCATCGTTACGATAGCCGCAAAGCCATCTACCTCAAGATGCCACATAGCTTCTGGTATGCCGAACTCCATAAAATCGACGCCGTTCACCTTTTTAATGCACTCTGCATAGTACTGTGCCGCACCACCGATCGCGTTTAGGTACACCCCGCCATGCTCTTCAAGTGCTTTCAGTGTTTTGGGTCCCATGCCACCCTTGCCAATGACTGCCCGGATGCCGAACTTTTTCAAAATATCTCCTTGGTAAGGCTCCTCCCGGATGCTTGTGGTCGGTCCTGCCGCCTTCACATGCCATCCCTCGTCATCTTTAAGCATAACGGGACCGCAGTGGTAAATAACAGCGCCGTTCAGGTCCAGCGGTGCATCGTGATCCATCAAATATTTGTGCAGGGCGTCGCGTCCCGTGTGCATTTCTCCGCGAATGACGACCACATCTCCTACCCGTAGACTGCGGATCTGCTCTTCACTGATCGGTGTTTGAAGCACGATTTCCTTTCCTTCACGCTCTGCTTCAACTTCGCTAGACTCCGATGCGGCCACTGTAACAGCTTCCGTCTCAGCTTCGGTCATCGCGATCCCGCTTCCGCTTTCATACAACCACTCCTGAATTTCTCCGCTTTCCGCTTCGATCAGCACGCCTTGACGGCGGAATGCCCAGCAGTTATAAGCAACCGAGACAAAGAAGCTTGCCGGAAGCCTGTTCATCGCACCGACCTTGCATCCGAGAAGCGTAACTTCTCCTCCAAAGCCCATCGTACCGATACCAAGCTTGTTCGCGTTATCTAGAACGTAATCCTCCAGCTTTTGCAAATCCGGATTCGGATTTACATCTTCAATATGCCGGAACAACTGCTGCTTAGCCAGCTCGTAGCCTGTTGTACGGTCTCCTCCGATACCAACTCCGATGAAACCTGCGCTGCATCCTTGACCTTGGGCTTGATAAACTGCATGCATAACACATTTACGGATCCCATCCAGATCACGTCCGGCTTTACCCAATCCCTCAAGCTCGGCAGGCAGACTGTACTGAATGTTCTTGTTCTCGCAGCCGCCACCCTTTAGTATAAGACGGATATCAATTGTATCCTCTTCCCATTGTTCAAAGTGAATTACCGGTGTTCCCGGCCCCAGATTGTCCCCGCTGTTCTTACCTGTCAGTGAGTCCACAGAGTTCGGACGCAGCTTGCCGTCTTGAGTAGCCCGGATGACCGCTTTGAAAATATCCTTCTTCATTTCAATCTGGTTGGCCCCTACAGGAGTATGTACAACAAATGTAGGCATGCCCGTATCCTGACAGATCGGCGAAACTTGCGTTTCTGCCATCTCAATATTTTGCGCGATTGTTGCCAGCGCCAAACCCGCACGGGTAGCCGCATCCTCTGCCTCACGGCCGCGTTTGACCGCTTTTCGAACATCTCCAGGAAGGTTTGTCGAGGTTTCCACGATTAGCCTGTATACACTCTCTTCAAAATGCTTCATGTCTGTTTACTTTCCCCTCTCTTTTATAACCCGTTAACTGTGCAAAGTGATCTGAAGTACTCTTATTTAGTCCTATCATATCATACAAAAAAGTTCATGAAAGGGTTTACTTTAAATTTAACTATTCTCTCAAATTGAGCTTTTCTCCCCTGTCTCCTGACCACGCAATAATATCAATCTTACATATATTGATGGAGAAGGAGGTGATCAAACATGAAAAAAGTTTCGATTTCTCAGGTGTTTCCAAGGCTGGCATTGTTCAGTGATGAGAACTATCGGGGTAGAAGATTTGTAGTGCGTGGTAACCTCGGAATCAGAAACCTCGATAGATTGTTCGGAGACATTGAAAGTCTTCGCTTCTTCTCTACGAATCCAAACGCCACTTTGGTATTATTCTCGCGTCCGAACTTTAGAGGCCAATTCAGAGTGTTCCGCGGTAACCGAAACATTGCAGATTTAGATGATATCATTAGAGGGGAAGATGCGGAATCTTTAGTTATGGCTAACTTCCGTCTCTCGCTTGCTCAGATCCGTAATATTCGCAACACAGGCGTTCTGCCACAAGGCTTTAGAAGAATCTAACCGTAAAGGCCCTGCCTCCGCTTGAAGCGGTAGACAGGGCCTTATTGATGTTAGGGAAATCGACGAATTAACCGTTAATAACCTCACCGCCGTTAATATGGATGATCTGTCCACTGACATATGAGGAGTCAGAAGAAGCCAGATACACATACGCCGGTGCTAGCTCTTCCGGTTGTCCAGGTCGCTTCATCGGCTGGTTTGCACCGAACTTGCTCACCTGGTCTGCCGGGAACGTTGATGGAATGAGCGGAGTCCAAATCGGACCTGGCGCCACTCCATTGACACGGATCCCTTTATCGACGACATTCATAGACAGAGAACGTGTAAAGGACACGATCGCTCCTTTGGTCGATGAATAATCGATGAGTTCAGGACTACCCCGGTAAGCGGTAATGGACGCCGTGTTAATAATCGCACTGCCTGTGCCAAAATGCGGCATAGCCGCTTTCGTCATGTAGAACATCCCAAAAATATTAGTTCGGAATGTGCGCTCCAGCTGATCTTTGGTAATATCCTCGATCTTCTTCTGAAGACGCTGCTCAGCAGCATTGTTAACTAGAATGTCTAATTGACCAAGCTGCTCTACGGTCTGTTTTACTGAGTCCCGGCAAAATGCTTCATCCCCGATATCACCAGCGATAAGGATACATTTCCGACCTTCCTGCTCAACTTGGCGCTTCGTTTCCTCCGCATCTTTATGCTCGCTCAAATAAACGATAGATACGTCGGCACCTTCCTTAGCGTAGGTTACTGCAACCGCTCTACCGATCCCACTGTCACCCCCAGTAATTAAGGCAACCTTCCCTTTTAGCTTGCCGGCTGCTTTGTACTCGCTGGATTCATACTCCGGAAGTGGATGCATTTCCGACTCGGTTCCGGGACGATGATCCTGATGTTGCGGGGGGAGTGTTTGTTTTTGTCCGCCTTGTGGCATAGTGCATTTCTCCTTTCAGGTCAGTTCATTTGTTTACTATTCATGACTATACTTCCCTATTAGGATGCGTTAGGCCCGGGCATATTATCACAACCTCTTTACGATATGTTAATAACCACAAACGAGAGTTGATCAAACACAATAGCCTCAGACCTTTGAAAAATGTAAATAAACAAAAAAAGCCATCCCATCAAATGGGATGACTTCTGATATGAAACATATTTTTTAAATAACTTGGTTGTATACCATGAAGAATATCATAATAATCAAACTGAGTGCCAACAGCGAGCTAAATGTGCGAAGCTTGGCCGTTTCGGGTTTCACATCTCGTTTCTCACGGATACCCGCAAGAGCACTTTTAAGAGGCTTGCTCATAATACCGCCGAATGCAAACATCGCTAGAAGCAGAACGGTAACGATAATCATCCAAGGTACCGAATACTCGCCCTTCGACATCATGTAACCACCGGTTACAAGCTGAACGACTAAACCATATTGAGCAAAACGATTAGCTACGCGAACCGTATTTACCGCACCTTCCTGTGCGCCCAATGATAGTTTTTGAACGCCACCCACGATAAATGGGAGAATCAAGTAAAATCCAACAGCTGCTGTTCCGATCATATGTAGCAGAAAGAAAATTTTATAATCCATTATACTACTCCTCCAATTTTATTAGTGTGATATTTATTACATTTAATGTACTGAATCATATTATACTGAACAAATGCCATAAAGAAAAGCAATCCCGTCCCTAAAATTTGGAACGGGATTGCTTTGTCATTCAATCGTCAAAAATAGGTAGGGGAGTATATTACAGCTTCACCACGGAAGTGACATTGCGTACTGACTCTGCAGATTTATCGAGTGCAGCTTTTTCATCTGATGTCAGCTCCAGCTCGAATACCTTCTCAATGCCGTCTCCACCCAGGATTGCCGGAACGCCCATAAACAGGTTGTCATAGCCGTACTCGCCTTCCAAAAGAGCAATGATCGGCAGGATACGTTTCTTATCCTTCAGAATCGCTTCAGTCATCTGTACAAGGGAAGCAGCCGGTGCATAGTAAGCGCTGCCGTTCCCTAGCAAGTTGACGATTTCACCGCCGCCGACGCGAGTGCGTTGTACAATCGCCTCAATACGATCCGCAGGAATCAGCGTGTCGATAGGAATACCGCCAACGCTGGAGTAACGAACGAGTGGAACCATGTCATCCCCGTGTCCGCCCAGAACAAATCCACGTACATCCTCAACGGATACGTTAAGTTCCTGCGCAATGAATGTGCAGTAACGAGCTGTATCCAGTACGCCGGACTGGCCGATTACACGATTTTTAGGGAAGCCTAAAGTGTTGTAAGCTACGTAAGTCATAGCATCCACCGGGTTGCTCAAAATAATAACCGTTGAGTTAGGAGCAAATTTCTTTACGTTCTCACATACGGACTTCACGATTCCCGCATTGGTATTCACGAGGTCATCGCGGCTCATCCCAGGTTTACGGGCTATACCAGCCGTAATAATGACCACATCAGAATCAGCAGCATCTTCATAGTTGGATGTACCAACGATGTTACTGTCAAAACCTTGAACCGGGCTTGCTTCCATCATATCCAGAGCTTTACCTTTGGTAGGGTTCTCGAGCTGTGGAATATCCAGCAATACGACGTCTCCAAGTTCCTTCTGTGCAAGCATAAGTGCAGTGGTCGCTCCGGTAAACCCGGCACCGATTACAGTAATTTTTTTACGAGTAATTGCCACGATGGTTTATCCCCCTTACAAGTTTTTAATGATTTCGTCCGCGAACTCGGAACATTTCACTTCTGTAGCGCCTTCCATCAGACGGGCGAAATCATACGTAACGGTCTTATTATTAATCGATGTTCCCATACCCTTGTAGATGAGGTCAGCCGCTTCCTGCCAGCCTAGATGCTCAAGGAGCATAACGCCGGACAAGATAACGGAACCCGGGTTAACGACGTCTTTATCAGCGTACTTCGGAGCAGTTCCGTGAGTAGCTTCAAAGATTGCATGTCCTGTCACATAGTTAATGTTCGCTCCAGGAGCGATACCGATACCACCAACTTGAGCTGCAAGCGCATCAGACAGGTAGTCACCGTTCAGGTTCAGTGTCGCGATCACATCAAAGTCTGTAGGACGAGTCAGCACCTGCTGCAAAGCGATGTCAGCAATAGCATCTTTAACGATGATTTTGCCAGCTTCTTCAGCAGCCTTCTGTGCTGCATTGGCTGCATCTACGCCGTCTTTTTCCTTGATAATATCGTACTGTGCCCAAGTGAATACTTTATCGCCAAATTCTTGCTCAGCCACTTCGTATCCCCAGTTCTTGAAAGCACCTTCGGTAAACTTCATGATGTTGCCTTTGTGAACGAGCGTTACACTCTTACGGCCGTGCTTGATTGCATATTCAACTGCAGCACGTACAAGACGCTTGGAACCTTCCGAAGACACTGGTTTAATACCGATACCGGAAGTTTCAGGGAAGCGGATTTTGTTCGCACCCATTTCTTCCTGAAGGAATTTGATCATTTTCTTAACTTCTTCAGAACCTTCCTTGTACTCGATACCTGCATAGATGTCTTCAGTGTTCTCACGGAAGATAACCATGTCTACAAGCTCAGGACGCTTCACCGGAGAAGGTACGCCGTTGAAGTAGCGAACAGGACGCAAGCAAGTGTACAGATCAAGCTCCTGGCGCAGAGCCACGTTCAGGGAGCGGATACCGCCGCCGATTGGCGTTGTAAGTGGTCCTTTGATGGCAACGATATATTCACGAATTGCCTCCAGCGTATCATTTGGAAGCCATTCTCCATATGTATTAAAAGCCTTTTCTCCGGCAAACACTTCGTACCATGCAATACTCTTGGAACCGCTGTAAGCTTTCTCTACAGCCGCGTCAAGAACACGTTTGGATGCTCTCCAAATATCACGACCTGTCCCGTCGCCCTCAATAAAAGGAATAATCGGATTGCTAGGCACCTGCAGTTTGCCGTTATCAATCGTAATCTTCTCACCTTCAGTAGGTAGTGCGAATTTCTCAAGTTTCATAAGTATGAATTCCTCCTTTAAATTAATTACTTTCTCTAAAATTCCCGTTAAAAAACACGGGTAAAGGGCACAAAGAATACCGCTGCCTGTGGCAAATGTGCCGCTCAAGCGTTTTCTCTGCCCCTATTGTACATGATTGATAGTTAATTAGCGAAGTTCAACCGGCACATATTTTTGATCCGTTAATCCTGTGTACTCTGCGCGCGGACGGATAATCCGGTTACCGTCGTACTGCTCCAGAATATGCGCTGTCCATCCGGAAACGCGGCTGATTGCAAAAATAGGGGTGAATAGCTCATGTTCGATACCAAGTTGCGTATATACCGATGCCGAGTAAAAATCCACATTGGGCTTCAGACCCTTCTGGCCGGTCACTGTCTCTTCAATCAGAACTGACATATCATACAGGGTTGTGTCACCCTTCATCTTTCCGAGTTCACGAGACATTTTTTGCAGATGCTTGGCACGTGGATCGCCGTTTTTGTATACACGGTGTCCGAAACCCATGATTTTCTCGCGGTTGTCCAATTTCTCTTGAATATAGGCTTCTGCTTTATCGAGGGTTCCAACTTCGTTCAGCATCTTCATAACGGCTTCATTAGCTCCTCCATGTAGCGGGCCTTTGAGCGCACCGATAGCGGATGTAACACCCGAGTAAATATCGGACAGCGTAGCCACGGTTACACGGGATGCGAACGTTGAAGCGTTCAGCTCATGATCGGCGTGAAGCACAAGGGCCTGGTCCAGAGCTTTAATCGAGGTTTCATCCGGTTGCTCGCCTCTGAGCATGTAAAGGAAATTCTCAGCAATAGATGCGCCAGCTTTCGGAGCTACAGGCTCTTTGCCTTGACGAACTCGTGCGATAGCCGCGATGATTGTAGGCAACTGAGCTTGAAGTTGAACCGCTTTCTTTTCATTTGCTTCACGGCTCATATCGTCTGCAGCTTCGTCATACAGTGCGAGAGCAGATACGGCGGATCGAAGAGCAGCCATCGTATTCGCATCTTGCGGATACAGTTTGATTTGTTGTATCAGTTTATCCGGAATAGCCGCGTAATTGCTCAAATCCTGTTGCAGCGATTGTAACTCTTGTGCGTTCGGAAGCTTTCCGAACCAAAGCAAATAAGCCACTTCCTCAAAACTGGCATGTTCTGCGAGGTCATCAATGTCATAGCCTCGATATGTGAGAACACCATCAAAGATCGAGCTGATCGAGGAAGTTGTGGCTACAATGCCTTCCAAACCCTTGGTAGCTGTCATGCATCATCTCTCCTTTTTGTTCGGGATAAACTGCGTTGGATCGTCATGAAAATGTTTTCATGAAGCCGAATAATAAAGAAAAAACCTTGAAGAGGCCAATAGCCATGTTATCAGTCGTAAAACCTTCTCATATCATACTGGATAATGTCTGATATGTGAACAATGACAGAGTCATTCTCTATATCAAATTGTTTTATCGACATCATAAACTATTTTTTGAAATCACTTACAATTCCATTATAACCGTGATAATTATCATTGTCGAATCTTGATTTTTTCCATTTGATAATATCAAAATTGCATATATTGGAAAAGACCGGCCCCTGTACAATCAGGGATCCGGTCTTCGTAAAAATTAAAAACTGCAAAATTCCCAATGTTAACGCCGAAAAATCGTAATTTTGCCATTCTTCATATTTTTCTTCATCCACTTCAGCAGCAAGAATCGGTACAAAGGCCGTGTCAGAGGAAAAATCAATGTAAACCCAACAATATCTGTCACAAAACCAGGCACAATCAGTAAAATTCCCCCTGCAAAAATACAGAGGCCTTCTGCCATCGATAATCCGGGCACCATACCCGAGTTCATCTTCAGTTTGGCATCCTCCATAGCCTTACGCCCTTCAAATCTCATCATCGCAACACCGATGGCGGAGGTAAGCAGTGTCAGTAGTAGCGTATTCATGCCACCGACCCGCTCCGCTACTAAAGAAAATCCGAATATTTCAATGGCAGGCAGAAAAATAACGGCCGCCAGCATCCACTTCCACATGATTTACTACTCCTTTCCTCCCAAAAGAGAACCTCTTAAAGCATCATACAACTTGGGAACATTTTTATCCAGTCTTGCTGGTTTCCAGTCTCTATTCACCCATACATGACGCGTTGCGCCGATCACAAGTTTATCTCCCGGAAGCTCTCCTGCTTCTTGCTGTCCTACAGTATCCAGCAATCCCCGATCCTCATCATTCAGTCGGCGCACCTCATACTCGTAATGAATCCGAAGCGGCGAGAAAACCGTCATACGTGTGAACACCGTCACAAGGTCATCGTATCGTGCCGGACTTTTGTACTGGATATCCAAATCCACGAGAGGGAGAAGGACGCCTTCCTCTTCCATTCCCCTGTACGTAAATCCCAGCTGCCGAATCATCTCGGTTCTTCCAATTTCAAACCAGTTCAAATAGTTAGCGTGATATACCACACCCATTTGATCGCTTTCTTGATAGCGTACCCGAAAGGATGTTGTAAACCAACGACTTACCTGTTCATCTGATACTTTTGGCATAAGTTCACCCCGTTATTTATAGAAAAAGCAATGGGCGATTGCTCGTCCATTGCTTTTTACGACTCTATTCTAACCCAAGGCAGAAGATTAGTTCTGCGCAGGGATTTGACTAACTTTAATCAGGTTTGTAGAACCGGATTTACCAAGCGGTACACCAGCTGTAATAACAACCAGGTCGCCTTCCTTTACAAGCCCGGATTTTTGTCCGCCTTGAAGGGCATATTCAAACATCTCATCTGTAGACGTAGCTCTTTCGCCTTTAACCGGAGTTACACCCCAAGACAATGCTAGACGTCTCATTGTTCTCTCCTGCGTCGTTACAGCGACGATAGGAGCCTTAGGACGGTACTTGGAAACCATACGTGCGGTTTGTCCGGATTCTGTCGAAGAGATGATCGCTTTCGCGTTCAAGTCCAATGCGGAAATAGCAACGGATTGGCTGATCGCTTCTGTAATACTTGTGTCCTGAGCAATACGTTGCTTCAAGAACAGGTCATGGTAGTTCAGAGCGGATTCCGCTTTTTCTGCAATACGGGACATAGTCAGAACAGATTCTACTGGATATTTACCTGCAGCTGTTTCACCTGAAAGCATGATTGCATCCGTGCCATCAAAGATCGCATTCGCCACGTCACTTGCTTCCGCACGAGTTGGGCGCGGGTTACGCTGCATGGAGTCCAGCATTTGTGTTGCCGTAATAACTGGTTTTCCTGCAATATTACATTTTTCGATCATGCGTTTTTGCGCAAGAGGTACTTCTTCAGCCGGGATTTCAACACCCAAGTCACCACGGGCTACCATCAGGCCGTCGGAAACTTCCAGGATTTCATCCAGGTTATCCACACCCTGTTGGTTCTCGATTTTAGAGATGATCTGCACATGCTCAGCGTTGTGGCTTTTCAACAGTTCGCGGATTTCCAGTACGTCACTGGCTTTACGAACGAAGGAAGCTGCGATAAAATCGATGCCCTGCTCGATCCCGAAAATAATATCGTTGGCGTCCTTTTCAGTAATACCTGGAAGGGAAATGTTCACACCCGGTACGTTTACGCCTTTTTTACTCTTGATTGTTCCGCCATTAACGATACGGCATTTAATCTCAGTGCCTTGAACTTCCACGACTGTAAGACCGATCAAACCATCATCGATCAAAATCGTAGATCCCACATGAACATCTTCCGGCAGTTCTTTGTAAGTAATGGAGAGACGGTTCTTGTCACCAAGGATTTCTTCGGTAGTAAGTGTGATGTATTCATCCTGCACAAGCTCCACCGGTTCCACTTCCAATTTGCCGGTACGGATTTCTGGTCCTTTCGTATCCAAAAGGATAGCAACCGTTTTGTTCAATTCCTGGCTAGCTTGGCGAATGGTTTTGATCCGGTTGCCATGCTCATCAAAATCGCCATGGGAGAAGTTCAGACGGGCAACGTTCATGCCGGCCATAATGAGCTTCTTAGTGTTTTCCAACGATTCACTGGAAGGACCGATAGTACATACAATTTTAGTTTTACGCATTTGGGTTTCCTCCGTTTTTCAAGGGTTCTCTATATCTCTGTTCCAACAACTAAATCTACTACAAAACTTCTCGTTTGTATAGGAATTTTGTCATATATCTATAATCGAAAGTCCTTTCAAACGAGCTTATCAGTCTGTTCGGACACTGCATAGTCATAACTGCCGATCTTGCGAAACTTCCGATAACGGTCTTCTTTCAGCTCACAAGGATCCATTATAGACAGTTCCTTCAGATGACGGACGAGTGCATCCTGAATCGCTGAAGCCGTCTCTTCATACCCTCGGTGCGCCCCACCTTTCGGTTCCGGGATAATCTCTTCAATGACTTCCATCTCGAGCAGATCCTCTGCAGTAATCTTCATCGCTTGTGCAGCCTGGTCGGCTTTCGATGCATCTTTCCACAGGATAGAAGCTGCTCCGTTCGGTGAAATAGCCGAGTAAATCGCATTCTCAAGCATCAGGACACGGTTACCTACGGCCATCGCAAGAGCACCGCCGCTACCGCCTTCGCCGATGACCACACAAACAATAGGCACTCCGAGTGCCGACATTTCCCTCAGGTTACTGGAAATCGCCTCGGATTGACCTCTCTCTTCAGCTGTATTACCTGGATAAGCACCCTTTGTATCAACAAAAGTGATCACAGGACGCTTAAACTTCTCAGCCTGCCGCATAAGCCGCAGTGCCTTCCTGAAGCCTTCCGGATGCGCGCTTCCGAAGAAACGGGCGATATTATCTTTCGTATCCTTTCCCCGCTGTTGGCCCACAACTGTAACCGGGATACCATTCAACTTAGCCAATCCGCCAACAACTGCCAGATCGTCACCGTACAGCCGGTCTCCATGCAGTTCGATGAAATCGGTAAATATCAGTTGAATAAGATCAAGCGAAGTTGGCCTCTGCTGATGTCGGGCCAGATGCATTTTTTGTGAAGGTGAAATGGAGGAATAGATCTCTTCTTCCAGACGACTATAGCGTTCTTCCAAACGAGCGATTTCATCCGTAAAATCGATTCCTTTTTCCTGTCCGAACTGCTTTAGTTCTTCAATCTTCTTACGCATTTCTGCAAGCGGCATTTCAAAAGGAAGTTCGCCTGACATCAAAATCCCCCTTTCGAGGTGTGCATTTCCAACAATCTTCCAAGCATCGTACGCAGATCCTTGCGATGAACGACCATATCCAGCTGACCGTGCGCCAAGTTGAACTCGGCGGTCTGGAAATCATCCGGAAGCTTCTGACGTATCGTCTGCTCGATAACGATGCGTCCGGCAAAGCCGAACACAGCACCGGGTTCAGCAATATTGATATCTCCAAGTGATGCAAAGCTAGCTGAAACACCACCTGTTGTCGGGTCTGTAATGACCGAAATAAAGAGGCCACCCCGTTCGTTGAACCGCGAAAGTGCTGCACTCGTCTTGGCCATCTGCATCAGGCTGAGAATACTTTCCTGCATCCGAGCTCCACCAGAAGTAGAGAAAATAATGAGCGGTAGCCCTTGATCCGTTGCAGACTCGATCGCCCGGGTAATTTTCTCACCAACAACCGATCCCATGCTTCCAGTAAAGAAGTCGAAACTCATCACTGCCACGATAACAGGTTGTTCACTAATAAAACCTTTACCCGTGATTACCGCATCATGAAGGCCTGATTTCATCTTCTGCTGCTCCAACTTGGCTGCATAACCAGGAAATTGCAAAGGATCAACGGAAATCATATCGGCGTCAAATTCTTCAAAGCCTGTCTCATCCAGCGTCATGCCAATGCGCTCCCATGCGTTCAAACGCATATGGTGACCACACTCTGAGCACACTTTTAGATTTTTCTCAAGTTCCTTACTGTATTGAATACTGCCGCATTTGCTGCACTTATTCATTAGGCCTTCAGGAATTTCCCGTTTCGGACGTTCGCCTTCTTCTGGCTGTCCTGTCCGTCCAAGACGTTCCGAAGGAATGGTGGCATATTTTCTTTTTTTCTGAAACAGATCTTTAAACACAACTACACCTCTCCAGCCGCAAATTTGAATGGCCGCAAACTTAGCAAATCTGTACATCCAAGAAGAAACGCCTTCGGCGTCCTTTTTAAAGGACGGCGGCGTTTCTGCGAGAAATATAAGCCAAGTATACAATATGAAATTTATACTTACTTATATTCCAAGCGTAAACGGTTTCGCCGTCTTTGACAGGCAAAGCTTACGTTTCGCAGAGAAATCTAAGTTAAGTATAGTGTCAAACTTATACTTCCTTAGATTCCAATAAACAAGCTTCGCTATGTATCCCTTAAGCTAGGGGTGCAAAATCGAATTCAACACTTCCTGTACTTCCTCAAGCTCTCCGGAGGGAACCAAAATCTCAAATTGTTGTTTGGAAAGATTTACAGGACGGCTCTGAACCAAAAAACCTTCTTCCGTAAGCTTGGTTTTAATCATTTCCGCCACTTTGGCGGTTGGCGCGATATAGATTACCGTCCACATGCCTTTCAGTTCCCCCTAATCTCGTGCCATAGGCATATCCTGTGCCGATATAATGGATAATGATAACACACTTCACTTTTTACCTCAACAAAAGAGGAAGGGGGCAGAAAGAGCATTTCCCCTTATCTAAAGGGGTATAGCAACATAAAAAAATTAATCCCCTTCTACAGTGTAAAGGGTTGCTTGCGGATTGTTATGGGCAATACGTGAAGAAGCGGCAGCGGCAATACCTGCTACAAGATCATCAAGAAACACATGTATGCTGTCCGTCTTCTCGTTCAATGTTTCAATAACTCCTATTTTTTCCTTATCCAAATAACCGAAGCTGGTCAGTCCGATCATACCGTAAATACTCGTAACCCCCAAAGCCATCGTTTCATCCACGCCGTACAGCGGTTCATCCTTCTCCATGATCGATTGAAGTGGCTCTGGAAGAAGCTTTTGCTCGGCCAGCTCATCCAGCGCAATTCCTGTAAACAGTGTATACTGCACTTCTCTCTTTCCAAGCACTGCCCGCACGCTCTCTTCACACTGCTCCATCGTCAGGGTCGGATGATACTTTCTCTGCAAACGATAGACAATATCCGCAATGGAGGATACACTGACGCCTCTTCGGTTCAGCATACCCTCTGCTAATTCCATTGACATAACTAATCCCCCCCGCGCGTTAACCGGAACAACCGCTGCTGCGCCTTGGATAGGAAAAAGGCCTCGGTAACGATATTCCGGATATTGTTGTCCTGTAGTGTCCTATGTGTATGCGGGAGGGGTATGAAACGTTCATGAATTTTATTTAACGGGAGTAACGTCTATTTAACTTTAACAGTATCCTTTCCAAGCATGTCCTCCATGCGGGTAAACAATGCAGGGGATGGTTTAATCCGGTAGGCGTCACTCAGACCGAGCACTTTCTGGCTCCGCTCATAAAATAGCACGGTTGCCACGGGTCCCGGGTGCTCTTGCAGAAGCTCCTTTAAGCGGGTCAATAGCTGCGGATCTTCCGCCTCCCGCGTAATCTTCACAAAGACGCGCTGTTCGTGCTTCACCGAATCCGTCCGTCCAGCAGTTACAGATCGAGCGTTCATCTCAACGTTAGCAGTACGGGGCGTCGCATCGGTACGGGAAACCATATCCTGAACAATCGGTTTATCCGTCGGAGACACTATTAATGTTGACGTTTGTGGCGTTGTCCGGCGAGTTGAACCAGCACCTTGGGGAGCAGTTCCTCCTGCGCTCTTTCCGGCGGAAGCCGTACGGATTCGGCCTCGGCGGATCAGCTGGATCAGCCGCTCTTCCTCTAGAGGAGCCAGCTCCTCAGCCAGCAGCTTAAATCCTTCATCCTGCTGCTGAACCTTGGCGCGAAGGGCGAGAAGTGCCCCCTTCTCAATCAGTTGGGCGCTCCGTTTCCATACTTCCGGGAACAGGACCACCTCACAGCGTTCGATCTGATCCTCCCATTCCATGAAAGCCATCGCTTTTCCCTGTTTGGTCGTAATTGTCTTCAGTGACACAACCATACCCGCCACCGTAACCACCGTATCGTCCGGCGCTTCCGTCAAATCCATCAACCGGTCTGCCCCCGATTTCTCAAGCAAAAGATCGTAATCATCGAGCGGGTGTCCGGACAGGTACATACCGAGCAGTTCGCGTTCCAATTCCAACTGTTGTCCCGCAGAATACGGGGGAATATCCGGATATTCGATGTCCCAATTTGTCGTTTCTACAAAATCAAACAGCTGTATCTGCAAATCTTCGCGTTCTTTCCGCCACTTCACGGCAGCTTCTACGGTTTCATCCAGCATAGCTATCAGCTGGGACCGGTGCCCTGGGAGCGTATCAAAAGCACCCGCCTGAATGAGCGATTCGATAACCCGCTTATTGCACACACGCAGATCAACCCGGCGGCAGAAATCGAGCAGACTTTCAAACGGCTTGTCTTCCCGGATCTGGACGATATTTTCCACAGCCTGAGTCCCAACATTTTTGATTGCCGCCAGTCCGAAGCGAATCCCACCGTTTCGTCCTTCAGTCGCCAGGTTGTCTTCATCCGAATCGGAGCCGGAACGGCCCGATACCGGTGTAAACAAAGCTCTGCTTTCATTCACGTCCGGCGGCATCACATTAATGTTCATACGATGGGATTCAAGCACGTACTCCGCCACTTTCCGATGGCTGCCCATCACAGCCGTCAGCATAGAGGCCATAAATTGAACCGGATAGTGAGCCTTAAGATAAGCTGTTTGAAAAGCCAGTACACCATAAGCAGCTGCGTGCGCCCGCGGAAAACCGTAGTCCGCAAAGCGTACAATCATATCGTACACCCGATTTGCATCCTCTTCGTTGTAATTCTGCTTCAAGCTGCCGGACACAAAATGGCCTCGCTCCCTGTCTAATACCTCCCGTTTCTTTTTCGATACCGCTCGTCTCAGCAAATCGGCTTCACCAAGCGAAAATCCCGCCATGGCCGAAGCGATCTGCATAATCTGTTCCTGATAAACAATAATTCCATAGGTATCCCCCAGAATCGGGATCAGGTCAGGGTGCGGGTATTCCGGTTCAATCATGCCATGCTTGGCCTGAATGTATTTCGGTATAAACTCCATCGGACCGGGGCGGTACAGTGCCAGAACGGACACGATGTCTTCAAACGCCGATGGCTTTAAATCCTTCAATACGCGGCGCATCCCCGCTGATTCCAGCTGAAATACACCTGTCGTTTCACCGCGTCCCAACATTTGATAGGTCCCCGGATCGTCATCAGACACTTTCTCGAAATCCGGAGCCGCTTCACCAATCCAGCGCATAGTTCGCTCGATAATCGATAAGGTCCGAAGCCCGAGAAAGTCCATTTTCAGGAGGCCTATGCTTTCCAGATGCTCCATGGAATACTGGGTTAGCGCCGTCTTCTCACTGCCTTCCTGCAGCGGAACCGCATCGGTTAACGGATCGCGGGATATGACTACGCCCGCCGCATGAGTTGATGCATGACGAGGCATCCCCTCCACTTTGAGCGCCATATCGAGCAGCTCCCGAACCTTGGGCTTGGTATCGTACTGTTCTTTCAGACCAGGGCTTTCTTTCAACGCTCGTGATATGCTGATACCCAAATGGTTCGGAATCAGCTTAGCCGCTCTGTCCACATCTCCATACGGCACATTTAATGCACGTCCGACATCCCTGACCGCAGCCCTTGCAGCCATCGTACCAAAAGTTATAATCTGGGCAACATGCTCCCGCCCGTACTTATGAACCACATAATCAATAACCTCGTCCCGTCGTTCGTCACTGAAGTCAATATCGATATCCGGCATCGTGACACGTTCCGGGTTCAAAAACCGTTCAAAGAGCAGATTGTACTTTATTGGGTCCACATTCGTTATGCACAGTGTATACGCAACAAGACTGCCGGCGGAAGAGCCCCTTCCGGGTCCAACGGCAATGCCCTGCTTGTGAGCGTATGCGATAAAATCCCACACGATAAGAAAATAATCGCTAAAGCCCATACTCTCAATGATGTTCAGCTCATAATCAAGCCGGCGCTCCAGCTCTGCTCGGTTATCTGCCGATGTGAAGCGCTCTGTACCTTCATAACGTTCACGAAGACCGGCACCGCACAGCTGCCGTAAATAAGAAGCTGCATCCATCCCTTCTGGCAAAGGCCGGTATTCCGGAAGAATAGACCTGCCAAACTCCAGTTCAAGGTTGCACTGTTCCGCAATAGCGGCCGTGTTATCCACCGCTTCCAGCACGTGAGGGAACAGCCGTTTCATTTCGTCTTCGCTCTTCAAATATAGCTGGCTGGTCGGGATTCTGAGCCGGTCTTCGTCCTCCACCGTCTTGCCTGTCCCGATACAGATTAACACATCCTGTACTTCCGCATCGGCTGACGTCAAATAGTGCACGTCATTTGTTGCCGCCAGTGGAATGCCTAATTCCCGGCTTAAGGCGATGAGTTGGGGATTGACTCGTTTTTGCTCCGGCAATCCGTGATCCTGCAGCTCCAGGTAATAGTCATCTCCGAAAACAGCCTTATAACGCAGCGCAGCAGCTTTGGCCTCTGCTTCCCTGCCGTGCAGCAAATGCTGTGGAACTTCTCCGCCAAGACAGGCACTGAGGCATATAATTCCCTCATGATGAGACGCGAGCGCCTCCATATCAATTCTAGGTCTATAATGATAGCCTTCCAGATGGCCGATGGAGCAAAGCTTCATCAGGTTCCGATAGCCGGTTTCATTTTTTGCGAGCAGAATGAGGTGATAGATAGGCTGGTCTTTACGACTCCCCCGCTCCTTACGCGATCCTGCTGTAATATAAGCTTCACATCCGATGATCGGCTTTATGCCATGCTTTTGGCATGATTTATAAAATGGAACGGCGCCGTACATGACCCCGTGATCGGTCAGCGCCAATGATTTCATGCCAAGCGCTGCCGCTTCCCGTACAAGGTCTTCAATACGCGCCGCTCCGTCGAGCAGACTGTATTCGCTATGCACATGCAAATGCACGAAAGTACTCATCATTCGCCTTCCTTTCGCCCCTTAAATTCTTATTCTTATTTTATCATAATGTGGCTCTACCCGCCCATAGAATGAAATCAGGAGCATCTGGACAGGCGGTCAACACCGCCTTCCCGGCAAGAAAGGGGACAAAAAGGATGAGTATTTTTTTATCTAAAGCGATACTGGACTTTTTCATAGCTTTCGGCATCGTGGTTGGGGGGGCTATGGTCGGAGGGGTTGGCGCCGTGCTCTCGATGCAGCCTCCGACTTTAACGATGCTTGACATTGCGGGCCGCATCAAAATTTGGGCACTTGCTGCCGCTGTCGGTGGAACCATTGATCCCATGCGTGTTATTGAGAGCAATATGCTGGATGGAAATTTGTCTCCCGCCATAAAACAGATTTTGTATCTGATCTTCGCATTCTTAGGGGCACATATGGGCAGTGAGCTGGTCAAATGGGTCTGCTCCAGCCGGAGTTAATGTATGAGGGTGCCTCCGTTCCGCCGTTTCCGTCCTTTTTATCAGGCCGCCTCGATCTTTATTCTCGGTATGGTCATCGGGAGTGTCGTCTATAATTCGTTATACCACGCCAGCTACAACAAGTTATGGATAAATAACAAAGACCTGCAAGTCCAAATTCTCCAATATGAAGAAGATATCAAGACGTTGAAGAAATACAGCAAGCAGCCAACGGTCATCCGGGAAATTAAAATCCGAACGGAACAAAAATCCGAACCGATTGATTCCCTCATTGAGAAAGAAATCGTTCAGATGATGGGTAAAGATCTAGCAGCACTGCGGGGTAGAAGCATATTTGATATCGATACCGACAGTAAGCTCACACGCTCACTGCTGGATGATAAAATATATACCGTCCGGGATAAAGACTACAAGATCAAAATCAGGACCATGCTGGTCATGGAAGGCGTTCTGCAGATCTGGGTGGATATCGGCAACTAAAGTGTACATCACATCTGAATAGATTCATGATACAATACGAGTATTCATGTAACCATGTCCATACCAAAGGAGTGCCTTTCTACCATGCTTGGTATTATCCGCTATGTCTTATTCGCAGTGCTGGTCATTTCCTGCATCACTGCTGCTTTATACAGCATTCGTGCCCGCAAAATGTCCGACCCGCTCGATCGAGGTATCTTTCATGCGTCGACGAATATCTATATGGGCATTATGCTGGTCGCCCTGTCTTTTATTGCCATGCTTATGTTCAGCGGCTCCACTCCCGCAGTGATCGTTGAGGCTGTTTTCATGGTAATGGGCGCCTTTAATATTTTTGCTGGCATTAGAAGTAAAAGCTATTACAGCCGTCAAAAATCGGCTCGCAGCTAGAATACAAACATTCAATTTAAATGAAAAAGGGCTATTCATCGGCCGGATATACTTCCGCCGGATGAGTAGCCCTCTTTGTTATGTGTTCCTGCATGAAACATGTTCCGTTACCCTGGATCTATCGCCTGCAGTGTCATGACCGATTTCGCGATCAGGTTGGATTGGTGACTGATTTCGATTTCCATCTTGCAAGTCCGCCGGCTCATCTCCAGAAGTCGCGGCGTCACCACAATCGGATCCTCAATCTGAATCGGGCGGATGAAATAAGTGGACAGATTATCGAGCACGTGATCACTACCGCTAATGTCCTTGGCTGCTTTAAAGGCAGCTTGGCTCATAACTGTTGTCAGGACACCTTGCGAAATCGTCCCGAGTTCTGTCGCCATCTGTGGTGTGATAAACCCATTAAAGAACAGATTTCCTTCCCCATCCCGATCTTCAGCCATTCCATTCCAGATCAGCTGATCAAACGTCTCCCCCAGCTGAGGCTGATTACGGGCATTCCGCATCGCCTCAAGCACTTCTTTCCGTGTAACTGTGGCAACGAGCTTACGGTTGCGGTCGACGATGGGAAGGAAGTCAATACCCTCCCACATCATAATCTGAGCAGCCGAGGCTAGTGATGTTTTTAAAGTGGCCGTAATCGGGTTACGGATAATTGCTCGTTCAATCGCCTGATTATCGGCAAGTCCGACAACATCCTTTACGCCAACGATGCCGATGACACGGTTCCATTCATCCGTAACCGGGAAACGTTGTTCTCCGCATTCCTTCGCCATTTCGATAAGCTCTCGAGCTGTAACCGAGCTCTTAAGCGCGTGAATTCTCGGTTTTTCGCCTGCGATGTCCTCGACAAGCATAATTTTTTTCTTGATTAGCCGGTCAAAAATGGCGCGATTGATCATTGAAGCTACGGTGAAGGTGTCGTGACGTGAAGAAAAGATTGGCAGTCCCAGCTGGTCCGCTAGTTGCTTTACTTCACGGCTTGTCCCAAAACCACCTGTTATGAGTACACCTGCTCCTTGCTCGAGGGCCAGAGAATGCGCATCCTCTCGGTTTCCGACAATCATCAGGCTTCCGGCATCAATATAGCGGACCATCGCTTCAACCTTCATGGCCCCGATCACATACTTATGCAGACTTTTATTAAGACCCTCAGCCCCGCCAAGTACATGCCCCTCAACGATCTCCACCACATCAGCGAAGGTCAGCTGCTCTGAAATATTCCGCGGCTTCCGCTCAATACGTACAGTTCCGATCCGTTCCTTCGTTACAACAATTCCCAGCCCTTCTGCTTCCTTAACTGCACGGTAAGCTGTACCTTCACTTACACCAAGCTCTTTGGCGAGCCTCCGGACTGATATTTTGGTTCCTACCTTTAAACTTTCGATATGCTGTACAAGTTGTTCGTGCTTCGTAATTGTCTCATCTCGAACATCCAACTGTTCCACCCCCCTACTCAATCTGTACCATACTGTATCTATTATACCAGACATGCATTATAAAATAACATGCGACACAGCAAAAAACCGTTCGCCAGCGAACGCGAACGGTTTTTTTTATGTTCTATGAAGTAATTTTAGGCGCCACGGCTTTTTTGCTCCTCAGGCCATTTTAGCTGCCATTGGTTCATCTTTTCCTTTCGGATTTCATCCAATGCCTTCTGTTTCGCTTCATCTACACCAATCAAAATATGCAGATGCGATGCAATGACCAACAGGGCGAATCCGGCCCATACAGCCCCAAACAGCGATGCCCAAGAAAAACCTCCTGCGAACGAAATGCTCGGCAGCGCATATACCAGCATCCCCAGCGCAATCAAGAGATAAGCGGAATGCTTAATCTTACTTTTCTTTTTCTTCATGAGTTATACAGCTCCTCTACTTTCTTCTGAACTCTATATATCTACTCTATGAGGAGCTGGTCCAAAATATGAAAGAAGAATGAAGAGTGAGCAAAAAAATCCGCGGCATCCGCCGCGGATTGTTAACTATTATGATTGAGTTGACCCATACAAATGCTGAAGACTGTCTGATATAATTTTGTTCACGTCCTCAATAATAATGCTCAAACGACGCTCCGCATCAAACAAACGGCGGATGTTCAGGTTAAGACTCAGCACTTCAAACAGCTTCTCCATCTTTTCCATCTCTTCCTGTGAAGGCATATCGCCGGTCATGATTCGCTGCTGCACTTCCATCTGACGCTCACGGAAGCTATCCAGCATCTGCTTGCTTTCTGGATCAGCTTCAATCAGTTTCATTGCAGAGGTAATTTCCTGTACTTCTTGACTTTCCTTCATCGCTCTAGCCAAATCATTCGCCTTGTCATAAATATTCATATTTGTCCTCCTACCGTGCGGACTATTACCGCAACATTATTTTTTTACTCTTATCTCCACAGCAAGGTAATGAACGACTGAAACATTCCGATAAGCCCGCCCAGCAGAACCCCAAGCCAGGTTATAGCCCGGAATTCCCGGCCCGATACGCTCAATATGACTTCTTCAAGACGTTCAACCGGAAATTTCTCTACCTGCTCCTGTACCAGGTTTGGCAGATCTACTGCCTTCATTGCTGCCGGAACGGCGTCCTCAAGCATTCGGAGTCCTTTATCGATCAAGCCTGGCAGTGCACCCTCGATCGCAGGAAGCCGGGGTGTGATGAAATCCGTGATCCGGACATTCTCCAGACGCTCAATCCATGCTTTCCACGGAATCGTTTCTTCAAGCTTTCGCGTAATCAAACCTGGACCAAGTTCTCCGGCTGCAGCCTCCACCACACGGCCAAGAGACATTTCTCCATATTGCTCCAGCTTACCTGATACAACAGAAACGATCGTCTGGCGAACCTTCTTTCCTTCCAGCTGACCGATCAGCATCGGCGTCAATTTCTGAACCAGCTTGTCCTCATCCACAAAAATAGCGGCCATCGTGCCGAGAAATCCCCCTGCCTTATCCATCATCGCAGAAGCCATTTCTTTAAGCAAACGTTGGCCGTCCGATGACAACAGCGTATCCCCAAGCTCCTTTAATAGCGCTTCGGCAGCCACCTCACTCCAGCGCTGCCGGGTTTCCTCGGACCAGCCGGGAATCAGATCCTTCAGCGGTTTGTCTTCTAAGCCATAATCGGACCAGACTGCGGTCACCCCGCGGGCCGTTACCGATTGAGCCGTCAGAACAGCACGATCTTTCAACTGCTGCCACTCTTCCGGGCTCCACAATTTCAATGCCAGATCGCCCAGTGTCTGCTCGCTCTCCGAAAGCAACTTCAACTTCCGGTTTACCGCATCCTCCGCCCTTGTACGAAAAAGTGGTTTGCGAATCATTTCTTGAAGCCCTTCACTCGTCACCAGATAATCGGATACCACTTTACCGAGAGATTCCGCAATCTCTTCCTTCCGCTTCGGAATCAGTCCAGGCGTAAAAGGCAGCCTCCATCCGCGTATACGAATTTCTTCACGAGGATGGAAGAGCATTTTAATTGCAAAATGGTTCGTAATGCCGCCGACAAACGCAGCCACCCCCACGTTCACTAATATAAACAGCCAGTCCGGCATTTTTAAAGTCCTCCCTTTTTCCAAATCCGTACAATCACCAAGGGATATATGTCCTCATATGATGAATTACATGCAATGTTCAGATGAAGTCCAATCTGTCCACTAGACATCAAGTAGTTGTCGGAAGGAGATCCAAGATGTCCAAAACCAAGATATCGGTTCAACTGTTCCGCTCGGGCAATCTGCAGGATAACGATATCAAGCTTGGCGAGAAGCTGATAAAACTGCTCCGAATTCCAACAGAACACCCCATACAGCTTGCCATCGGCTCCTTCAAGCAGGAGATACGTGTCATACCTGGGATAAAATCGACTGTACTCCGTATAAGCCCTTCCCTGTCAAGCAGTTCCGGACTTCTTCCTCAATCGGTTCTGAACGTCAAATACAACGCCGCCGACAAAACACTGCGACTCGGTCCCGTAATCGGAGTTATGATAAGCCGTTATGATCCAGAGGATCCAAGCAAACCCTTCGGATCGATCTCATCATTTTGCATGGAGATGGTCAATGCCTGTCAAAAATTAGGTGCGTATGTATACTTTTTCACCCCAGAGATGATCGGTCCGAACCCGTCAACACTTGAAGGGGTACGATATGACGAGGGGTGGAAGAAGGGTCCCGTACCCGCACCGGATGTGGTCAACAACCGGCTTCCCACACGCAAATTGGAGAATAGTCCTAGCGTACAGCATTTTATGAAAGAAGTAAAATCCAGACTGGGCACTCACATTTTCAACGAGAAGTTCCTGGATAAGACGGAAGTTTTTGATGCACTGGGCTCGGATGAGAAGCTTAAGAAATACTTACCCGAATCCTATTCACTGAAAAGCTACCCTATACTCAAAAAAATGTGTGCTGCATATCCGATGGTCTTTCTAAAACCGGTTCGCGGCAGTTTAGGCAAAGGTATTATCAGAATCTCCCGCCAGGCAGACGGCACCTATCAAACCCTAACCACCTCACTTGAGGGGATTAAAAAAAATAGTTACTCGTCCCTTACTAAGCTGTACAGCAGTCTATCCGGCAAAATCAAAAAAAACCGCTATCAGATTCAACAAGGCCTGGACTTGGTCCGACTCCATAAAAAAAATGTGGACTTTCGCGCGCTCGTCCACAAAAACAAAAAAGGTAAGTGGAGTTTAACGTCTATTGTGGCCAGAGTTGCGGGAGGAAATCATTATGTATCCAATCTCGCCCGTGGAGGAACGCTGTCCACGGTTAAAGACGCGCTTGCCATGAGCGGTATCCCTCCTACCGCAAAGCTAACAGCGAGCAACCGGATGGAGAAGGCTGCACTCGATATCGCCAAAGGCATTGAAGCAGCGATTCCTTCACACTTCGGAGAGCTTGGGATTGATTTAGCGGTGGATACTGCAGGACGAATCTGGCTTCTTGAAGTCAACTCCAAGCCGTCCAAGGGCGACAATGCTCCGCTCAATGTTCAGAAGGTCCGTCCATCAGCGATTCGCCTTGTCCAATACAGCCATTACTTGACTGGCTTTTAAAAAAGGAGCAACTATGCCCTCTGATTACATTGGAACACTCGGTGTCATGGTATGCCGGAGAACAGGATCACCTCCATTCGCGGAAAAGGAATACCTTCGCGAATTGTGCCTGGCCTCTTCCTGCCTCGGCATTACCGTATTTGTGTTTTTCCCGGAGGATAAACCAGATTCAGTTAAGCTGAATCACCTAATCTCAGGCTATACCTACAGACGCGGAGGCTGGGAAAAGAGAAACTTTCCTGTCCCGGACATTATATACGACCGCTGCCTATTTAAGAACACTGATGAAACTTCTTCCGCTGCGGCGTTCCTGAGTGATCTGCCTGACGGCCGTTGGTCTATGTGGTCACGGGGATTGCCCGGAAAAATCCGTGTGTATAATCTTCTAAAGCGTGAACAGTGCCTCTCGCCTTATCTCCCACATACCCTAAGCTATAACGGGAGTGAATCATTAAATCAGGCTTTATCCTTGTTTGACGGGAAGCTGTTTCTGAAACCAAGCGGAGGCTCCCATGGCAAACATACCCTCTATGTGCATTGTACTGGTAATGAAGAAACCGTATTACAAGGAAGAGACCGATCGAACTCGATATTCAAGATGACTTTACCAACCGGTGAACTATCATCCTGGGTAAAAAAGTTCACCGGACGCCGCCGTTTTATCATTCAGCCATATTTAAAGTTAACCAGTTGCGCTGGCAAACCCTATGATGTCAGAGTATTGGTTCAAAAAAATGCACGGGGCCGTTGGGCTACAACAGGGATGGCCGTTCGCCAGGGTCCGGCCGAAGGAATGACCTCCAACCTTCATGGCGGGGGCACGGCGTTACCCGTCCCTTCCTTTCTAGAATCTCAGTTCAGCGCTCCCGTGTCCGACAATATCATCGCCTGTATCAACCAACTGAGCGACCTCATCCCCCCCATTCTTGAAGGCGGATTTGGCCGTCTGGGCGAACTCGGCATCGATTTCGGAATAGACTGTTTCGGAAAGGTATGGCTGCTTGAGGTCAATTCAAAACCGGGGCGGCGCGCATTCAGGCAAACAGGGGACATTCCGGCAGCAAAGCTGTCAGTGGAGAACCCCCTTCGTTATGCACGTTATTTATTGCTTCGACAACTTAGGAGGGTTAATACATGAGTTTGACTTTTAGTAACGTTCACTTCTCGCATCAGCCCGAAAAAGTGGTCTTTATGTCTGGCTCGCTCATGAGAAGCCTGGGTCTTACAAGCAGGAGACAAATCCAGCTCCGCCTGGGCAGGAATGCCATATCAGCTTCATTGAAACCTATTGAGCGTTCCGGCAAACATCTGTATTTGAGTTCCGGCATCCGTAACAGTGTTCACGTCCCAAGAAGCGGGCCAGCATATGTTCATATGCCTAAGGATGGAGAGATTCAGATCGGACCGGTAGTCGGAGTATTATCCGATGGCCCCTCCAGTCCCTCGAGTCCCTTCGGTGCGCGAACAGCTTACATTAAACAGCTGCTGCGTGAAGGGAACAAAAAAATGTATGTTTATGCCTTTGCCCCAGGGGATATCAATTGGCAGAGGGAAACCGTCTATGCCTACCTTTTGAGCGCAAACGGCCAATTTGTTCGCAAGACTGTACCGCTTCCGGATGTTGTCTATAATCGACTCCCGAGCAGACGCACAGACTTCTCACCTTTCACTAATCAGCTGAGGGATCGGTTTATGAAGCGAAATATCTCCTTTTTCAACTGGGCTTTCTTTAATAAAGCAGATATTTATAACCAACTGGAAAATGATGTGCAAGCAGGACGGTATGTGCCTGAAACGTATTCGAATCCAAGCCCGGAACGAATCAAAGATATGCTGGAGCGCCATCGGTTCGTGTACTATAAGCCGTCCGCCGGAAGCCTCGGCAACGGGATCTACCGACTTACCTACCAACCAAAAAAAGGTTACTTTGCCCGCTACCGCAGCACCGGAGGAAACACCCTGCTTAAGTTTCCTACATTCACAAGCCTCATGCGCCTGCTACAATCCAGGCACGGTTCCGGCCTAAGAAACTATGTTATCCAGCAGGGAATCCGGCTGATTGAAATTGATGGATGCCCTATTGATTTCAGGTTCCATATGCATAAAGACGGCAGAAACCGCTGGTCAACTGTCGGAATTGGAGCCAAGAAGGCCGGGCGGGGAAGCGTAACGACCCACATCAAAAACGGCGGTCAACTGATGACTCCAGAACAGGCCTTAGGCCGTACGTTTGGTTCAAAGTCTCGGGAAGTTCTGGAGCGAGCTAAGCAGACGGCCGTTACACTCGCGGAAGCCATTGAAAACCACCACTCTCATGTTCTGGCTGAAATCGGATTTGACATTGGAATCGACGAAGATGAAAAAATCTGGATGTTTGAAGCCAATTCAAAACCCGGCAGGTCTATCTTCAGTCACCCTTCCCTTCGAGTCGAAGGAAAAGCGTCGGTTGAACATATTTTTGAGCACTGCTTGTATCTCGGCGGGTTCCACAGGGGGGAATGATTCGTGACCAATCGACTTGAGGATGATACCAAACCTGTTGTCGCGATTCTTACAATGCATGATTCCGTCCGACTATTTCGAGGTAATCGGCAAAATTTTCACGAAATCATCAAGACCGGCAAAGATATGGGATATCTCGTCTATGTTGTCACCGTACGTGATCTAAAGCTGAATTCCGGCAAGGTCAGAGGTTTTACGCCTGGCAGTGACCCGCATTCCTGGGAGCAGAGGTTGTTTCCTCTGCCCCGGGTAATCTATAACCGCATTCCTTACCGTGAAGATGAAATGAAGCCGCAGGTACGGCGTAAAATAAAAGAATGTATGCGTCATCCCAACATGGATATTTATAATCCGTTCTTCTTTAACAAGCGGCGGTTATTCTCCTGGTTAGGTAAATCACGGCTGACCCGGAAATGGGCCCCGGTCACCAAAAAACTTAAGGGTCTGCCGTCTCTGTACGAAATGATAAGACTCTGCTCTTACCTCTACCTCAAACCGGAAGAGGGAAAGGCCGGTCAGGGCATCATGAGATTGAGATATCAAAAAAACAAACCTATGCCTTACCGGCTCCAAATTCAAAACAATAAAAACAGCACAACTTATAAATCGGCAACACTTGAGAGGTTATGGGAACGTGTATATAGAGAGACTAAAGGTGAACCTTACATTATCCAGCAAGGAATTGAACTGACTGCCGTCCACGGACGTTCTTTCGACCTTCGGCTTCTGGTTCAGAAGTCGGATCTCGGCGTATGGGGGGTCACTGGAATTGGCGCCCGCATGGCGGGTACCCATAGCATCACCACCCACGTTCCACGTGGCGGTTCGATTGAGGATCCCGAGAAGCTTCTTCCGCCCCTGTTCGGATCGGAACAAACCGAAGTGATCCTGAGCAAAGTGCGGAACGCGGCCGTGCACATTGCCAAACAGATAGAGCAAGGCTGCCGTTACAGTCTAGGCGAGATGTCTATGGATCTCGGCTTAGATACGTCCGGCGAGCTATGGTTCTTTGAAGCAAACTCCAGACCGATGAAGTTTGATGAGCCTGCCATCCGCAAGCGGTCACTCGAACGGATATTCAATTACTGCGAGTATCTTATAGAAAATAGATAATTTTATATTAAAGGAGGGGATTAAGTGGAGATTACATCCATCTCGCCGGTCAATCCGGCAGACTGGCCGGACATTCGCGAGCAGTGCTATGATTTCATGTGCCGTTTCGGTAACCGCCGACTCACGCGTGAAGGGTGCAACACCTTGCAGAAGATGTCGTTTGATCAGGTGCAACATCCAGGTACATCTCTTATTGCAGCAACCGTCCGCGGAGAGCATGGCAAGATGCCTGTTGGTATTTGCTTCGTGACTGGTTTCGGAGAGGATGCATGCTTGATTGCTGTTCATCCGCTGTACCGGAACAGGCATATCGGCACCTCCCTGATCCTCTTCCAGCTGTCAAGACTTGGGCGTCTGCGATGCAAGGTAGCCGCTGACAATTATTCAAGTCTTAAAATGTGTTTTCATGCCGGTATGCAAGCCGTAGCTTTAGAGAAAGGCCCCACAGGAAAACCTACGCTCGTCTTGAGCGGAGACTGTGAAACGCCTGTCGGTGCCTGTAATAACTTAGACTTAGACTCTTACTCAAGAAGGTGAACCACTGTGTCTCAACCCGTCTTAGGTATCCTGACACTGTACTTGAACAACCGGAAAAGGCTTGAAGAGGTCCCTGTCTATGAGCGTATGATTACGGAAGGACGTGAACTGGGGCTGGATGTGTTCGTATTTACACCTGCTGATGTGAATTCATCCCAAGGGCTCATCCATGCGCTGCAGTTCAATCCGGATACCGGCAGCTGGACCAGACGGTGGCGACCTTTTCCCCATATGATTTATGACCGCTGCCGCATTCAAAAAAGTGAACGATTCCAGCAGCTACTACGCTTTCGCTCACGATATAGACACCTTTTGTTTCTTAACAGACCGCTTCGCAATAAATGGACCGTTCATCAGACACTTTCCGGTCTTAAACGGTTTAGACCCCATTTGCCGGATACGATGCTCGTGAGCAGTATCGGAGACGTCAATCGGATGCTAGGCAAACATCATGCTGTCTACCTGAAGCCAATCAATGGGACCGGAGGACGCGGCATTTTACGAATCTCCAAAAGCATAGGTGTCCATGGCTCTTATGAGATCCGCGGCCGAAACACAAATCGGAGTATCATTACCCCTAAGAGGCTTCCAGCAGCTATGCTCAGTTCATTCCTGTCCGGCTGGGATATCAAGGGCCGGTATCTGGTCCAAGAAGGAATTCCGCTTGAACTGCCAAGCGGAAGGGTTCATGATTACCGGATGCTCGTACAGAAGAATGGTTTCGGAGAATGGGAAGTAACTGGTTGTGTCGGCCGTGTCGGCGCGATTAACAGCGTGACTTCGAATCTGCACGGCGGCGGAAGAGCAACAGGCATGAACGAGTTGTTGGATGAATGGATTCCTGAAATACAGAAACGCGAAAAGGTACGGGAGGATTCCGCGATGCTCGGCGTAGATGTATCCCGTTACCTTGAGGAAAAATACGGGGCTCTTTGTGAACTTGCGCTTGATCTGGCTGTTGATAAATCCGGTCGCATCTTGCTTTTGGAAGTGAATCCAAAACCATCACGTGAGGTATTTTCACAGGTTGGCGATAAGGATGCTTATCGTGTATCCTTGATAAGACCGCTAGAATATGCGCTGTGGGTCTATAACAGCCGAATCATTCGAAGAACCCCTAAAACAGCAACAGAGTAGCCCTGTCGAACTCTGCTTGTAGTTAAATTTAAAGCCCTGCCAAATCGGCAGGGCTTTCATACTTTATAATTCATTTATTCCACAGCGTTTTCATACAGGTTCAACAGCTCAGGGAAAGATGTAATGATAGCGTCTGAACCTTTCAGCTCCTGATCATTTCCGAACCCTGCGTACTGGCAGCCGATGACGGTCTGTCCGTTTTTCTTACCTGCTTCAACATCGGATGAACGGTCTCCTACCATCCATGCACGCTCGATACCATGGTTTTTGAGCAGGAGTGCTACCAAATCCACCTTCGAAGCCGTGCCATGCTGCCCAGCGCTGTAAAGTTCTTCGAACAATGGCATGATGTTCCGTGCGTCCGCGATGCCCTTCACATAATGCTCAAGTCCGTTGCTCGCTACAAACAAACGAACTCCACGGCGCTTAAGTTCCTGCAATGTCTCCTCCACACCGGGATACAGTACGGCATCTGGTTCCTTTAATCCTTCCAGCTCCAATTGAAGCAGCAGTTCGTCAGCACGGCGGTGGGCTTCCGGAGAGCCATCAGGCAATACAATTTTCCATATATCCTCAAGCAGCATCCCCAAGCAGCCGAGCATCAATTCTTCTTTCGGTGTTTCTCCCTTATGAAGACCTTCCTCCCGCAATATGTCGAACAATTTATGATATGCGGGCAGCAGCAGGGTCTCTGTCTGAAACAATGTACCATCCATATCAAAAATCATCGCTTTCGGTTTGGTCAGACTCTCGTTTCTCTCCATCTCTCTGTCATCCCCTTCATTCCCTCATGATGATTGTAATAATCTTCCCTCATCATAAAGGATGCCCCCCGCCCCTGCAAACGATATCCTCACAGCATTAGATAAAAAGACATCGATATATGGCAAATAACGTACAACTTTTACCAAATATAGTTGTTTATTAAGGTAATACTATTATCCACAATCTCAGTTATTTTACTGTACCCGTGAGGAGAAAGGATCATGATCAACATGAAGCATGACAATCTTCCCCTGAAGCTTCGTGAGCTGCAGAGCTGCATTGAAGCAGAACTTGAAAAATATGATGAAGAGGAACGGGGAGTGATTTTGAACCGATTCTTAAACCAATTGGAGATGAAAAGGCATAGAGCCAACCGTTTAACGGATATAAAAGAAGTCTGGCGCGCTCCTTACATATGGCTCATCGTTGCTGGCGGAATTGCACTGCCTGTTTTGCTGTATGTAATTTTTGTATGGTCGTCTCTGCTGCTGGAGGCTTGAATAATGCGACAATACTGAGGGCTTATCCTGAAAGGTACTATAAAGAGACGCTACGTGTACGCGTAGCGTCTAACAACAGACAAGGTAGTACTCTAGGCAACAGATTACAAGCTTTTCAGAATATTTTTTTCGTACCCCGGTCTTCCTTAATAATTTCAACCGCTTCTCGAAAACGGATAGCATGAATGATTTCTCTCTCCCGCAAAAACTTTAAACCATCCTGCAGATCCACATCATCCGTCATATCGATCAGCCACTGATATGTAGCCCTCGCTTTCTCCTCTGCCGCAATATCCTCATAGAGATCCGCGATGGGGTCACCCTTCGCCTGGATGTAGGCTGCAGTAAACGGAACGCCCCCCGCATTCTCGTAATAAAGAGCCTTGTCATGATTTGCATAATGGGCTCCGAGGCCTGCTTCCATCAGCTGTTCAACCGTAGCATCCTTCGTCAGCTTATATACCATCGTTGCTATCATTTCCAAGTGGGCAAATTCTTCCGTCCCGATATCGTTGAGTACACCAATGACCTTTTCCGGGATTGTATACCGCTGATTCAAATACCGCAGAGCCGCCGCCAGCTCTCCATCGGCTCCTCCATACTGTTCAATGAGGAATTTAGCCATCATAGGATCGCACTTGCTGACCCTTACGGGATATTGCAACTTTTTCTCATATACCCACATGGGATGAACCGCCTCCTTATTCTAAGACTTACTGACAGCCGAGCTGAATGACATATCGAGACAGCCCAGCTGCTGACACTGTTACACCTGCCAGGGCCACGGGGTCTCGGACCACTGAAACGGATATCTGGTATAAGAGTGACCGAAATTCATCAAAGGACCATAAAGATCCTGGAACTGCCTTGCCAAAATCATTCGTTCCTGAGCGAGCTTGTTATACTGCTCTATACTCTTCAGATCATTCGGATGTGTATTGAGAAACAGATTGAGCTCCAACAACACAAAATCGATAGCCTGCAGCTGCTCCAGAAGCTCATAATAACGGGGATCTCCGGGCTTAGGTCTGACTTCCTCCATGATCTACTCCCCTTTCAGTTTTCTAGAATTGTAGGGACTATAGAGAGCAGGCCACAACGTTCCATGCCTCAGAGCCTCCGCTGGACTGAACTGCGGCAAGTCGACCGGTTGAAATACGATGAATTGATTTACAGGAACAACATAAGTTCTATATGGTAGTGGAGGGCAAGGATCAAATGGGCCGCGATACGGGACGTACACACGTTCCTCAGGATTCGGTTTCAAAACATTTTCCTCCTTCATTTGGATTTCACTTCAAGCAGCACAAAATCTCGGTTCTTCGTAACTAACATATGTCATCCGCCCAGAAAATGAACTCAGAAAACACAAAAAAACCCTTTTCTCCACAAAAATAACGGGAAAAGGGCTTCTCGACAGCCTTATTAAAACTTGATCTTAATCTGGAACAACCCTGCCTTGCGCAAGGCTGAGTATAGAATGATGACCAACGGTCCGATAAAAAAACCGATCACTCCAACAAGCTTAAAACCAACATACATACTTATCAGGGCAGGAAGTGCTCCGATACCAACCGCATCTCCTATAACCTTAGGCTCCAGAACACGCCGGATCACGGTTATGAGAATGAACAATATAACAAGCCCTATACCTGTAAAAAGATCGCCTACAAACAGCAGGTAGATTGCCCATGGAACGAGCACCGAGCCCACGCCAAGTATCGGTAAAACATCGACAATCGTAACCAATAGCGCAATAGCAAGCGGGTAATTTACGCCGAGCAGCAGGAGACCGAACAACGTTATCACATAAGTGAACAAGCTTAGAATTAACTGAGCCCGCAAAAAACCGAAGATTGAGCTTTTCAAGCTGCCGAGAACTTCATTAACTTGGGACTGTGACTTCTCGTCAAAGAAAGAGAGGACGCTTGCCCGCATCGTGTCCAGACTGAGACTGAACAGATACAGTGCAACGCAGAAAACAATGGACGTAACGAACAAGTTAGGCAGTGTTTTGGCAAATGATAGAAATGTGGATGAGAGCGTGTTAACCAAAGACTGCACATATGATGATATGTTAGACATGAATGCAGTTAAACTATCCGCCAGACCCGGCTGAATACCATTTAGCATGCCTTGTGCTTGTAAAATGGTATTTTGCAAAAAATGGTTCGCCCCTTCAAAATACTGAGGAGCCTTACTCCAATACTCTACTAATTGGGCGAAAACCTGTAAGCCCATTATATAAACCAAGAACATCAGTACGAGCAAAAACAGCGTACAAGTAATTGTTGCTGCGGCTGTCCGGTTCAGACGGGCTCTTTTCATTAGAAGACGGTTAAACGGCTCAAGCGATATAGCAATGATCAACGCCAGTAAAAAAGGGGCCCCTACGGTGAACATACCATAGATTAAAAAGAGGCCCAGACCGATAAAAACTAACTGCTTCCCCGACATAGTCCACCTCCTTACTCATCAAGTTCCGTTCTTTTTATTCCGGTTCTGAGACTTGGTCCGCAGCGCGCTTTTTGTTGATATTTACACGAGTGATGCGCAAGCGGGTGGCCTCCTCAACTTCAAAGACAACACCGTCAAACACAATTTTTTTGCCTTTGTGCGGGTTTCCCTCAAGCTCTTTAAACAACCAGCCGCCAATCGAGTCAACCTTCTGCTCCTCAATAACTACCCCCGTCAGATCGTTGACATGCTCAATTAACATCCGGCCGTCCACGGAAATCATATCTCCGTTCACTTCCACTTCAGGACGCTCGTCCTCAAATTCATCATATAAATCCCCGACAATCTCCTCAAGTATCTTCTCTGCTGTCAAAATACCAGCTGTTCCTCCATACTCATCTACGACCAGCGCCATCTGCTCATGCCTTGTCTGCATTAAACGGAGTACTTGGCTGATCTCCATTGACTCCGGTACGTCCATGATGGGTCTGGCAATAGCGGCTAAATCCCTCTGCTGTTCAGTAGGGGCCATGAGCAAATCGGTAATGTGGATGAACCCGATAATCCGATCCTTGTTCTCACTAGCTACAGGATAGCGGGAATGCTTCGTTTCAGTCAAAATTTTCAGATTCTCATCCAAAGATAGATTCGTGTACAGGACATCCAGATCCGTACGTGGAAGCATAACCTCTCTTGCCCGCAGATCGGAAAAATCGAACAGGTTGTCCATCAACTTCATTTCGTTCTCATCGATGACTCCGCTCTTGGCGCTCTCATTCATAAGAATGCGTATTTCTTCTTCAGAGTGAGCTGCTTCCGCTTCACTCGCCGGTTCGATCCCAACCAACCGTAAAATACCGTTCGCAGATGCATTCAAAACCCAGATGACTGGAAGAAAAATACGATAAAACCACAGAAGTGGAGCAGATAAAAGAAGGGCTGTTCCTTCTGTTCGCTGAATAGCCAATGATTTTGGTGCAAGCTCCCCTAACACTATATGCAGAAATGTAATGATACAGAAGCCGATAGCGACGGAAATCGTCGTAATCAGTACTCCATCTGTCATTCCCATCCTATACATCAGTGGCTCTACTAATAGTTTTGAGATGGCCGGTTCCCCGATCCAACCTAGCCCCAAAGAGGTTAATGTGATACCGAGCTGCGTGGCAGATAAATAAGCATCCAGCTTCCGGTTCACTTTGAGAGCTACACCCGCCATGCGGTTTCCTTCACTAACCAGTTGGGTTAGTCTGGATTGCCGCATCTTGACGAGAGAAAATTCGGCTGCTACAAACACGCCGTTCAACAGAACAAGCAGGAAAACCAAGAGCAGGTTTAAAATCAGTCTCCCGACCTCAAACTCCTCCATTGCAATACGCCTTCTTTCGGATTCTAGTTTGTAATAGCTTTTCTTGTTTTGAAATCAATACCCTTATAGTACATATCCGCAACGAGTAAATTCGGACCACAGCAACTTGCAGCGTCACAGTGGCAATTTACCGTCTGATTCAACGGATGACCCGTTGACCATGCATCAAATATCTCATCAAGCCTTTGGTCTTTAATGTTTCCAAAAGGAGGAATGTCCGCAAAGTCAGTCACGTAAACATCACCCGAGAACAGGTTAACATTAACACGATTCCGTCCATCCGGGTCGTTCCGAACCGTCACATTCGGTTCGGAACGAAGACGATAAATCAGTTCCTGGTCACTTTTATCGCTATTGCAAGCGAAGAAAGGAAGTGTGCCAAATAGCATCCACATATCCGGGTCACGAACGTCGAGTAAACGGTGGATCGCCGATTTCATATCAGATAAAGACAGTACCGGCAGTGAAGCTGCGAAATTGGAAGCGTACATCGGATGCACTTCATGACGCTTGCAGCCCATCTGCTTGATCAACGTATGAATTCCGTCCAGCTTCTCATGCGTACGATAGTTAATCATAGTCTCGGCCGAGATGAACATGCCTTCCTTACTAAGCTTCTCTGAGTTGAGCATCATGGTGTCGTAAAGTCGATACGCCGCCTCTTTGGACACGGGATGTCCACTGTTCGCAAAACCAACCTCATGAAAATCATCTCCGTTCAAATAATTGAACGAAATATGCATTACATCGAGATAGGGCAGCATCTTCTCATACCTGCCGAGCTCCAGCGTCAAATTGGAGTTAATCTGTGTACGGATGCCGCGCTCCTTGGCATACTTCAACAAGGGTACGATAACGTTATCCACCGTTTTACCTAGAAAAGCCGGCTCTCCTCCTGTAATGCTGATTGTCTGCAAATGCTCCACCTCATCCAGTCGCTTCAGCATGATATCCAGCGGCAGCATCGGCGCCTCTTTCATGACAAGCATATCGCCAACCGCACAGTGCTCACAGCGCATATTACATAAATGGGTAACCGTCATTTCCACACTGGTCAGCACATGTCGTCCGTGATCACGCAATGATGTGATCGGATCCCACGGGTCATAACTCGGAGAAAGTGGTTTAAAGACTGGCTGATAGGACCTTGCTGTATTACTCATTGTTTTCCACCTTTATTTCTTTTATTAACCGAATGCTTAAATTACAATCGATCTATGTAGTAACGTAAAAGTCTGGATAATGTCCATTCCTCTATTATAGCATACCCATAACCCGTACTCTCATTGGCATCGACCTTATATCTCGCTTTGATCTGATCCGATCTTTCCGTCATATTTTACCGAAGCCTCTGAACCATGGCGCCGCCGGAACATCCATGCCGGACTCCACCAATTCGCTTTACCCAGCAGCTTCATGAAAGCTGGAACGAGCAATACCCGAATGACGGTTGCATCCAGCAAGACGGCGGCAGTCAATCCAAGGCCAATGGCTTTCATCACTTCATTGTCTGTAAATATAAACGCCCCTACGACAAAGGCCAGAATAAGTGCCGCACTTGTAATTAATCCTCCTGTGTTCTCCAGTCCCTCAGCCGTACTTAGCTCATTATCTCCCGTAGCCTCGTAGCTTTCCATTATACGTGATAGCAGAATAACCTCGTAGTCCATAGATATACCGAATACGACGCAAAAGATTAGTATGGGCAGTAGCGCAAAAATAGAGCCGGTGTGTGTAACTCCAAACCACTGAGCGCCCATTCCTTCCTGGAACACCCACACAACGATGCCAAGTCCAGCTCCTAAACTGAGGACGTTCATAATTACCGCCTTCAGCGGAAGTATGACAGAACGGAAAGCAAACAGTAGCACGACATACGTGGTAACAAACACAAACAGAAGTACATAGGGTATTCCCTGCCTGATTTTTTCTACAATATCGAGCTTGTAGGGCGGAGTTCCCGTAATGTAAGTCTGAATCCCAGGCATATCCATATTTCGCAGTTGGACGATGAGTTCTTCTGTCACTTTATCAGAATCGCCATATTTCGGTACAATGGCAGCCGCAGCCATCTTGTCCCGAACAACATGATACTTCTCCAGCTGCTGACGAATCTCTGGACGCGACAGGTACTCTGTTACTTGCTCAACGCTACCGCGGGAAACACTGGTGTAACTTTCCACCCGTTGAACGCCTGGGAGCTGCCGCACCTGATCCATGTAGCTCTTCATTGCCCCGACGCTTTGCGTTGTTTCATATGAATCCGGCAATTCAACGGCTACCAATATCGAACTCAATTCCCGTATATCATAAGCCTGTTTCAACAGGTCATATCCATAACGGGATTCATAGGATGGCGGCAGCACCTCCGCCGCCGGAATTTCGACCTTCATGGATTTGACCGGATATATAGCAATAACCAACAGCACGATGACCGAAATGGAAATGATAATAGGCCTTGCCATGACAAAAGCTGAAATCTTACGCCACATGCCCGATCCTCGTCCATGAAGAGCATGACGAAAACGACTTCCGAAAACAGGCAAGGTATCGATTTTGGGACCGAGCATAGATAATAAAGCCGGCAGCAGTGTATTGGCAGCCAACACCGATACGAGCACGACCGCAATTCCACCGATACTGAACGACCGAAAGATTGGCAAGTCAATAAATGCCATGCCTAGAAAACCGATCCAAACCGCTGCACCTGAGAATACAACCGCTTTTCCAGCCGAACCGCATGAAATGGCTATTGCCCGCTCCGTGTTCCCTTTTGAGATTTCCTCTCGAAAGCGGCTGACAACAAAGAGAGCATAATCTATTCCTACCGCAAGGCCCAGCATGGTAACCACATTCGGAAGAAAATTGCTGATACTTCCATCAAAAACAGCAACAAAATAAAGCAAGCCCATCGTCACCATTACGCTGACCAAACCTGCAACCAGCGGCAGCACTGCTGCCGTAAATGTGCCAAAGACAAGCAGCAAAATAAGAAGGGCCAATGGCAAGCCGATAATTTCTGCCGTGAAAATATCATTCTTCACAGCTTCGTTCATGTCCGCAAACACAGCTGTATTACCGGTCAGATATGTATCTGCTCCTGTGATCGGAGGGATGTCCGCTCTAATCTCATCAAAATGCTTCAGCGCCTCTACCGTATCTTCATTCAGCATTACAGTTACAGAAATAATATGATCCTGCCCAGGCTGCCTTGAAGCGATGTTGATAAACATATCACGAACATAGGGCTTGTCCTGCAGCGGAGCAAGTTCATTAAGTATCCGCTTCTGCTGCTTTCCTGTCGTCAGATTCTCGCCTTCTTTGCCTACGATGACGATATCGATTGTAGTTGAAGACAGGCCCAGCCCTTCCTCAAGCTTCTCGATCCCGATCAGGTATGGACTGTCTTCCGGTGAGAATCCGTTTTGCTGCAGTTGTGAGGGGAGCTGCAGTGCAAACGGAATTAAGACGCAGAACAAAACAAACCATGCAGCAACAATGGCACGGCGGAAGAGGTAAACAAAACGTCCCCACCTGTAAAACATATTTTCCTCGCCATGTTGATTCACGGTTCATCCTCCTTGCATCTCTATTAATCTGGGTTGGTCTGTCCGGTACCGGCTATCATCACAGCAAGTGATTCCGACAAGTCAATTTCATAGAGTTGTCTGAGTTCCTCCCCGGCAGCGTTGTTTAATATACGAACCACTGGCCGGTGAGGCACTTCAGAATGAATCTTGGAGACCACTCCGGTTTCCCCCGTTGAAAGTTGAACCGTCATCCCTGGAGGATATATGGCAACCCGATCCCGGAATATTGCAAGAAAACTTTGTTCATACAGCGTTCCCGAACCGGCGTACATTACTTCTACCGCTTGATGAGGCAGCATTGCAGGTTTGTATACCCGGTGTGTTGTCATCGCGTCATAAGAATCGGTTATTGCGATCCATTTAGCATATTCATGGGTCTCCGGACCCTTCAGGCCTCTTGGATATCCTGAGCCATCCAGACGCTCATGATGTTGGAGCGCACAGTGCGCAGAGATGAGCGGAATATTCGGCTCGTCCTTTAAAATTTTGAATCCAATCTCGGTATGCTTCTGTACTTCCCGGAATTCCTCATCGGTCAATCGTCCCGGCTTCTGAATCAGACCCGCAGGAATCCGGGTTTTGCCGATGTCATGCAGCAGTGCTCCGAGGCCTAGTACTCTGATTTCCTCCCGGCTGTAACCGTAGGAGATGCCAAGCACCATTGAATACAGACATACATTCAGGGAATGCTGGTACAGGTTAAAATCATTCGTGTTCATATCGGTAAGTAGCACCATCGATTCGTCCACCGCCGATATTTCGTCCATGATCGTCTCCATCATCCCGGAAAAGGTTTTGCCCAAATGAAGAAAACTGCCTTTCATTGTTGGCCGTTCCTCCAGGTTCTTGAAGCCCGTTCGGATGGAGCGGATCGCCTCTAGCTTGGTCTGCTGGCTCAGCAGTTCCGGAATTGCGATATCTTCTGTCTTCGCATCCTCTATATAAATATAACTAAGGTCTAGACCGCCCAACCGACGGATTAAACCATCCGTCAGCTTCACACCCTCCGCGAGCAGAATCAATCCGTCGCTATTGTATATTTTTTTGCCAAGAACCATTCCTGGCTTCAATAAGTTTACGGGTATAAGACGCAAACTGCCACTTCCTCTGCATTCGATATATGAATTGTTTCGCACCAAAAAATGTTGTGCTTGGGGTTTGTGAATGAAGGATTTCAAACTAATGCAGACAGCATTAATTACTGCATGATAAATAGCCAGAAAACAGCGGCCAGTACAAAACGGTAGATTGCAAAATGAGTCAGCCGGATTTTTTGGATCAGCTTCATAAATGCCAGAACTACAAAGTAAGCTACCACGAATGATACGATAAAACCGGTAATAAACAGTCCCAGCACATCTGTTGTAAAGTAACGATACGATTTCAACAGCTCATACCCTGCCGCCGCACACATAATCGGAATTGCAATCAGAAACGAAAAGTCTGCAGCTGCCTTGTAGCTCACTCCGCTCAGCATCCCTCCGGAAATCGTCGAGCCTGAACGGGAGAAACCGGGCCACAACACCGATATAATCTGATACAAGCCGATCAAAAGCGCCTGCTTGTACGTCAGGTCATCCATATCATGGGCAGTAATCCGAGATTTTGTTTTATTGTACCACTCCGCAAACATCATAAATATACCACCTGCCACAAGAGCATACAGCACAGTTTGGGCGCTAAACAAACCTTTAATGAAATCCTTCGCAAAAAAAGCAACGGTGAGAGCCGGAGCTATCCCCAGAATAACATGCATAAGGTTCAATCTCTTCTTCGGTACCCCTTGCTTGATCAACGGTTCACTATGGCTCCAGCCCAGTAGATTCATAATACGACTCCAATAAACAATCGCGATCGCGAGGATCGCACCGAGCTGAATGACGATCTCAAACGTCTTCATAATCGGTGTCTGATCGTCATACCCCATCACCTTAGCGGTTAAGATCATATGCCCCGTCGATGATACCGGAATAAATTCCGTAAGTCCTTCAACAATTCCTAAAATAATGGATGCGATAAAATCCATAGCCATCCCCTCTCATCCTTCAGCTTTGTCCTACTCATATGTATGCTCGGCCGAAGGAAGATAGTCGGATGTTCAGGATAACCACCGGGTAAGAAAGCTTTCCTCCAGCGCTCCAGGGCGCGAAAGTTCTTGCCTCAGCAGATCGCGGATGAACTCAGGAAGCATATAAAGTACATCTTGGCCTTTAGCCAATGTTTCATATCCGACTTTAAAGGTGAACATATCCAGCGTTCCAACAGCATACTCCCGGTCCTTCTCAATCGGTACACCTTGGATACTGGCCTGAGTTATTTTGTGGTAATGAAGACCTGCTTCGTTGTACAGTACCTCTAATCCATCTAAAGCCAAAACTCCAAGGACTTTTCCCCGAAAGCCAAAGCCCATGATCTTCTTATTATAAAACTCAGGGAGCAAGCTCTCTTCCAGAGCTTGAAGAATATCGGAGCCACGAAGCTTCACAACGCAAGGATTGATAGGCGATGGACATAGCCCATGTATCATTCCGACACTAATCTGTCCTGCAGGAAGATGACCAAGCAGCTGTCCGGAATTTACGATTGCAATATCTGTGTTCGTGTGATGGCGAACCGCCTGTGCAAGCAAATTGGCCAATGAGGATTCCTTCTCATAATCCACTTCAAGCTTTCGATCCGTAACCGCAACAGCTTCCTGCAAACGCTCTTCAGCTTGTTCACGATGTATTAACACCGCATTCTCCACTTCAGGATCAATCTCCGTACGCTCCACAGGAATACAGCGCCCGCTCATAACGGTAAAATGCTCTTGTGGAGCTTTGCGTTCCAGCTCGACTTTGCCTACATAATGACCGAATTTTCCAGCTCCACAAACAGCAGTTCCATTAATAAATAATGGTTCCTCTAATACATGGTGGGTGTGACCGCCCAGAATGATATCGATGCCGGATACACGATCTGCTATAGCTTTGTCGGCTGTAATGCCTAGATGAGACATGACAATCACTACATCTACCTGATTTCTCAGGATTTGTACCTGTTCCGCAATTGAAGCTTCAGGATCTTTGGCATCCCAACCCAAAAGTTTATAAAAGCTGTCAAAAGCTGCCGTTGCTCCTGTTATTCCGACCTTAATGCCATTCTTCTCTAGAATGACATGCTCTTTCATCCAGGCGGGGGGCTTGCCTCCGATAATCTCAAAAATGTTGCAACATACGACAGGACACAGCAATCCTGAATAGGCTGTTTCCAAAGCTTCCACTGGAACAGTCAGGCCTTCATTATTGCCGATCGTGATGGCGTCATAGCCGGTCAGATTTATCACATCCACATTTGCCTGCCCCATCGTACCTTCCGTCTCAACAGCTGCTCTGTCCATATGATCACCTATATCCAGGACTAACACAGCTTCTTCCCCTGCAGCTTTTCTTTCCCGGGAAATAACTGCCGCATTTGCACTCATCATTTCAAAATGGCTGTGAATATCGTTGGTGTGCAATATCGTCAGCTTATCAGTCGCCATCTGACTCATAGCGGCCCCTCCCCGTGACATAATCGATTTTTTCGGTCTTACAAGCATAACATTTTAACCGTGATTATGGTATATTGAAGCCCATAAGAATTCGAGGTGAACCTATATGAAAAATAACGTTCAAGTCTTACTTTTTGCAGGTTTAGCAGACCGAATCGGTGCATCTGTCCTTAGCGTTCCCGTCAAGGAATTCCCCATCAGTACCGAAGAGCTTAAAGCTATTATCCGCGAGACCTACCCCCACGCAGGCTCGCTAATCGATATATCATTCGCTGCTGTAAACCAACAATACGCAGCTAAGGATAGCCTTATTACTGAAACCGACGAAGTAGCTCTGATTCCTCCCGTTTCCGGCGGTGACGGATTGCCTAGTGATGAAGAGGAGCACAAGAAATATGCCGGATGTACACCGGATGGCATGTGTGTCATCACAACCGATATATTATCTCCTGAAGATACACTCGCAAAAGTTCTCCACCCTAACCACGGTGCCTCGTTGAATTTTGTCGGAACGACAAGAGAGATGACAGGCGACCTTCGCACTATCACATTGGAGTACGAGGCTTATATCCCGATGGCATTGCAAGAAATGCAAAAAATCCGTTCTAACATTCAGACCTCTTGGCCTGGTACAGCATGTGCAATTTCACACCGGATTGGCACCGTCGATATAGGAGAAATCAGTGTCGTTATTGCCGTTTCTTCCCCACATCGTGATACATGTTATGACGCAAGTCGCTACGCTATCGAGGAATTAAAACGAACGGTTCCTATTTGGAAGAAAGAACGCTGGGAAGACGGGTCTCAATGGAAAGGGCCACAGACAGGGACTTGGGACCCAATCAATAATGACTGTTAGTCAATAAGTCATTGTAAATCCATTTTTTTCTTGCTAAGATTGATTTATAATAAAACTATATACTTAATTACACAGGTAAGAGGTGCAATGATTTGAGAGTACACGTCACGGACCTGATACCCGGTGATACAATGCTGCGAGAAATTTTCAACAGAAATGGTGTCCATGTCCTAAAAAAAGGAACGATTGTTCAGCTCGAGGAAATATCGAGGCTTTTGCAGCATAGTATCGACTATATTGATATTGAACCCCGTGAGATCCTCTTGTCTATTGATCCGTCGTCTGAAACACCGGAATCACTGAGCAAGGTCAAACCGCATTTTGACCAAGCCATTGACGGATTTTCCACTATTTTTATGGAAGCGTTTAAAACCGGAAAATTTAACAAAAGTGTCGTTGATGATTCATTTCAGCCTGTTGTTGGTTCCTTAATGGGACAAAAAGACGTCGTTTCTCTTCTTCTGCTGCTGAACGGTAAGGACGATTATACATACAAGCATTCCATGCAGGTCGGTATGCTTTCCTATTACCTTGCCACATGGATGGGCTACTCCTCTAGAGAATCCTATGACATTGGCAAAGCTGGTTATCTGCACGATATCGGCAAGAGCAAAATACCGAAAGAAATACTGGACAAGCCTGGTAAACTCTCTCCTCAGGAGTTCGAGGAGATTAAACTGCATACGGTTTATGGTTATGATATCATTCGCGAGTCCATCGACGACAAGGTTACAGCACTTGTTGCTCTGCAGCATCATGAACGGGATGACGGAACTGGATATCCAAAGAGCCTTCGTGAAGAACAGATTCACCCATACTCTCATATTACAGCTGTAGCGGACGTTTACAGTGCCATGACAACCAACAGGGTCTATCAGTCCAAACAACAACTGCTTATCGTTCTGAGGGAGCTCTATAGCCTTAGTTTCGGTAAATTGAATGGCAAACCTTCACATGCTTTTATCCAGAACATGCTTCCGAACTTTATTGGAAAAAAAGTCATTCTCTCCTCAGGGGAGTCCGGAATCATTATCATGAATAACCAATCGGACTATTTCCGTCCACTCGTTCAAACCTCTGACCGATTTATTGATCTTTCCAAGGAACGGGAATTCGCGATTCAAGAAATACTATTTTAATTATCATCAACGAAAGAAAAGCCTTCCCAGTAGAGTAGACTAATCTACTGGGAAGGCTTTTCTATTTTGAATCAATCGTAATAGCGAATGTATTATGAACCTATGTTAGAAAATAATCCGCCATCGTACAGAACAGAATCACCATACTGATCACCTGATTCAAATTGTAGGAGGCCACATTCATCCGCTTGCGATTTGATGGCTTAATGATGTTATGCTCAACTGCAAGCAGTATTGTCGCGAACAGGATGCCAATCAGGTACAACCAACCGAGGTCTTGAAGAACGTACAGGGAGAATAACAGAAGTACCATAATCGTATGCAAGCCGCGCGCAATAAAGAGCGCTTCATCCAGACCGAACACGCGCGGCACACTCCAGAGGCCTGTCTCGCGGTCGAATTCTATATCCTGTGTCGCGTAGATAATATCGAAGCCGCCGATCCACAGCATGACGATCGTGCCGATCACGAATGGCGTGAAGGCGAATTCGCCCGTTACAGCGAACCATGCGCCAATCGGTGCGGAGGCGATGGTAAAGCCAAGATACAGGTGGCAGAGCCATGTAAAGCGCTTTGTGTAAGAGTACGAGCAGATTAGTATGATGGCCACCGGCGACAACCACAAGCATAGCGGATTCAGCATACCCGCTGCGAGTATGAAAATTGCAAAGTTGACAACAACGAAGGTCGTCACTTCGCGTTCATGCAGCAGCTTGCGCGGCAGATGGCGATGCGCCGTACGCGGATTCGCCGCGTCGAATTGCCGATCTACGAGGCGATTAAAGGCGTTGGCGCCGTTACGTGCGGCAACAAGCGCAATAAGTGACCATAGGAGCACATACCCGGATGGGATGCCTCCTGCTGCCCACACCATCGAGATGAGTGCGAAAGGCAGGGAGAATAATGTATGCGAAAACATGACGAGCTCACCAAACATTCGGGTCTTGCGCGTAAACTTGCGAATCAGTTCCATGACCGGATCAGCACTCCCCTGCTTCGCAAGCTGTCAACACGTCGTCCAGCGCCTTCAGCATTGCATCAACGTCTTGAGACGGCATGATGATCGGCGGCTGGAAAGCCAGCACATTGCGGCCAGTGCCGTTCTTGCCGATAATATAGCCGAGATCCTTCATCTGTTCTAGCACAGCATCCGTCAAGTCAGCACTCGCTTGTGCATCTGCTCCGCGCAATTCCGCTCCGCACATAAAGCCTTTACCGCGTACATCCACGATAAGCTGATGCTTCTCCTGCAGGATACGGAGCCCTTTAATGAGGCGTCCGCCCACCCGCTCCGCACGCTCAACCAGGCCTTCATGCTCGATATAATCCAGCACAGCCAGTGCTGTCACAGCTGACATTGGATTACCGCCGAAAGTAGACGCCGACGGTCGATTGAAGCTCGCTGCAATCTCATCTGTCGTCGCAAACGCTCCGATCGGCACCCCGTTGCCGAGCGCCTTCGCCATCGCCATAATGTCCGGCACGACGCCGTAATGCTCCATGGCGAACATCTTACCCGTGCGGCCGAAACCAGTCTGAATCTCATCTGCGATGAGCAGAACGCCATACTGTTCGAGCAGCGCTTTTACCTCGCGGAAGTACCAATTCGGCGGAGTAATCATGCCCCCGTTGCCTTGAATAGGTTCAACAATCATCGCTGCGATTGTATCTCCCTTCTTGTCAAGCACCTCACGGAGCGCTTCAACCGAGCGGCGTGCAGCCGTCTCATCATCCAGTTCCGGATCATAAGGGCGCGGAATGAACGTAACGCCTGTATCCAGGTGATCATCCGAGCGCCACATCGGAATACCTGTCACGCCCATCGTCAGATACGTGCGGCCATGCAATCCGTACTCAAGTGCGATAAAGTCTCGGCGCTTTGTATGCAGCCGAGCAAGCAGCATAGCGCCTTCATTCGCCTCTGATCCACTATTGCAGAAGAAGGTGCGCTTCAGGCTGCCCGGCAGCACTCCGTTCGCTAACCGTTCAGCCAGATCGACCATTGGCTGCGTCAGATAGATCGTCGTTGTATGCTGCAGCGTCTGAAGCTGCTCGATCGTCTTCGCCGTAATCTGCTCATTGCAGTGTCCGCAGGCAACGACAGATACGCCTGCGAAGAAGTCCACATATTCACGTCCCTGCTCATCATACAGATATTGCATCTTTCCCCGCACAATTTGCGGCGGATTTCTATAAAAATGATGCGTACACGGGAAGAAATATTGTTTACGCTTCTCCAATACTCCTTCTGGACCGATATATGACGCCTGCTGACTATGACCATGATCTTGATTCAAGTTACTCACGTTCATCCACCCTTTGTATATATGATTTCCCGCAAGAAGCGGCAGACAAGGATGTCTGCCGCCCTCCTTGAGTGCTGCGATGATGTATGACAGAAATAGACAGATATTAATTAATCCCTATACCTCTACTGGCTCTAGCTTAAGCGCTTGACCGAACTGCAGTGAGCCAAGGGTATAGCCTGCAAAAACGGGCTGCATCCCCTTAAACAGAGAATCACACTGCGTCAGATCCTTAACGGCCTCCTTATAGACAGAGACGATATGGCCTAGCTGCTCAGGCGTATAAGTCTTACCTTCAATGCGGAAATGATCAACCCCTGCTTCGTGCAATTCCTTTAGCATAGGCAAATAGCACAGCTCTTTCGAGAGAGCCAGATGATTACGTCCGCTCCAATCGCGGTATACCGGGTTCTCCCCTTTATCCGTCATAAGTACGAGGTACTGGTTATCGACGAATTTATTATCCTCTTCACCAATCGATTCCATCACTTCCGTGTTCTCGTACAGATCAAGCTCCAGATACATGACGATTGGCGAACCGTGCACAATAACCTCAATTGGAACATTCGTGTTGTCCAGCAGCTTCGTCAAGTCATTCAGAGGAAGCTCAAGCGAAGCATGAAGACGCTCCATATTGAAACGCTCATGATAGAGAGCAGCCGACATATGGTTAAATACGTTCAGATTGAAGTCCGCAACCATCGGCAACTGCACATCACGGAACTTATGCATCGCACCGATATTTGTCACGAGTAAGCCGTCCAATCCATAGAAGCCATTGCCTGCACCCGCACGAATAAATTGATTGTATTGCTCCATATGAAGCTCCGTCATCATTCTCGGCATGCCGAGCAGAATTTGTGCATGGCCCTTTTCAGCAGTAAGTGCCTCAATCTCTTCGCGGGTAAAAGGACGATCCGGCTGGTACACATCTCCGGTCAGATATATCACATCAGCGCCTGCTGCGAGAGCAGCACGGGCTTGTTCGACATTGTTCACATGGACGCTCACCTTAGGTGCTGCATGAGCAGTTCCTTCACGCTTTGCACTGCCCAGTCTGTCACGGACTTGCTCTACACGATCAAGCTTAAGCTCACGCTCCGCTGTCGGCGTGCTGAAAACCTTGCCCGTGCTGTAAAACTTGCCTGTGCCCTCATAACGGCGGTTAATGTAATTCAAGCCAGGCTTATCGAAAGCATAGCCTGTCGAGAAATCACGCTTGCGATTCTCATACAACGCTTCTGCATCCTGCTTACGATTAAAGCCGATTGGATCGGCGATATAGCGATCAATTGCATCGCCATAGCTATTGACAAGCAAGCGGAGAAACTCCTCGTCACGCATTCGTCCTTCAATCTTGAAAGACACAATGCCGGACTTAATGAGCTCTGGAATATGCTCATACATGTACATGTCCTTCGCTGCTAACGGATATTCCGTAGGATAGATATGACCATCCTTCTTCACCCGATAATCCCAGCGGCAAGGCTTCATACAGCGTCCACGGTTCGCGCTGTTGCCATACAGCATTGAGCTAATCAAGCAGTTCCCTCCGTGAACCGTACACATGTCACCATGGATAAAGTATTCAAACTCCATGTCTGTCTTCGACTGTAAAAGTTCCGCTGTGCGCAGGTCCATCTCGCGAGAGGCAACGACACGTGTTACCCCCATTTCCTTCAGAGCTTCAATCATATCCATATTGTGAACGTTCATCATTACGGAAGAGTGCACCGGGATATTCGTATAATTCATGCTCTGAATGAGTGGGAACACGGCCAAGTCCTGTGCAATGATAGCATCGGGTTTAGCCTCATTCAAGAAGGCAAAATAACGTTTAGCTTCATCCAGATCCTCTTCATTCATGAGATTGTTCACTGTAACATACGCACGCTTGCCGCGTTCATGTGTCATCTCGATTGCTTGACGAACTTCCTCATAGCTCAGGTTGTATCCTTTGCGCATCATACGCATATTCAGGGAAGGTCCACCAAAATACACCGCGTCACAATTCATATCAATAACTGATTTAAAAATATCAAATGTTCCAGCAGGAGCTAACAGTTCGACTTCTTTTCCGTTAAAAAATCTGGCCATAGTCGTTCCTCCTTACCACTCTGGGTAAACATGTTAAAATTTGAATTATATTAATTATAGCATCGAACATTCACATTGTGATTGAATTCACAAATTGTTAAATGTAAAGCGATTTCATGACCATTCTACGGCTAGAAACCATCGTGAAAACACCAATACTATGATGTTAATCACAAATAACAAGGTGTGCGTTAGACAAACAAAAAGAAACTATTTTGAACAAAGATTGATCAGAATGGTTTCTTCTATATAGAACTGCTAATTTAGTTTTTATACAATAAGTTAAATATAATCTGTTATCTGTTCTTGATTTATAATTTTTTTTATTTTGAAATTAAATATCATCTGTACACACGTATAAATTACATTTAATATTAACAAAATTATTAATATAGTAATCGCATTTGTTTGAAAAGGCATATAGTCACCAGTTTGTATTGATAGTCTCTTTTGTATTAATTGGCTTATCCAGATACTCGGAAAAAGTGTCACGATAAATGAGAAGCACAAAATTGGTCTATAAATATTAATTAGCATTTTATTAATTTGCTTTGTTTGGTATCCTAATAAATCCAATACTAATATATCTTTTATTTTTTCTTGAAAATGGAGTAATAACACTAAATAAATTAAAAGGCAGCCAATTATACATCCCAATACTTGATTAATGACCCCACTCATACGGTTAGATACCGCATTTTTATCCAATTCTATCAATCTGTCTGTCATCGTGATGGTCTTTCCATTGTGCATATTTAAAGGCTCCGTACTCAAAACGCCTGTATGAACGTTTTTCGGAACACCTAACCACTCGGCCACTTGTTTTTTAGAGATATAAATCGAATTCGTCTCTGCATTTTCAGCTATATCTAATATGGTTGCCGTTTGCCTTTGTCCAGAAATTGTAAAAGTAATTTTGTCCCCTTTGTGGAATCCATACAGTTCCTTGAGTGCCGGATTAATTAGAACTTGATTATCTGTTGGAATTGTCAATGATGTGCCTTGTTCATTTTTTAGTTCAAGCAGATGGACAGGTCCATCCATTCCAACGATCTGTTGAACAACTTCTTGTTTAGATTCAATTTCTATGGCGATAGGTGTTCGTAAATAATAGCTAACTTCATGATTACTTTCATCGTCTGTCTGATACTCGTCGTATTTTGTGTCAAAGCTATATCTATGTCCTTCTGTTTGGGATGTATATACTTTTTTACTACTTAAATTTAAAGAAATACTTATGACAAACAAAGATGTAACTATTCCTACAGTAATAATTGTTAATAAAATAGTTATTGGTTTTCTCATTGCTATCCTGACAGACAATTTATAACGTTTTGGTACAATATTTACGAGTTTTTCAGCCAAGCGATTTTCTTTTTGCTTGTCTGAACCATTGAGAAGTAATGCTGTTTCTTTATTATAAAACTGGTAACAAGCCCAAGTTGTAATAACGCACAAGACAATAACTACTGATACAACGCCCAACATGAAACTAAAGAGATGAATACCTTTTTTTACATTTTCAACAGAATAAGCTTCAATGCTGGCAGTTAGTAATAGATCAGAACCGAACCATCCTAGTATCATTCCTAGCAATGAGCCTACTATTGAAATTAGGAAAGTAAATGAGATGAATATAAAACATATCGTTTGATCAGTATAGCCTAGAGCCTTAAAACATCCGATTTCCTTTTTATGAAGAGTAAAATATCGTTTATAGAACATGTAGAAAATAAATCCAGTTATCAGAATTAAAATAATTAGAAAACTACGCGCAAGAATGGTATTGGATTGTAAAGCTGTAAGAAATTTTTCCTGATTATCCGTTAAAGTCTGGCCTGATTGAATCATTGAATTTAATGTACTCATATTTTCATCTACTGAGAATTGGACAAAAAAATACATAAAAGACGTCAATGTTACCAATGCAAAAAGGATGATAATATTGCTTTTCGTTTTTAATAAGCTTGTAAATGACTGTTTAAATAAATATTTCATTTAATTGATCTCCCAATCTATTTCATTTGCAGATAAAGGGGTTTCATTCCATATATCTTTATAAACAGCACCATCTTTCACCGTAATGACTCGATCTGCCGTTTCTGCAATTTTTAAATTGTGAGTAGTAAAAATAACTGTTACACCATATCTCTTTTTGATTTCATGTAAAAGGGCGACGACTATTTTACTATTTTCTTCATCAAGTGAGCCTGTAGCTTCATCGCAAAATAGAACATGAGGTTTTTTTATAATCGCTCTTGCAATGGCAACGCGCTGTTGCTGCCCTCCTGATAATTGGGATGGAAACTTATATAGAATGTCCTCAATTCCTAATATTTTTGTTAATTCGTTATACGATAGATCTACTTTTTGATGAGACATGCCAATTGTGATATTTTCTTCGGCGGTTAAATCTGCAAGCAATAAATAATTTTGAAAAATAATACTAAGTTCATTGCGCTTTAAATTTGATAGTTCTCTTTTGCTTAGTTTGGTGATATCAATATCATTGTAAAAAACTTTGCCAGAAGTCGGACGTAATAGACCAGATAAAACATTAAGTAATGTAGACTTTCCAGAACCACTTTGACCTAAAATAACCGTGAACGAATTAGATGAGATGGACAGGTCTATTCCTTTTAAGACCGTTTCGTTATTGTTGAATTTTTTTATTATTTTTTCTGCCCTGATAATTGGCTTCATTATTGTCCTCCATTCTCAAGCTGAAACTATTCTTTTCACCATCATGTCTATCTGCTCGTCTATCAGTGTTGGTGAAACAGACATGCTCAAAGCCATAATCGTTAACCCTTCAAGCAAAATCACAATTTGCCTTGCCATTCCATCTGTATCTAGAGGCATTATTTCTTTTCGCTCAATTCCATAGGAGAGTGTTTTCGAAATCATAGCAACAGCAACATTAAAGTACTGCTCTAAAATCCCCTCGAACGAATTATCTTTTTGAGATAAGAAGAACTCATAAATGGCTAACCTGATGGTGCTACCAATATTTAATAACTCCTCTTTCTGCTGCTGCAAAAATTCAGTTAAAATGGTTACGGCATTTTTTTCATTTTTCATGCTCTCAAAAAAATAAGAATGATCTACGCTTTTCTGAGACGATAAAATCCCCTCGAAAATTTCTTTAGTGGAGCTAAAATATTTGTATAAACCGCCTCGACTTATACCACATTCCTCAACAATGTCTTTCATAGTCACGGAGGTATAGCCCTCCCGAATAAAAACATGTGTAGCCTTTGCTAAAATATAATTTCTTTTCTCAACAGCTTTTGACCCCATATAAAAATGTACCTCCTGGAATTACTAATATAAAGCGAGTGACACATGTGTCACTTTATTACTTATTAGAATATACGACACGCGTGTCACTTTTTCAAGCCTTTTAAATCATTCGGTACCTTCGCCCAAAAAAAATAATGTGTCCTTTAATGACCAAGAAAAAATGCACCCCCAAAAATTTCAATCAGATCAACCCGGAGGTTTTTCCAATGTCCATTTTAGGAGGTGCACTTTCTTGCTTACTTATAATGAGAAGTTGGATAAACAACTACCTTACCTTTTATTGCTACGTCAAGTCTCTTGATCCCGGTTATATTTATTTCAATTTGCTCCTTCGAATCTTTGGGTATCAATAAAGATTTCATCTCTTCACTTTTATCTTGGTTATTGATGACAACGATTGCATCTTCTTCAATTGCCATAATATCTAAAACCAATGTTTGATATTTAGCTTCCGGATAAAGGTATACACTAGGCAAAGATCCCTTAGTTATAATGACCTCTGTGAACTACTCACCACTTACTCACTGATGCTCGTTGAAGTGGGAGCTTCTTGGGTAACATTTGCTTCTATTAGCCAAATGAATTCACCAAGCTCCAAGGGCAGTTCCTGCCCCGAAGATCAATGCCAATTAGTTGGCTAGTTTAAGCAGATTCAGACTTGCATTGAAGTCTCTATCGTGATGTGCGTTACAAGATGGACAATCCCATTCACGCAAGTTTACGTTTTTGACTTCTTTGTTTTGGTATCCGCAGTTTGAACAAAGCTGACTACTCGCGTAATTCTTAGGCGCAACGATGATGTCACGACCTTTCCATTGAGCTTTGTACTCAAGCATCGTTCTGAACTTTGCCCAAGATACCTCGCTGATCGCTTTAGATAATTTGCGGTTTTGTAGCATATTCTTCACACGTAAGTCTTCGATCACCATTACTTGGTTGTCGTTTGTGATCTCATGGCTTACCTTATGGAGATAGTCATTTCGCTGATTATTGATCTTTTCATGAAGCTTGGCAACCTTAAGCCTCATCTTGTTGCGATTTGCTGAGCCTTTCTTTTTACGAGACAGCGAACGTTGCAAGAAGGCTAAACGCTGTTCAGCTTTGCGAAACCACTTTGGATTCTCATAGTTCGTTCCGTTCGACAGAATGGCAAAGTCCTTGAGTCCAACATCTATCCCTACACTAGTGTCTAGCCTAGGGAACAATTGTTCATTTTCCTCGACCAAGATAGAGATGAAATACTTATTGCTCGGTGTTTGAGAAATGGTAACAGATTTAATCAACCCTTGGAATTGACGATGTTGATTGATCTTAATTAGCGTCTTGAGCTTTGGAATCTTCAAGTATCCACCGCCAATGCTCACCGTTCCCTTTTGATTGTTAGTCGTGTAGCTCTTATGGTTGTCTTTCTTGCTTTTGAACTTTGGGAATCCCACAGATTTATCTCGAAAGAAATTAGCATATGCCTTACTTAGATTCATTTGTGCATTAGCTAAAGCAAGGCTATCCACTTCTTTGAGAAATGGAAATTCTGTTTTGTATTGTGCCGGTGTAGGATACTTGATGGACTTATCCATGTTTTTTTGAGATTCTTGATAAGAATTGATTCTATCAGCAAGCATTTTGTTATATACAAAGCGTACACAACCAAATGTTTTTGCGAAAAATATCCGCTGTTCCGCATTCGGATAAATACGATACTTGTATGCTTTTAACATTACCTACACCTACTTTCTGCCTTGTTTTTCAATATACTGTTTAATCGTTTCTAGATGCGCCGCCTGTTGTAATCAAACAGAAGCTTCTTGACCAAAACATTTCCTTCCAAAGCTTTTTGCGAACAATGGGAAAGTCACGTTTTATCAATCGAGAACTAGCACTTTTATACGCATTTAGAAATTTTGACAATTCACTATTGGGATGTGCTTTGAACATCACATGAATATGGTCTTTATCGTGATTCCAATCTTCAACCGAAAATTCATCTCCCACTTACTCACTGGGCTACGCCTTACACATTCCTTGAAGTGTGTGAATTCTTTTCGGAAACCTAATTAAATTTTCTCCAATATGTACTGTACCTTTTGCCTTATCAATCGTTACGTTTGTCTTTGTCGCTTCCTTTACAACACTAACGGGGAGATAATACTGTCCATTCACCAGAATAGGTTTATCGGAGTGATTCCAGCTCTTTCCGTTCAAAAGATACTTAAAGTTTTGAATCGTACCTTTAATCTGCAGACTTGCAGCATAAACCGCCGTCCCCAGGGTCCTTCTATTTATTTTAATGTGTTAAAATTTATACATAAGGAGGGTCTCATGAGAAAACTATACATATCATTAGGACTTATTTTATTTGTACTGGTTGCCTGCTCCCCGAGTTTACCAACAGCAACAACACCAGAAAACCAAGCATTCCCGAAGGAGCAAGCAGCAGGTGAGTTACAGGTCTACTATTTGGACGTCGGCCAAGGTGACTCGACATTGATCCGAACGCCTAAAGGACAGCATGTATTGATCGACGGTGGAGACAACCACAAGGGCGACGATGTGGTAGATTATCTTAAACAGCTCGGTGTAGAGAGTCTTGATGCGGTCATTGCTACTCACCCGGACGCCGACCACATTGGCGGACTAGATACGGTCATAGATGCAATTCCAGTCAAGTCCGTATATGCACCACGAGTTTCACATACCACGAACACATACAAAGACTTCTTGATGGCTGTGAAGAATAGAAACCTAAAGATTAAATCAGCAAAGGCAGGGATAGAGTTACCTTTAGATGGTGTGACTGCTAAATTCATTACGCCGATTGGAGAATATGGCAAGGATCTTAATGCCTGGAGCGCTGTTCTAAAGGTTACATACAAAGATACTTCGTTCCTGTTCATGGGGGATGCTGAGCACAAGAGCGAAACGGATATGTTGAAGTCTCCTGAGGAACTGGGTGCTGACGTGCTTAAAGTCGGGCATCACGGCTCGGAAACATCATCCTCTCCCCAACTTTTAAAGGCCGTAGATCCTAAATATGCTGTAATCAGCGTAGGTAAGGATAACAAATATGGTCACCCGAAGGGGATTGTCACGAACCGATTAAAGAAAGCGGATGTAGAAGTATACCGGACAGACAAGCGAGGAACGATTACGGCAATGAGTGATGGGAAGAATATAATATTTAAGACTGCGAGGTAATGGAGAATGATAAAAGGTATTATCGACCAGATTGAATGCGATATAGCCAAAATCGAAATGGAAGACGGGCATACTATCGAATACCCGAAGCATCTGCTGCCAAGCGAAGCGGATGTAGGAGATGTTGTTCAAATAAGTGGGAACGTTATAACTGTCGATAAACAGGCGACTAAAAAACGTAGACGTGAAGTTGACAAGCTAGTGGAGGAATTATTTGAAGATTAATAAATAAGAGCCGTGGGATTCTTCCTCAACGGCTCTTAACTTATATGTCAGACTTCATAATCGTTTTTATTAAGTAATCATTGAATTCCATATACTCGATTTCCGATATACTCCTTGGAAAACTCATGATGACAAGTTCATGGGGTAAATTCTGTTTTCGATACGCTGGGTGTTTATGTTGGTAATTGTTTTCTTGAAATCCAAGTAGACACACTCACGCCGTTCTTTGCTTGAAGCCGGCGCAAAAATAAAATACGTGTCCGAGCGACTTGGGCACGCAAGCGTGAAAGTCACAGCGGACACGTATTTACATGTTACAGATAAAATTGAAGATGATGCTATTGCCCTGTACGAGCAATATGTGAAGTAACCGGACAAAAAACGGACAAACCCCTAAATCAAAGCAGGAAAACCTTGGTGTATCAAGGTTAACCGATGCTGCCTTCCATCTCGAACTTGATCAGACGGTTCATCTCTACCGCATATTCCATCGGCAATTCTTTGGTGAACGGCTCGATAAAGCCCATAATGATCATTTGAGTCGCTTCCGATTCACTCAGTCCGCGGCTCATGAGATAGAATAACTGTTCCTCGGACACCTTGGATACCGTTGCCTCATGCTCCAGCATCACATTATCATTCTTAATCTCATTATATGGGATTGTATCCGATGTGGATTCGTTATCGAGAATCAAGGTGTCGCATTGGATGTTAGCTTTGGCACCATCAGCGTTGCGTCCGAAGGAAGCAAGTCCACGATAAGTCACTTTACCACCGTGCTTACTAATCGATTTGGATACGATTGTAGACGTGGTATCCGGAGCCAAGTGAATCATTTTGGCGCCTGCATCCTGATGCTGGCCTTTACCGGCAACAGCGATGGAGAGCACCATACCTTTCGCTCCGCGGCCTTTCAGGATAACGGCAGGATACTTCATCGTCAGCTTGGAACCAATGTTACCATCTACCCATTCCATAGTCGCGTTCTCTTCTGCAACTGCACGCTTCGTAACCAGGTTGTAAATGTTCGGAGCCCAGTTTTGAATCGTCGTGTAACGGACACGTGCATTTTTCTTACAGATGATCTCAACAACTGCACTGTGAAGCGAGTTCGTGCTATAGATTGGAGCCGTACATCCTTCAACATAGTGAACAAAGCTGTCTTCGTCCGCAATGATCAGTGTACGTTCGAATTGGCCCATATTCTCGGAGTTAATACGGAAGTATGCCTGCAGCGGAATTTCACATTTTACGCCTTTTGGAACGTAAATAAAGCTACCGCCGGACCATACTGCGCTGTTCAACGCCGCGAACTTGTTGTCCGTAGGTGGAACTACGGTCGAGAAGTACTCTTTGAAGATTTCAGGATGCTCTCTCAGAGCTGTATCGGTATCTGTAAAGATAACACCTTGGTCTTCAAGATCCTTTTGCATGTTGTGGTATACAACCTCAGATTCGTACTGAGCCGATACACCAGCAAGGAACTTCTGCTCAGCTTCAGGAATACCCAGCTTGTCAAAGGTTTCCTTAATCTCGGAAGGAACCTCTTCCCAGGTCTTACCTTGTTTCTCAGAAGGTCTTACATAGTATTGGATGTCGTTGAAATCTAGTCCATCGAGATCTCCGCCCCATTTAGGCATTGGCATTTTCTCGAACTGTTCTAAAGACTTCAGACGGAAGTCAAGCATCCACTCCGGCTCGTTCTTGATCTTAGAAATCTCAGTCACGATTTCGCGAGTCAGACCTTTACCAGTTTGAAAAACAGCCTTGTGTTCATCACGAAAACCATATTTATACTCTTCCATTTCAGGAGCTTTTTTGGCCATTCGTCTTACCTCCCTATCGTTCTAATGTTTCTATTCTGTATCGTCTATTCCTTTTCGCAGTGCATTCCAGGCCAGCGTTGCGCATTTGATGCGTGCAGGAAACTTGTTCACACCGGATAGGGCTTCAATATCTTCATATTCTTCAAATTCCACATCTTCGCCCTGCATCAGACAGGAGAATTTGGAAGCCAGCTCAAGAGCTTCTTCCAGCGTTTTTCCTTTAACGGCATCCGTCATCATCGACGCGGAGGACATGCTGATCGAACATCCTTCGCCCGTATATTTGGCGTCTTTTACAATACCGTCCTCCACCTTCATCTGCAGTGAAATCCGGTCTCCGCATGTCGGATTGTTCAAGTCAATCGTGACGGCATCGTCTTCGAATTTCCCACGGTTACGAGGATTTTTATAATGATCCATAATGACACGTCTGTACAAATCGTCAAGTTGCATCGCCAAAATACTCCTTTGTCTGGATTAAGGCACTGACAAGCCTGTCGACGTCTTCTTCTGTATTATACAGATAAAAACTGGCGCGTGCTGTAGAAGACACCTTGAGCCAGCGCATCAGCGGTTGGCAGCAATGATGACCAGCGCGAATCGCAATGCCTTGTGCATCAAGCACAGTTGCGACATCATGCGGATGGACATCACCCAGATTAAAAGTGATGAGACCAACATCCCGCTTACGCGGGCCGTACAGGCTAATCCCTTCAATCTCATCCAAACGGTTCATGGCATAAGCCGCGAGGCGGCTTTCATGACGCTCAATCTCATCCATGCCGATCTCTTCAAGAAAGTCTATGGCTGCACCTAATCCAACAGCACCAGCAATAATCGGGGTTCCGCCTTCAAACTTCCAAGGCAGCTCCTTCCAATTGGACTCATAGAGGCCGACATCGTTGATCATCTCACCACCGAACTCTATCGGCTCCATCTCTTGAAGCAGTGCCTTCTTACCGTATAGTGCCCCGATACCAGTCGGAGCACACATTTTATGCCCAGACAGAGCGTAAAAGTCGCAGTCCAGATCCTGAACATCCACTTTCATGTGCGGAGTGCTCTGGGCTCCATCGACAACGATCACGGCACCGTTGCGGTGAGCAATCTCTGCAATTTCCTTCACCCGGTGAACCACACCCATTACATTAGACACATGTGCAATAGCCACGATCTTGGTGCGGTTTGTTACGGTCTTCTCTACATCTTCCAATGTAATTGTACCATCCGGTTGAATCGGTATATATTTCAGCGTAGCGCCGACGGCAAGAGCCACCTGCTGCCACGGTATGAGATTACTGTGATGCTCCATTTCCGTCAGAACGATTTCATCACCGGGTCCGCAGACGGAACGTGCATACGATGAGGCTACCAGGTTAAGAGCTGTCGTTGTCCCGCGTGTAAAAATAATTTCCTCCGTGCTTTTCGCATGGATGAATCGGGCAACTTTCTCTCGGGCTCCTTCATACGCATCCGTTGCCCGGCTACCAAGTGTATGAACGCCACGGTGTACGTTGGCGTTCTCCCACTCGTAGTAGTGTTTAACGGCGTCAATAACAGCACGCGGCTTCTGAGAAGTCGCAGCGTTATCGAGATACACCAGCGGATGCCCGTTTATTTCCTGATGTAGGATAGGAAACTGTTCTCGGATTGAGGCATTCATTGTCCCAGCTTCCTTTCAACAAGTCCTTGAAGCTGGTCGCGCAGTCCTTCCAAAGGAATCTCGCTTACTACCGGCGCCAAGAAACCGTAAATGATCAAGGATTCTGCTGTCGTACGGGAAATACCACGAGACATCAGATAGTAAATCTGCTCTTGATTCACTTGTCCTACCGAAGCCGCGTGTCCTGCGGTAACATCATCTTCATCAATCAGAAGAATTGGGTTCGCATCACCGCGTGCTTTCGGACTGAGCATCAGTACACGCTCGGTTTGCTGTCCGTCCGCTTTCGTTGCACCCTTCTCGATCTTCGTAATTCCGTTAATGATCGCTTGAGCCTCTTCACGCATAACCGCACGGGTAATCATTTGGCTCGCAGAGCTTTTGCCGAAATGGCGTGCTTGTGTTGTGTAATTAATCTTCTGGGATCCGGAACCGACAGCAATTACCTTCTGATCCGACAAGGAACCGTTTCCTTGCAATACGCTCATCGTGTCGCTTGCCGTGTCGCCATCATTCATTTCACCGACAATCCATTCGATGGAACCGTCGTTCTCAACAACTGCACGGCGGTAAGTGATATCCGTCGTTTCCGATGTCAGTTGGTGAACCGATGCGAAACGAACCTTGGCTCCATTTTTAACAAACACTTCAACAGCACCGTTATGAGTAACATGGCCCGACAAGCCATTGGATAGATAGTTGTCTACATAAGTGACGCGACTGTTCGCTTCAGCAACGATGAGCACATGCGGTGCAAACAGCGCTTCAGCGTTATCTGTCAACATTACAGCCTGTAGCGGCAGTTCTACCTCTACATTTTTAGGGACATACAGGAATACTCCACCGTTCCAAGTTGCAGCGTGCAATGCAGCAAGGTAATGTTCATCCCGTTTCACAGCCTCGTGCAAGTAAGGCTTCACGAGATTCTCATGTTCTTTAACCGCTGTTTCCAAATCGGTAAAAATGACGCCTTGTGCAGCCAGCTCCTCAGACAGCTTCGAGTACACTGTACCCGAGTTGCGCTGAATAACGAGTCCGCCTTCTCTTGAACCTTCGACAAGTTTTGCCGCTTCCTGTGGAAGATCTTCAAAAGACGAAAGCTGCTCACTTTGCTTGTATTCACCAAACGCCTGGATGTTCCAGCGGTCAATCCGCTGCTTCTCCAGCTTAGGCAGTTCCAACTGGCCGGCCAGTTCCAGCGATGTCAGGCGGCTTTCCGTTACCCAAGCAGGCTCCTGCTTGCTTGCGGACAGTGCCTTCAATGCTTCAGCGTTGACCGGAAGAATGGTTTGTGTAGTCATTTCTTCTCCTCCTCCCGTCTATTTACGCTTCTTGACCTACAGTTTCGTCAGTAATGCCGAGCTCTTCCTTAATCCAATCGTAACCTTCCGCTTCCAGACGTTGAGCCAATTCAGGACCACCGGATTTAACGATACGTCCTTGCATCATCACGTGTACAAAATCCGGAGTGATGTAGTTAAGCAAACGCTGATAGTGGGTAATAATCAAGAAACCACGATCTTCGTTTTTCATTGCATTAACACCGTTAGCCACGATTCTCAGTGCGTCAATATCCAGACCGGAGTCAATTTCGTCCAAAATAACAACCTTCGGTTCCATCATCATCATCTGCAAAATTTCGTTACGTTTCTTCTCACCGCCGGAGAAGCCTTCGTTCAGGTAACGATGAGCAAATTCTGGATTCATCTCAAGCTCTTTCATCTTGCCTTCCATTTGGCGGATGAATTTAATAAGAGAAATCTCATTTCCTTCACCGCGGCGTGCGTTGATCGAACTGCGAAGGAAGTCGGAGTTGGTCACACCAGCGATTTCGCTTGGGTATTGCATCGCCAGGAACAATCCTGCCAAAGCGCGCTCATCCACTTCCATTTCAAGCAGATCTTCACCGTTCAAAGTCGCGCTTCCTTCTGTAACTTCGTATTTTGGATGACCCATCAAAGCAGAAGCTAGAGTACTTTTACCTGTTCCGTTCGGTCCCATGATGGCATGTACTTCACCGCCATTCATCTCCAGGTTAATACCCTTAAGGATTTCTTTGCCTTCGATTTGTGCTTTCAAACCTTCAATGACAAACTTCGTTGACATGTGATATTCCCTCCGTCGAAAAAAGTATAGTGGTGTGATATGATAACAGGATCGGTCGCCCTGATTTATCACAAGATGATTTATTTATAATTATTCTAAACTGATTCTCAGTGATTCTCAACCCATCTTATAATAAAAGGTACTTTAATTCAACCGGACAAGCCAATGTGTGATATTTATCATTGCACCAATGTCCATAAAAAAAGCCTGACCGTCTATACGGCCAAGCCCTTTATTTTACAGCCTGTCCCCGGAACAGCTGTTACTATAAGCTGAGCCCTCTCCCCTTTCGATCTGCATCCAGCACCGTTGTTCAATAACTGTACCTCACCAGACGGTTGTCACATTCGGAAGGATTAAGGTGTTACGACTGCCCAGGCATATTTGTATTTTTCAACAAAAGAATGAATTTCTTGACCTTATCCACCAGTCATCCCGTTCAATCTATTTTCTTATCCTAGGAAAGAACGAAGCATCCACATATGTTTCTCAAAGTCCGCTTTGAAGCCTGTCAGCATATCAGCAGTAGGCATATCCTCCGCTTTCTCGGCAATTTCGATACCTTCTTGCAGTTCCTCAGAAAGTGTAGCAAAATCCTCTACGAGCTGCTGCACCATGCCGCGGGTATCCTCATTGCCTGCCGCCTCCTGAATCGTAGAGATTTCAAGATATTCTTTCATCGTAGCAGCCGGCTGTCCTTTGATTGCAAGCAGCCGTTCAGCCACCTCATCCATCTTCAAGGTAACCTCATCATATAGTTCTTCGAATTTAGCATGAAGGGAAAAAAACTGCTCGCCACCAACATACCAATGGTAATTATGGAGTTTCACATAGAGGACATTAAAATTAGCTACCTGCTGGTTCAGTGCTTGCTCTACACCTGAGTTTCTCGTTTTGCTGCTCGATTTAGTCGATTGAGTTTTAGCCATAAGTAATCCCTTCCTTTTCCATATATGATTCACCCTTAAAGAGGTTGTTCAAAAAGTCCGCTTTTGATCACGAAGTGAATCAAGAAGTGGGCTCGGCATCGAATTTTGAATTCAGCCGGTCCTAAGTGGATGCTTACGAAGTATGTTTCCTCCGGAAACATTTTAGGTGCTCACGTACCCAAAACAGCTGATGCTTCCGAAGACGTTTTCTACGAAAACGTGTAGCTCCGCTCCTCAGTCCCTAGCTTCATCCAACTCAAGCGTTTTGAAAAAACGCACATCGGAAGCATATGCTTCGGTGCTGAAAACCGACCTTTTTGAACACGCACTTAAATTATCAACATTTACGAATAAGCCGGGCGTCTACTTATAGTTTACCCCAGCGGGCTGGCTCCGAATCAAGTCAAAGGCCGAATGAGTCATTGTTAAAAAAATGTACAAAAGTGCCTGGTTTGCCGTTATACTGAATTATACCTACTAGAAAAGTTGGTTTTTCTTTTTTCTATTATATATGGAGGTGACCATCTATGTCCGCATATCATCCACTGACTTCGGAAGAAGCGATCACGCTTGCGCAACGCCTTCCCGGGGTCTTTTCCGAAAACGCTGTGCTTAACTGCCGAGAGATCGGTGACGGTAATCTAAATCTTGTATTCCATGTGACCACGGAAAATTCCGCTGAAAGTATCATTATCAAACAAGCCGTTCCTTATGCAAAGGTTGTCGGGGAATCCTGGCCTCTATCACTTGAACGGGCGCGTATTGAACGACAATCTCTCGAAATACAGCATCGGCTTTGTCCCGATTTCGTTCCAAAGGTATTCGCCTATTCAGACGAACTTGCTTATACTATAATGGAGGATCTGAGCCAATATACCATTATGCGGAAGGGATTAATCGATGGGATTACATATCCCCGGTTTGCGGAGCATATTGGTCAATTTCTCGCAAAAACACTATTCTACACCTCTGACCTTGGCATGAATCAACAGGAGAAAAAAGAACTTGCAGGGCGCTACGTCAATCCGGATTTGTGCAAAATTACGGAAGATCTCATTTTTGAAGATCCTTACCGCAGCTCAGCCAACAATAGCTACTCGGATAGCATTGAAGATGAAGCCGAAGCCTTACGAAACGATATTCCTCTTCATTTTGAGGTAGCACTTCTTCGAGAGAAATTCCTGACACACAGCCAAGCCCTCCTTCACGGAGATTTGCATACAGGAAGTATCTTCGTCACTCCTGAATCTACCAAGATGATCGATCCCGAATTTGCCTACTTTGGACCGATGGGATTTGATATTGGCGCTGTAATCGGAAATCTGCTGCTCAACTATGCTTCCCAACCGGGATGGAACCAAAGCAATGAAGACTTAACATTACGAGAAGAACGTCTTCTTGAGATGGTTAAGGATGTATGGAATCATTTTGAATCATCCTTCCGCAGCCTATGGAACAAAGACCTGGTTGACGAAATGTCACGGACACCTGGATATCAGGATCATTACCTAACTGAGGTATTACGAGATGCTACAGGTTTCGCGGGATGCAAAATGATACGCAGAATTGTCGGATTGTCGCATGTAGCAGACATTGATGGAATTGAAAATGATATGGCACGTGAAACAGCGCAGCGTAAAGCACTCGCTGTCGGAAAAAATCTGGTCCGCCACCACCGGAATATCGGTACCGTGGATGACTTACTAAAGCTTGTACATCTTGCAACTACAGAAATAGGGGTGTCTATATGAGCAACACAAACACAATTCTTGATTCAACAACTGGCCCGCTAAGATCCCTCCTATGGGGCGGCGACCATCTTGTTATGCTGGATCAGCGGCTTCTTCCGGGTGAGATCGTCAACCTGAAGCTCTATACCCCGGAAGATGTCTGGGAAGGAATACACTCCATGAAGGTCCGCGGAGCCCCAGCCATCGGCATCGCCGCAGCATACGGTGCCGTTCTTGGCGCAAACAGCTATCCAGGCGATGTTTCAGCTGAATGGGTAAATCATGTTCATCAAACTTGTGCTTATCTGGCAACATCACGGCCAACCGCAGTCAATTTATTCTGGGCTTTGGACAGGATGAAACTGGCTGCCGAGAAACTTGCCAGTGGGAATCAAAATATCACTAGTCTGAATGAAGGACTTCTCGCTGAAGCTCATGCTATCCGCTCCGAAGACGAAGAAGTATGCCGGCAGATCGGTGAACATGCGCTGCCGCTTATTCAGGACGGCATGGGCATTCTTACCCACTGCAATGCAGGAGGTCTGGCAACAGCCAGATACGGTACAGCACTCGCTCCCATGTATCTCGCTCACGAACAGGGGATTTCCTTTAAAGTATTTGCTGATGAGACTAGACCTGTGCTTCAGGGCGCGCGTCTTACCGCCTTCGAGCTTCAGCAAGCGGGAATTGATGTAACTTTGCTCGCCGACAACATGGCGGCCATGGTCATGTCTAAAGGATGGATACAGGCTGTCATCGTGGGAACCGATAGGGTTGCTGCGAACGGAGACGTCGCCAACAAGATCGGAACCTATGGGGTCGCTGTTTTAGCTAAAGCACATGGAATACCATTTTATGTAGCCTGTCCTTTATCCACCATCGACTTGAGCACACCGACGGGTGCAGACATACCGATCGAAGAACGTCCGGCAGAAGAAATTACCGAAGGCTTCGGTAAACGAACGGCTCCATCCGGCGTGAAGGTTTACAATCCGGCGTTTGATATTACACCTCATGAATATGTAACGGCCATTATTACAGAAAAAGGAATTATAGAGGCTCCATATCCGGAAAACCTGAAGACTTTATTCGCTGAATAAACAAAACAACCAAGAAGAGGACGATTCTATTCGGAATCGTCCTTTATTTGTAGATCAGTACCTCTTACAACATCCGAATGATTGCGTCCTTGCCTTTCAAACCCGGATGAACCCCCCATTTTTCAGCTTCAACGGTAACTGACTCCAATGGTGCCTCAAGCAGATCCTCTAGTGTACGGACTCCGACAGCTCTTCCGGCAATAATCTGGCGGTCTCCAAGTTTTTGGTTAAGTAGACCTACGTCCAGAGCCCCACACATAATATATCCGCGAGTCGTGTAAATCGCCAAAAGTGTAGTTTTAGGCAATTTTACTTCCACACCCATGACGGTATGTCCCTCAATTTCGATAGGCAATAGTGTAACCATGAAACACATCTCCCCTCACACGGCTAAGATTATGTGTATTCTGTAGGATACAGTATGGTGCTAACGTCTCTAGCTAATAAAACATTTTTATGAAATTCTGCGTGACATTAGGACTATGATTATCTGAAAGGTATGATATAGTTGTGTTTAGGAAAGTTTTTGAAAGCTGGTGAACCATAAACCTATGAACAATAACGCAACTACTGATGATAACGGTTTTTTATTTAACGTTGATATTCTAATAAAAAGCCGCTCCAACGCACTAGCTTTGCAACACTTACTGGAGATGCTAAACAATCATGAAGAAGTCATTGATTTTCGCGTCAAATCGGGGTTAGAACTTGGTGAAATCATCGACACCCTGATCCAAGCCAAAAAACGCTCTGTCATCTCCAAAGTCTCTAAGTCTTCTACGTTAAACGAATCATCATCCTCTACCAAAAAAGAAAATACCGCCAAGACTAATTCAGCTAAAGGCGCTTCCTTACCAGAAAAGGAAAAGAAGCCTGCTGCCGCCAGCACTCCAGTCCCCCCTGAGAGTGACCCTTATGAATGGATAAAAATATACTCAAAGGATAACCGCCTTGTGAGGCTGACGGCGAACCGTAACGGTAAACAGGTAAGTCTGCCCTGCCGAATTCTCAACTATGATGACAGCAATCAGCTGGTGAATGTTTATCATGTGGATGAAAAGCAGGTTTATACTTTTAATGTGAATGAAATTGACGAATTCAGTACCAGCTAGAACATATAAAAAAACGGCTTCGCCTCCCCACACGGGAACAGGCAAGCCGTTTTGATTTACTTACTGCCTATTGCTATGTCCTTTTTCCAGACCAGGCCGAAGACATAAGAACCAGCCAGCCGGCAATAAAGGATACGCCTCCGATCGGCGTGATCGCACCAAGCCACTTGATTCCGCTCAGGCTCAGCACATACAAACTTCCGGAGAAAATAAGAACTCCTGCGATAAACAGCACACCGGCCCAGAACAACTTTCTGGATTCGCCGAACAAACCTGCAGCAAGTCCCGTAATGATGACAGCAATACCATGAATCATGTGGTAATGTACGCCAGTCTCATATACTGCCATTTCATCCGCACTGATTCTTCCTTCCAGCATGTGAGCGCCGAATGCGCCGATAGCTACGGACAGTGCCATTAGGACAGCTCCCCATGCCATGAATGTCCTCTGCATCTTTTTTGACAACTCCTTTTGCATTTCCTTATACAGCGTTTTCTTGTATTCGATACTTATTATTCAGTTTAACCGAAGGAATACACGTTTGCCACCAATCTAACAAAAGCAAGTACTTGATTTCACGGCTGTTTTGTGAAAAATTAATACAGATACGATTCGAAACTAAATGTTTGAATAAGGAGAGAAATAATTATGGACCATCAGACCCCGTCCCCTCCTTCGAAGCCGAAGGAGCCTTCAAAACAATCTAAGAATACATTCATCCCACCAGAGGACAGAAAACAATCCCGTTTTGGAATTGCATCTTTTATCATCTCTATTATAACTTTATTGGGTTATATTATTATGGCTTCGCTCGGAACGACAATGATAGAGCCATATGTTACTCCGGAAGGTCCGATACTACAACCACCTCAGGAGGCACTCGAAGCCATGACATCCCTGGCCGCTGTGTTCGTTATTATCCTGGCTATCAATCTGGTCGGTTTTTTGTTAGGACTGGCTGGAAGCTTCTCCAAAAACCACAAAAGATCTCACTCGGTTATCGGTGCAATTATTAATGGTATCGTCCTATTTATAATTCTGGCTCTTTTCGTATTCGTTCTGAACGGATAGCATAAAATCCCTGCGATATTACCCAGCGTTTGATCGACTGATAAAGGCCCTTAACCTCATTATTTATGAGGTTAAGGGCCTTTATATTTTTCTGAATCTTTTTATGGCAGACCAGCGTATAACCCGTATATAATAGCCAAGTGATCCAATTTCAGGGATATGAAGCGGGGTGAAAAAAATCTTGTATCTACTGTTAAGACGTTTGTCCAATCGTTTGTTCCGTCTCCCTGCTCCTTTTCTTATTGTGTTCTCAGGGATATTTATCATCCTGGCTTCATGCATCATGTACCTTCTTGAACCGGACACATTTAAAAATCCGTTTAACGCCTTCTGGTATGTCATGACTACCCTGACTACAGTCGGTTATGGTGACTTTTATCCAGTAACAGCTGCTGGCAAAGTATTCGCAATATTTCTGTATTTGTTCGGTATTGGCCTACTCAGCTTGGTTATCGGAAAAATCATAGATCTGTTCGTAAACGCCAAAGAAAGGAGGATGAGCGGTAAAGTGGATTATCCGAATAGGAGCCATATCATCATTATCCACTGGAACAAAAAAGCCCAATCTGCGATAGATGAACTGCTTGGTGCCGGAAATCTGAACGAGATTGTCCTGATCGATGATCTGGACAGAATGCCTGTTGAACATCCGAGAGTGCATTTTATAAGCGGTGATCCGGCTTCGGAAGACACGCTCCGGAAAGCAGGCATCGAACGGGCGAAATCAGCCATTATCTTTGGTGACATAAGGATCGACGATCCTTCACTCACAGACGGCAAGTCACTGTTAATCTCCTCTAGCATTGAAAGGCTGGCTCCGGAAGTACATACGACCGTGGAAATTATGCTAGAAAAGCATATTCACAATTTCCGTCATGTAAACATCAATGATTTTATCGTTTCCCATGATGCGGTATCACGCTTGGCTGTACGTTCCGCATTACATGAAGGCAGTACAGAGATATACACCCAGCTTCTCAGCAGCCGGTTCGGAGATGATCTGTATGAAATTCCATGTGATCCTGCCTGGGTCACCTACAGAAATGCTTTCGAGGCACTGCTGACACAAGGTGCAACACTCATCGCTAATCGCGGCAATCTCGGAATTAACCGCATGCTTGATGATCCCATCGGTCAGGATCCGAAGCTGTATGTTATTTGTAATCCCGAGACTTACGCCGGGATAATCAAGAAAGGCAGGTAATTGTTATTTATTATTTATTGAAATATGTCGTCTGGCCGGAAGAAAAGCGTGGAAGATCGAAGCCAGCTGAGGAATCATCGGTCTCACAGGATGAGCTGTTTATTAGAAAATTGGTCGATGCTACGCTCTTGTCCGGGCAGCTGTTCGTGCATTTGTCCCATGAAAGTGATGATCAGTCCGGAGAGTTCATATACGTTACATCCTTTAATCCAGAAGAAGTGGAGACCTACGGCAATGCTATCGAATCTGCTGTCAAAAGCAGTTCCGTTGGCTTCTCCCGTATAGAGTATCTGCTCTGGGATGGCACAGCCTTTCAAACACCGGATCGGCTTTTTCCCGCTCCCACGTTTAAACGGGATATCGCCGCCTACCTTCTCAATCATTATCTAGTATTCAGCAGTCTGACCTATGAAATATTATTCAGCATATATGATCCAACCCACGATAGAGTCTTACTGTTCCTGAAGGAGGCAGATAGTGATGAACAATAACGACATGGCCCCCGGTTCAAAAATGAGATTAGCGGCTTTTGCTTTAATGCTGGCTGTTCCGGCGACCTTAACCGGATGCGGGGACAACTATTATGATGACTGTGATCCCAATATTGAATACTGCGAATATGATTCATCCGGCGGCTATTATTACTATAACGGTGGATCCGGAGTTTATCACGGTAAAGGCACACCTCTTACCCGTTCTCAAAGTGATTCGATCCGTTCTTCAAAAAGCCATTCAGGATTCGGCAGCGGCGGCTCGAGCGGTGTAAGATCAGGAGGCTGATTGACGATGACTGATTCATTATGGCCTATACATCCTCTTGGCAGCACTCAGGAGGACGTATACGGTGGCGAAACCTCCAACATCGTGTCATATCACCGTATGTACGAAAAGGCCTACTGCCTCCCTTCTATCGCTCTATACAGTCCTGGAGAAATATCAGAGCTGAGCACCGCATCAGAAGCGATGGATGCCATATTCCGTAAAACCATGCGTTTTGTACAACGGTACATGCCAGATAGCTATCTGATCCGGCAGCTCGACATCCCCCCCTCTCTTCTGCCGCTTATCCGTGAAGAAATTCCGTTAGGCGGAATAACCAGGCAGGATTGGATCCTCGGACCGCAAGGGATGAAAATGATCGAGAACAATGCCGACACACCGACAGGTATTCCGGAGTCTGCTTACCTTGAGGGGCAGATTCTTAAACGACATACATCATGGAAAGGCCCTTCGGTTAACCTGCAAGAGCTGTTGGGGGAAGAATTAGCTGCCTTCGCCGAATTTTATAAAGCTCGAGGACTTGAGAAATCCGTTACATTCAGCTGCTATGATTGGCATCCTGAGGACCGCTTCAATACGCTCTATCTGATGGAGCAGCTGCGTAGAATGAACGTTCCTGCTCACTATGCTCCTCTGGAGGAGCTGGACATCATACCAGGTAAAGGCCTTTACCATAACGGACGCCAAATCGACATTTGGTACCGGCTTTACCCGCTTGAGTATCTGACACAGGACCGGGATGAGACCTCGGGTCTCAATGTCGGTGAAGCACTGTTGGAGTTGGCATCTGCGGGCAAGATCGGATTAATCAATCCGCCGCAAAATTTCATTTTGCAGAGCAAAGGGTTTCTCGCGACACTTTGGTCGCTGTATGAGCGAAATCATCAGACCGCTGATTACTGTGGATTCACATTGTTTGAACCTGAAGAACTTGAGATTATTTCAACGTACTGTTTGCCCACCTATTTTAGTCCTGAGCCCTTTAAGCTGCAGAATTTACCGTATGTTGCCAAAAGCTATTGGGGCCGTGAAGGGAAAGGAACCTCGCTTCATGGGAGTCAGAAAAAAGATGCTAATGCACCTTCATCGACCGACAGTAATCACGATTCAGAGGAAGACGCGGACATTCTGGCGTATTACAGCGATCAACCAAAGATTTATCAACAATACTGGACTATGCCTTCGGCAGAGGTCGAAACAGAAGAAGGTGTGTACAGCGGTCGTCTCCTAACGGGAGCTTTCGTAGTGGGCGGCCGCTTCGGCGGCGTTTTATCCAGAATAGGAGGAAAGGTTACCGGAGACGATGCTTACTACCTTCCTGCAGCCATCTTCGCACCTGAAGAATAAATTTCATCAACTTAAAGGAGGAGCTTCTTTTTGCAAAATTTCGGGTTAAATCTACTCAATGTCATCATCGGTCTAGGCATTATTCTTGGTGTACTTATCATTGGCTATTTCGTGTTTAGTTCTCTGACACGTTTTGACGACCGCAAAGAAATCACGGGAGGAAATACGGCAGCAGGTCTTTATATGGGAAGCAAGTTGCTTGGTCTCTGTATCATCGTTGCCATGGTATCCTACAGTTCGCATTCCTGGTTGCAGATGATCATTTGGTCACTGATCGGAATGGCCATTCTCTGTCTCGTATATCTCATCTTTGACTGGATCACGCCGCAATTTAAAGTTTGCGAAGAAATCGCGAAGGGCAATATGGCGGTCGCCCAGCTTCTACGTTCGATCATCATCGGGGTTTCCATCGTAGTAGGCACTTTCTTAATGTAAAGAGTATGCATTTTATTAAAAGGGCCTGTCACAGTTTACACATCATGTGAGCTGTCGCAGGCTCTTTCGTTATTCAAAAATAGACCAAGCTGAAAACCGGGTTCCCAGCCATCCACACTCACATAACAACCGCTTGCGAGAATATAATGAAATACTACAGACCTTATGACCGTATTAGGCATAGGCCGAAAGTGGGAGGTGCCTGTCCGTGAAAAACGAAGATGCCCTGTCGTTCGTCGTATCCCGTGAAGATTGGTCGCTCCACCGCAAAGGCTACCAGGACCAGGTTCGCCATCAACGTAAGATCAAGGAAGTAATCAAGCAGAACCTGCCTGATCTCATCACAGAGGAGAACATTATTCTCTCGGATGGTAAGCAGATTATCAAAGTACCGATCCGCAGCCTTGACGAGTACCGGTTCATTTATAATTACCAGAAGCAAAAGCATGTTGGGCAGGGAGACGGTGACAGCCAGGTTGGTGACGTTCTCGGCCGCGATCCTTCACAACAGGCACCCGGAAAGGGAGAGAAGGCCGGAGACCAGCCGGGTCAGGATGTGGTGGAGACAGAGGTCAGTATCGAAGAGCTTGAAAACATGCTGTTCGAAGAACTCGAGCTCCCGCTGCTTCAGCCCAAGGATAAAGAGCAGATCGAAACGCATTCCATCGTCTTCAACGATATTCGTAAAAAAGGCATCATGTCTAATATCGATAAAAAGAGAACGATTCTGGAAAATCTCCGCCGTAATGCTACAACAGGCAATCCAGGTATTCATCACATCAGTCCTGACGATCTGCGTTATAAAACGTGGGATGACACGGTCATTCCCGAGTCTAATGCAGTGATCATTGCCATGATGGATACATCAGGATCGATGGGCTCCTTCGAGAAGTATTGTGCCCGCAGCTTCTTCTTCTGGATGACACGTTTCCTTCGCCGGCAGTACGAAAAAGTTGAAATTGTGTTCATCGCACACCATACGGAAGCCAAAGAAGTAACCGAGCAGGATTTTTTCACACGTGGTGAGAGCGGAGGTACAATCTGTTCTTCGGCTTACATTAAGGCACTCGATATTATCCACTCACGCTATCCCTCTTCCAAATACAACATCTATCCCTTTCATTTCTCGGATGGCGACAACCTGACCTCAGATAATGAACGATGTGTTAAGCTGATCGGTGAGCTTCTCAAAGTAAGTAATATGTTCGGGTATGGCGAAGTCAACCAGTACAACCGCAGCAGCACGCTGATGTCAGCGTATAAGAACATAAAAATGGATCAGTTTTTATACCATGTGATCAAGGACAAAGGCGAGGTTTACGAGGCACTCAAAACTTTTTTCAAAAAAAAGGAGGGGGCTATTAGCTAGTAATTATTGGAATACACATTAAAGGCTACGGGGGAGGTTACAGACACCTCCTCTTCTTTATGGAGCTGCAGACGGTAGTTAACAACGAGCCGACACCTCTTTCTACCTTTCGTTTTTTTTCGACATGAGGGTTAGTTAAAATTCTGTCTTTTTATTGACATCGATATGTTTCCTCAGGTTTACCTTTTTGTCACCTACTTTTTTTCCAGCGGTGCTAGTATTAACCTACGACATCTTGTTTTGGAAAGGGAAGGTTTAAACATGTTCCAAATGACTTTCTTGTATAATAGCACCCAGACGTTTGTGAATATGAACTTCACTGCGGCAAACCGGTTTTTTTACGACAAAAACTTCCGTAATTCGTGCAAGGCAGGGGTGATAACCTGTGCCTGAACCATTGAAAAAAGAATCTCGCTACATGCCGGGACTGGATGGACTTAGAGCTTTGGCGTTGATCGGCGTCATGAGCTATCATTGGGGCCTTAAATTTGCCCCTGGTGGTTTCTTGGGAGTTAGCATATTTTTCGTGCTCTCCGGCTACTTGATCACAGATATACTGGCAGCGCAGTGGCGCACAAATGGCAGACTCGACCTGAAAGATTTCTGGTACAGAAGATTCCGGCGGCTGCTTCCAGCCATGTTCGCAATGCTTATCATCATTGTTGCATGGGTTACTCTATTCGATCACTCCCGAATGTCGACGCTCCGAGGAGACGTTACAGCGGCAGTCACATACATAAGCAACTGGCAGTTTATATTTCAAGACGTATCTTATTTCGAATCCTTCGGCCCTCCTTCTCCCTTGGGACACATGTGGTCCCTGGCGGTAGAAGAGCAGTTTTATCTTTTATGGCCGCTCATTATGCTGATCGGTCTTCGTGTATTTCCACGCCGAGGACAAATGTTGTACTTTATCTTCATCCTTGCTAGTATTTCAGCGTTAACCATGGTACTGCTTTACGAGCCTGGCAGAGATCCAAGCCGCGTATATTTCGGCACAGACACCCGTGCATTTGGACTGCTGATCGGAGCCGGTCTCGCCATTATTTGGCCCAGCTATAAGCGGTCCTCCAATGCCTCACCTTTCGTTCGCCTGGGGCTGGACACCGCCGGAACAGCCGCTCTCGTCCTCGTCTTGTACATGATGTGGAAAACAGACCGCTATGATGCAAGTCTTTATCAGGGCGGTATGGTCATTTTGTCTCTTGCTTCAGCTGTCGTCGTTGCTGTCCTGGCTCATCCAGCAGCACTGCTCGGCAAAATATTAGGGAGTAAGCCGCTGCGATGGATCGGTGTCCGTTCCTACGGCATTTACCTATGGCATTATCCAGTTATTATCCTTACAAGTCCGGACGGGAACCCGATAGGGAACAGCGTCTTGCACACATCCTTGCAGGTTGCAGCCAGCGTTATTCTGGCCTCCCTATCCTGGAAGTACATTGAGGAGCCGATTCGCCATGGAGCCCTTAAAACACTATGGCAAAAAGTGCGTCATCCACAATGGCGTCCGGGACGGCTCTCTCTAAAAAGCTGGGTCGTTTCATGCAGCACTCTTGTGTTGATCGGAATATTTTGTGCAGGGATGATGACAAGCGTCTCCGGTGCTACAACGGCTCAGGAATCCGAAGAAGCTCTCGTGGACGTCCTTATGCCCCCTGCTGATCCAGCTGTAGAGCCAGAACAGGATAACAGTATAGAAGCTCCTTCCCAAGGTAATGACACCCCTCCGGACAGTACGGCTACTTCCGGAGATCAAGGAGCAACACCTGTAAAGAAACCCAAGCCTGACCAGAATCCTGAAGAGGACCAGGCAGCTGTGCCAACAGAAAATCCTGTACATAAAGAGCCAGCAGCTAAGAATCCCGATGGCAGCAAGAATGGAAACGAGTCTACCGGTAAACCAGGTACACCCGAAAAGGAAAAACCTGCCGAGAATCCGGATAAATCCAAGATACCAGGCAACAAACCATCGGATAGTACAGCCAAGAAACCCAACAACTCGAAACAGCCAGGCGGCGGTACCCAAAAGCCTCAGGACGGATCATCCGTCACAGCGATAGGCGATTCTGTAATGGTCGGTGTCACGCCTTATCTGCAAAAACAGCTTCCCGGAATAATGATTGATGCCAAGATCGGCCGGCAAATGTATCAGGCGGATGAGCTAATCCCAGGGCTAAAAGCCAAAGGACGGCTGAACGGGGTCGTAATCATTGGCCTGGGAACGAACGGAGCTTTTGCTGAGAAGGATTTGAAGTCTCTGCTCAGTTCCTTGAGCACGGCCAAACAAGTAATTCTTGTAAACACTAAAGTTCCAAGAGACTGGGAGCGCAACGTAAACACCATGCTGGCTGAGACCAGCAAGAAGTTCACGAATACCACGCTTGTGGATTGGTATGCTGCAAGTAAGGATCATCCCGAATATTTCAGATCAGACCGTGTACATCTGGAGCCTGAAGGAGCTGCTGCATACACCTCTCTTATTATGAATGCCATTAAAAAGTAAACACTCGCACTTATACCTGTTGAATAGAAGAACATGGTTAATTCACCCAAAAGGCTTATTCCCTTCTCTTTCAAAGAAGGGAATAAGCCTTAATTTTGTCTTTTTTTATAAGAAATTATCGAAAATACAGGGTAATCCCAGTTCAACAGGTGGTCAAATTTTATATTATCTTTTATGATGATATAGATGAGTAATAATTAACTATCCGTTAAACAACCATTTGAGGAGTGAGTTTTTTGAACAAGATAGGTAGAAATGATGCCTGTCACTGCGGCAGCGGCAAAAAATACAAAAAATGTTGTCTTGAGAAAGACCGCGAGGCAGAAAGACAACCCCATCATATCGAACCTTCCCATGAAGAGAAGCAGGCTATGCTGAACGCACCGTCTACGTTAACGGAGTTCTTGGCTTCGCTTCGGGAAATGAAATGGGACAATGATTCTTACCGCGAGTTGGCGGAAGAACTATTCCCGCAGTTATACAACGATTATGAGTTCAATGAGAAAGAAAAAATGGTCGTTCTTTTTAACGTGCTCATTCTCTGGAACGGCTTCTGTATGAAGGAGTCCCCGCGTTTCCGCAAACCGGGCGGCTTTAAGGCAGCTTTGGATCAGCTGTACACACGTGCGCTCGATATTCCTGTCACTCAAACCGAGCTTGCTACCAAACATGAAGTGGCGGCCACTACTCTATCCAAATCTTTCGGTCAACTCAACCAATTCATGGAGCAGCTGGCTGCAGCTTAATATAAATCCCATGTACATTTCAGCAAAGGCGGTGCCTTTCTTTATGAAATATATTGTATCCATGAAGTGGCTCCTTGCCCGAATGTTTGAACCGGACCTGGTCATTGTTGACTGCCGTTTTACATTAGGGCAGCCCGAAACCGGAAGGCAGGGTTACAAGGAGGGGCATATTCCACGCGCAGTATACTTGGATTTGGATAAAGACCTCTCATCCCCCCTTTCATCGCATGGCGGACGCCATCCCTTGCCGGACATGAACGTATTTGCCGGGAAGCTCGGCCATGCAGGCATCGATAAAGAAAAACGTGTTGTCATATACGATGATCAGAGCGGCATGGTAGCCAGCCGGCTTTGGTGGATGTTGAAATATACGGGGCACCAGAACGTTTATATTATGGATCAAGGGTTCTCGGCGTGGAAGAACGCGAGTTACCCGGTGACGGCAGAAACACCGGTCGTCATTCCGGTCCGTTATGAACCGGAAATCCAGCAGACCATGCTGGTGGATGTTGAGGACGTCATACAAGCAATCAACAACGGATCGGCTTATCTCATCGATTCCCGGGAACAACGCCGTTATGAGGGCGTCGAGGAGCCCATTGATCCCGTCGCTGGTCACATCCCAGGAGCTGTGAATTACTTTTGGAAAGAGCTTTTGAATGAACAAGGACGCTGGATCAGCATCGAGGAAATTCTGCAGCGCTTCCACGACGTTCCGAAGGATAAGGATGTAATTGTGTACTGCGGATCCGGCGTCTCTGCTTGCCCGAACGTGCTCGCTCTGGAAGAAGCAGGCTTCACGAATGTGAAGCTGTACGGGGGCAGCTGGAGCGATTGGATCTCGTATGAGGACAATCCGATTGCAACGGGAGAGGAATAAAAACAAAGAGCCCGCTTCAGACGTGGGCTCTCAAGGTACAAAAAAGGAGGCTGTTTCTTTGGGAATTCCCAAGGAAACTGCCTCCTTTTTTTTTTGCTGATCGAAAAAAACGCAACATTAGCACCAAATGGCAGATGCCACACCTCATTGCCGGAATCTGCAAAGCAGAACAATGGCATCCCATTATCCGACGTCATCGGAAGCATAAGACAGCATGTTCTCACGGTACCTGCCCGGCGTAACCCCTTCAAGCTTTTTAAAGGCACGGATAAAAACAACGTCGCTTGTATATCCGACAAGCAGCGCGATCCGGGCGTTGGTGAGGTCCTTGTCGCACATATGCTGCTTGGCAAGCTCAATTCTTTTTCTGGCAATATAGTCGCTAAGGTTGATGCCGCTATGCTTTTTGTAAAAAGTAGATACATATTGAGGCGTCATCTCAAAGCGTTCGGCCATCATGCCAAGGCCCATATTCGGGTCCGTGAAATTCTCCTCCAAAAATTGCTCCATATCCTGCAGCAGCTGAATGCAATGATCGGTACGATCCGTGACAAGCGATTCGGTCAGCAATTCATACAGTTTTTTGATGCGCTGCTGCATGCCCTCCGCGGTCTCATACGAAAAAATATCCTTTACAAGGTCAATATCCCGTCCTAAAATATCATGCTGGTCCGTCCCGGTTGAATTGATGATCTTCAAAAACGTGCTTGTGATGTTAAAGAACAGGCATCTGCCGAATTCCGGCGTAATGCTGCCTGACTCAAAGTTCATCATGTAAATCGTGTCCAGCAGCTTAAGAACATTTTCCATGTCCCCGCTGCGGACGAAATTGATCAGCTGCACCTCGATGTCGATCGGATAGTAATAATGCGAGTGGACGTTCGTAATATCCTGAAAGTAGATAATCGTCCCTCCGCCTTTAATGATGCGGTATTCAAGTGCCGCTACCGCTTCCGCATAACTCTCGCCAACGCTCTTCGCCCCGACGTGCGGAAGACCGACGGCCACGGTAATATCAATTTTGAACCGCTGCTCGATCAGGTTTTTCAGCGACTCAGACATCTCCTTGATGACCTGCTCCGCATTCTCGGGCTGTTCCGACGAAAAGTTGTTCAGCAAGGCCACCCGGTCGTGGTCCAGCTCGACGGCAAAAGCCTTATGCGGCTCTTGGATGATATCCATGCCGATGTTGGAGACGATAAATCTGGCGAGCGCCCACATCTCCTCGCTTTGCTCCTCGTTGAACCTCAAAATGCTGTCAAGCTGGACAACGATCACCGCAAAGTAATCGCTTACAAATGAAATGTCCATAAACATCAGCGCTTGCCCGCCCTTCTCCGAGGTATCCACGTCCATTTGTCCCCGGATCAGACGCGAAAGATAATTGGAACGTATGACAGGAGTTTGCTGGGCCAACATGCTACGCAGCGTCTTTTCTTCATGAAGAGAGCCTTCAATGGTTTGCAAAATAAAGTCGTATTCATTTACAGACGGTTTGCCGCTCCAATTTTTCCCTCTGAGAATGGTGTTCACCGCTCTTCGCAGCGGGCTGTAGTTTCGGTATGTAAAGATAAAAGCGGCCGACAAGCCGACGGTAAGGCATAAGGCAAACAAAATGATCGTCCAGTTTTTAATCAGAATAACTTGCTGCATAAAAACGCTTCTTGGCGTAACTAAAACATATTTCCAACCTTCCTCTTGGGAAGGGGTATACGAAATAACTTTCGGGTCCCCGTTCAAGGTTTGGTTGAACAGACCTCCATTCCCGTTGATCCGTGACAAAAGCTGCGAAGGGAGTGGCTCCTTATCCGATGCCATGATGGTTCTCCCATCACCGTCAACGATATAGATCGAACTGTCGCTTGCGGATTCAATCTGGGCAAACATCGCTTTGATTTGGCTTTCATCGATCAAAATGACAAAACTACCCGTAATGTCGCTCCGGTCGCGTCCGGGGAGAGATTGCGTAAACGTAATGACGTTCAGCGGCGTTTTCTGGATGCTTTGCATGGGATCATATTCCGCGCGCCGGAGCAGTGTAGCCGAAGGCAGATATGCCATCGTGTGAAAGCTGGTCAGCATCCCTTCCCGCCACTGCTCATATGACATACCCTGGTAGCTGTAATACATATCATAAAATTTATGCGAGTCCGTCAACAGACCGGACTTCAGTACCAGATCGCTGTTGCGGAAGTATACGTAATAATCCAATATAAAGTTGGTTATGTTGCCCGGCCGGGACATCGTGTCTCGCATAAATTCGATAAATTTATAGCGGTCCGGGCTGTTTTGATCCTCATTCAGCTTTAATAAATACTCGAGCTTCGGATCGAAAACAATCTGCTGGGCAAGTTTTTTCACTTCGTTCAGTTTGCTGTCCAAAGACAGCTTAAGCTGCTCCAACATCGCTTGGTTAGAACGGTTAGCCTCATTTTGCAGGCTTGCTTCCACTTTGGTATACAGAAAAGCTCCCATCGATACAGGGATCAGCAGAAGAACCAGGTTGGAGATTAACATCGTCATCCATACACTTCTCAAATTGCGGAATCCAAGCGGACGAAGCAGCCTTTTCAACAAGCATCCCCCCCTACCATTTCATGCATTTAATGTGTAAAAATGATTATTTAAATTCATTATAATGCAATCGGTAAGGGGTGGACACCATTTTATTCCTTAATGGCGCCGATCAATACCCCTTTGACGAAGTATTTTTGCAGGAAAGGATACAAGCAAATAATCGGCAGCGTGGAAACGATAATCGTTGCATATTTGATCGTCTCGCCAATCGCATATTTATCGTCCGCTGCGACGCCCGTTGACATCGAGTCCGTCGAATTGGCAATCAAAATTTCACGCAAAATCAGCTGCAGCGGATACATGGTACGGTCCCGCAAATAGACCAGCGCCGAAAAGTATGAGTTCCAATGTCCAACCGCATACCATAAAATCATGACCGCAATCACCGGCATAGACAGTGGAATGACGATTCGAAACAGAATGGTAAGTTCCCCGGCTCCATCGATTCTAGCCGACTCTTCCAAGGAAACCGGCACTCCCTGAAAAGCGGTTCTCATAATGATCATATTAAAGGTGGAGATGGCGCCGGGAATCAGCAGAGCCCACGGTGTATTCATCATCCCCAGCTTATTGATCAGAATATAATTCGGAATCAATCCGCCGCTGAACACCATCGTCAGTACAATCCCGAACATCATCACATTTTTGAAATACAAATTTCGACGGGAAAGCACGTATGCCCCAAGTGCCGTCATCAACAGATTGATTGCCGTTCCGGCCGCCACGTAGAAGAGCGTGTTCCTGTAACCGCTCGTAATCATCGGATTTTGGAAAACCGCTTTGTATGCTTCCAGGTTGAATCCGAGCGGCTTCAGCAGCATGCCCCGGTGTTGAATAAAACTCGATGCCTCACTTAAGGAGGCAAACAGAACATACAAAAACGGGTATAACGTAACGAAACAAAGAAGCAGCATCAGCAGCGTATTAATAACGCTGAATACTTTTTCACCTGTTGTTTGTGCGCCCATTGTTTGATTCCTCCTTACCACAATTTATTTTCGGATACACGTTTGCTGATGGCATTCGCTGACACGATCAAAATCAAACTGATGACGGAGTTAAACAAACCAACCGCCGCCGAGAAGCTGTAACTTGCCTCCAAAATACCTTTGCGGTATACGTAAGTGGAAATCACGTCCGCCGTTTCATAAGTGAGCGGGTTATACAGCAGGAGCACCTTTTCGCTGCCGACCGACAACAGGCTGCCCATATTCAGAATGAACATGATCACGATCGTAGGCATAATTCCCGGGATCGTAATATGGAAAATTTGCTTCCAGCGGTTCGCCCCGTCAATTTTAGCCGCTTCATATAACGTCGGATCGATATTGGCAATCGCAGCCAAATAAATGATGGAGCCCCAGCCCACACCCTGCCAAATGCCGGACGATACGAAAATAAACCGGAACCAGCCGGCTTCCTTCAGGAAGTCAATCGGTTCAACCCCGATAAAACCCAACAGTTGGTTGATCAGGCCGTCACGGCTCAAAAAATCAAACAGCATGCCCGCAACAACAACGATCGATATAAAATGCGGCAAATAAGAAATCGTTTGAACAACGCGTTTGAACATCATTTTTCGGATTTCATTCAACAGAATGGCCAAGATGATCGCTGACGGGAACCCGAAAATCAGGTCGTAGACATTGATCAGCACGGTATTCCGGATCAGTCTCCAGAAATAGATGCCGTTAAAAAAACTATCGAAATGCTTGAATCCGACCCATGGACTTCCCCATATGCCGTCGGCAGGCGCAAAGTCTTTAAACGCGATTTGCAAACCGTACATCGGACCGTAGTGAAAAATAAGATAATAGGCAATGACGGGCAGCGCCATCAAGTAAATGATCCAGTTCCGGCGCAGGTCCTTCCGTATGATTTGACCTTTGGAAAGATCCATGTTGCTTTTCGCCGGCCGCTTGTTCATCGGCTTTTTATTTATTTCCTGCCACATTCGTCTCCCTGCCTTTCCATGTCGTAATTCTCGTAAAGTTTTTCCGGAATTTTTGAAAAACCGGGAGATGAACCGCTCATCCCCCGGGCCGAAAGGCACTTGCCTTGCTGGAACGATTACCGCTTGTTGAACCGGTCAAGAGCTGCCTGTTGAATTTTGATCGCATCTTCGATACCCATGGTCTCAATTTTCTTCACGTATTTATCGAAGTTCTCGAGCGGCTCGGCCCCCATAATAAACTTCAAGAACATTTCATCCCGGTAAGTGTTGATATCCGTCATGAGCGAAGCGTACTGCGAGCTTTCATCTTTGGTTGGCGTGACGAGCGGCATTCTGCGTTCACCTGTCGGCTGAGACCAAACCTCCAGCGCCTCCCGCTGGTTCGGCAAAGCCAGATATTGCATTTGGAAATCATCACTCAGAACGAATGGCGCGCTCCAGGTTGAACGGTTATGCTTGGCAAACGACTGCTGCAAGCTGACCCCGCTTGGAGGATTCAGCACTTCCGGCAAAAAGACCGCCTTGCCGTTTTCCATTTTATAAGCTTCGCCTTCCTTGCCGTAGTTGAACAGCAGATCTCCTTTTTCACCATAAGCATAGTCAAGCCATTTTACCGTTTCGATCGGATTCGTATTGCTTGTCGAGATGGCGGCACCAAAGCCGTTCGTGGCAAAATCCTTTTGTCCCCAGATCGCCTTATCGCCCTTGTTCAGTACCGGATACGGAGCAGCCACCAGATTGAAATTCGGGTCTTTATCCTTCATCAGATTGGCATATTTACCGATACCGCCACCATTATATGTAGGAGCCGCACCAAGTTGGTCGCCCGTCAATTTGGCGTCAAACAGCTTGTCGTTCGGAGCCGCAAAATCCTTATCCAGCAGTCCTTCTTTATACCACTGGTTCAACGTGACCAGAAACTCTTTATATTCCGGCTGGATCGGACCGTATTTCACTTGATTATCGATTTGATAGAAACCGTAGTTGATTCCCCAGGCTCCCAGGAAAGGAGCGCCAACGCCTACGTCATCCTTAGTGAAATAAAGCGGGATTTCATCCGCCTTGCCGTTACCATTCGGATCTTTTTCTTTAAAAGCCTTCAGCACTTCATGCCATTCATCAATGGTTGTAGGAACTTCCAGTCCAAGCTTATCCAGCCAGTCCTTGCGGACCGAAGGTCCATAGAACACCTGTACCTTTTCGCCGCCCCGGAAGAACGGAAACATAAACAAGCTTCCGTCATCCGTCGTCACCTGCTTTTTCCAATCGGGATTCTCTTCCAGCAGCTTTTTCAAATTTGGTGCATGTTGATCGATCAGATCATTTAATTTAATAATTTTATTGTCTTGAATGGCTTTCTCCGGTCCTCCCGGATATCCAATCCATGAAGTTTCGATCACATCCGGCAGCTTTTCGGAAACCATCATCAAGTTAAACTGCTCTTGCGCTTGGGCCGCATCTGTTGGCGGATGCTGGAATTCCACTTTCACGCCGGTAATGTTCTCCAGCTCCTTGTACATGCCCATCTCGGCATATGTTTTCATTTGAGCCGCTACTGCGGAATGCATGCTTACCCAATAGGTGAGATTTGTAAGCTTTTTCGTCTCGCCCGCCTGATTCTCTGCTGATGTGCCCCCTTTTGGCTGTTCATTTCCGGAACTGCTTCCGCATGCCGCAAGCGATAAAACCAAAGTAGCTGCTAATACAACGGTTCCTAATTTTTTTCCTTTCCCCATCATGTAAGCGCCTCCTTTTTGATTGTTACTAAATCGCCGGACTTTGGTTTTATTTCGATCAAGCCGGTATCTAAAGTATAGGGAGAAGTCCCCTTCACAAGAAACTGGAACATTTTCATCAGCCTTGTATTTTCGTAAGATTTCCGGACTGACGAATCTTCATTTTTCTATCTTTTCTTAAGATCGGTTCATCGCAACCGGGCAGAAATAGCCTGTCGTGTCGGGGTTTTTCAGCAATGTGTATCATCTGATTCATGCGAAGCAATTTTTCCTAATCAGCGACGCGTACAAGCCGTATTGCCCGGAGTTTGACCGGATCGGCATGCCAAATTTCCGTAAACCGGGGGGATGGATCCTTCAGTTTGGACGAGCCAATCACCAACGTTTGCATTCCAGCCTGTTCCCAGGTGACATATCCGATCCGAGACAAAACGGCGGTATACGGATGCTGGCACGACGGAGAATGCTCATCCACCGCATCTTCCACAAGATTTTTGACGATACTTTGTCCGGCCGCTTCGAGCAGAAGGGGCTCCGTATACAAATCAGCCCATTCCTTGTCATAACGCTTAAAACTGACGAGCATCAATTCGTATGTGCCAGGCGCGATCAGCTTGAAATTCCATTCCGCACACCGCAGCGCGGGAAGTTCCTGCTCTTCGTCAGCAGCCCGGAGAATGCTTATTTGTGCATGCGGGACATCCATACCTTATTTCGGATACCACACAACCGCAGACTGCCCACCGGCCACTTGGCATTATGAATATGAAGATACATCCGTCCCGGCTTTGTTGTAATTGCCCCCCAATCCAGCTCACATGGGAAAGGGCTACCTTCCGTACTGTATACCGCTTCCGCATTGCGGTGGGTCCACTCGCCGACCTCCCGCAGACGTTCCGCAGACCGTTCCGGGATGGTTCCTTGCGGAGTCGGTCCGACATTAAGCAGCAGGTTGCCTCCTTTCCCGATGACATGGACGAGCTTTTGAATTAATACATCCGCTGTTTTCCATATCTGATCCCGGGTCGTATATCCCCAGGACAGGTTCAGCGTCATCGGCGTCTCCCAAGGTCTCGTGTCCTCGCCACTCATTCCGATTTCATTGTCTCCCTTGGACACGTAATCGCCCATTCCCATGTAATGGGACACCCTTGAATTGATTACACAGTCCGGCTGAAGACTGCGCACATGTTCTACGATGTCCTTGCTGTCCTCCTCGGACAAACCTCCGGCCGTATCGAACCACAATAGGCCGACCCAGCCGTATTCCGTAAGAAGTTCCTTTATTTGCGGTTTTGCTTTTCCTTCCCAATATTCAGTAAATCGCTTCTCCTCCAGCTTGTAATCCCATGTATTGTTATGCTCTTTATGAACGGCATGCGGATGATGCCAATCGATCACATGCGAATAATAGAAACATAAGACGATGTCCGCTTCCCGGCAGGCCTCGGCCAGTTCCTTCATCGGATCCCGGTTGAAAGGCGTCGAGTCCACGATATTAAATGGATCTGCTTTCGAGTGATACATCGTGAAGCCGTCATGATGTTTGGCCGTAATGACGATGTAACGCATGCCCGCATCCTTCGCCAGGGATACCCAAGCTTTGGCATCGAACTCCGTTGGATTGAATTGCTGCGCCAGCTGCTCATATTCACATACCGGCGTCTTTTGCGCATACATGATCCATTCGCCTTGCGCCGGAAGCGCATATAATCCCCAGTGGATGAACATGCCAAATCTCGCCTCGGTCCACCATGCCGTCCGCGGATCCCTCCCGTTTATCCCTGCATGATTGTTCCCGTTCTCCGCGCCACTTGCTTTCCCCATCGTTACCGTTCCCCTTCTACCAATATGGCTTCCAGTCTTTGGTGACCCGGACAAGCGCTTCATACATGTAGTAATCGCCCCAGATACAGCACTCGTCCACGCCGTTATTTCCCGGCTTGCTGTACACCGCATGCAGCAGAATGCCGTTGGATTCCGGCGTTTCGCGCGTCATGTAATTGTCGATCAAGGATTCCAGTATGAGCAGGGCTGCGTTTTCATACAGCCGTTTAAGGGAATCGGCCAACGGCAGATGCCCGGCAGTTTCCAGCAGGCCGCAGACGGCAATGGCGGCGGCGGAGCTGTCCCTCTCTTCTTCGCCTTCAGTAAAGATCAAATCCCAATAGCTGACATAGTCTTGCGGCAGCCGGTTTAAGAAATAATTCGTAATTTTTTTCGTCAGCTCAATCAACTCGAAATCATCCGTATAGCCGTAAGATAACGGGAAGCCGTACATCCCCCAGGCTTGCCCGCGCGACCAGCAGGAATCGTCCGCATACCCTTGCGAAGTGGAGCCATACTTCGGTTCACCCGTTTCGGTATCCATATAAAAGGTATGGAAGCTGGATGCATCCTCCCTGATCAAATATTGTGCCGCCATCTGGACATGGGAAGCCGCAGCATCATGATATTTATGTTCACCGGACACTTCGCTGGCCCAATATAACAGCGGCAGATTCATCAAGCAGTCGATAATCATCCGGCCCCGCTGCCTTGGATCGCTTAAATTCCCCCATGCCTGAATGATCCCCGCTTTATCCAAATAGCGGAAGTAAAGAAGCTCCGCGGCTGCCAAAGCAAGCTGCTTGGCCTCTTCATTTCCGGTCAATTTGTAAGCAGAGACGCAGGACAATGTGTAGAGAAAACCCAAATCATGCGTATCTGTGTAACGGCGTTCTTCCACCCGCTGCTTGTAGCTGCCCAGCTGATTTTCGGCCGCCAGGCGGTATTTCTCATCCCCTGTCGTTTCGTAGGCAAGCCATAGCATCCCCGTCCAGAACGCCGGCGTCCATTCGGTATTTCCAACCTGCCTATAAATGTTGTTCGTACTGGCTTCGGAAGGAAAAGTGCCTTCGAATGTTTCAAGATTACGGTCCACCTGTCCCAAAATAAAGTCCATCGCCTCTTTGCAGCGCTCTTTGGTCAGCTGCGGTGTACGGTCATACCTGCCGGCATCCTGAATACCTTCATCTTTAATCTGCTTCATGTTTGCGTTCCTCCCCGGTATGGATATGGTCTTACGGATTGAATTGTAACCAGAGAAGGACGAAGACGACAATCGTTATCTTTTCGTATGGACTGCTGTTTTTACTTCGCATGCGTGCAGTTGAAAAAAAGTTGATACGGTTGAATAATCGTTGGTACCTATTGCGGCTCAGGCGTATCCGCCTGCCCGAACTTCGTTGCGCTGAAATAAGTAGGATGCGAAAACGTGAAGCTGTACGGAGGAAGCTGAAGTGATTGGACCTCGTATCCAGAGAACCCGGTAGCTAAGGGAAATGAATAATATAAAAGAACCCGCGCAGGGCGCGGGTTCTTTTTGTTAGTGCTATAGCGGTCAATGCCATCCTTAATTCATAATCTTAAGACCGACAAGTGCCATGTCTGCTACATCGATCTTTCCATCCCCATTCAAATCCATATGGCGGTTTTGATCTTGAATCGAAAGTCCAACCTGTTTCGAAATCAGCATCAGATCAAGCACGTCAACCTTGTTGTCACCATTGAAGTCTTCCGGAATTTTCGATAAGCCTATCGAAATATTTATGGGCTTATCCTGCCCGATCACATCAATATGTCCTGTCTGATCACCGTCTAAACGAATCGTTTCCGCTCCCTTTAACAGCGTAATAGCAGTATCACCTTCAGCTCCGATGGCTTTTAATGTAATTTCAGCAAGGCTGGCATCACCGTTAATACTATTCTCTTTTAGTTGGGTTCCCACTAGGGTAATGATCCCCTCCTCATCCGACCACGTCAGATAGCCTTGGTCTTTCCAGGCCTCAGTTGCACGGACATTAACGACTTCCCATTTATCTGTTTCATATTGAATTTTTGCCTTGAAAGCATATAATTGAGACGCTTGCTCCATCTGAAGTGTCAAGGAAACCGTCTGCCCAGATCCCGCTGAGGCGGGCGCAGCCAGCTTCAGCTGACCGGCATTTTCATATTCAGCATCCGAAATTGGGATCATCATCAGATTTCCCATGCTTGACGCATCCGCATAATAAATATTTTCGTTGCCGTTCGCGTCTACTGCGGTACTCATGAATTTCACTTCCATGCTGTCAGGAACTAAACGAACATGATCCATGGTTTTGGGATCGATGATTGTAATCCGGTCGGCAAGGTCCATGTACAACAGTCCGTCTTTGCTCCAGTAGGAATGATAAGGACGCCACATGCCGTAATTGTTAATGTCCGAATAAATATTTTTATAATCGATCAGTTCATAGGTTTTCGGATCCAGCTTAAACAAAACCCCGTTCACGCCGCCCCAAATATTCCCGTCCGGCCCCACCGTCAGTCCGCTGATCATCGGCGGATTGCTTAACCCCGGAATATCCAGCGTAAATTCGGTCACTTTCTTCTTGTTAGCCACATCCCAAACGAACATTTTAGCGGATCGTTCCGATGGCGAAATGCCCAATCCGCCGTGCACCGTCGTGGAGCCGTAAATATACCCATCCTTATAGGCGAGTCCGACAATGCTCTGGTTTTTGACGATATCCCGGAATACCTCATGCTTGTCTGTAACCGGATCGTAAATCGTAAGCGCTCCGCCAAGCTGCCCGTAGTCCGGAATGGTCCCGATCATGATTTTGTCTTCCATCGTCTTCATTATATAAGGCCGATCCTGATGATCACCAATGGTAAATACCTTTTCGGCTTTGGGTACAGATTGTGTCGTATCTGCTTTATAGACATGTCCTCCCGGATATACGCCAAAATACATATCATTTCCATGGGCGATCATACCCTCGGCTTGTTCGAGGACAAACGTTGTGTATTTAAGGGTTACTGGATCGAATTGGGCTGCCATGCCTCCCGGATAACCGGACATATACAGCTTTTCGTCAGGTCCCTGTTCGATATTGTGAATCGGATTCGGCTGTCCCTGCAGAACGGACGGGAAGTTTTCAATCGTCTCGTCCACAACATTAAAAATGCTGTAATCGCCGTTGCCCTTCATCGTCACAAAGGACTGCTCTTTGCCGTTCGTGTCGAATTCCACCCATCCTGCGCCCCGGAACGACGTTCCATACTTGATGGCGGTCAGACGCGTTTCGAACGTATCCAGATTGACTTCCGTCACATGACCATTGGCGGGTACATACAATTTGTTGTCTCTCGCAACCAACTGATTAAATGAAAAGACGCCAGCGCCTGTAACGCCTCCGGCATCCTTCCCGACTTTGTGAGGCAGCCACTCTTTTGTTGTCAAATCGTAGAACAGCAGCGTCATGGACGGATCGCCAAACTTGACGGCCAACAATCCATTCACAACTGTCATGTCATAGGCAAAAGGAACAGCACTCGCTTCTACACCGAGTAAGGCTGCCACTCCATCGGAGATGACCTGCTTCTCGCCGGTCTCCACATTCAGGCGGACCACATCGCCCTTTGTTCCGATTCCGGCATAAACATAACCTTCATGATATGCAATAGACCGGACATATTCCTGTCCTTGAACCATACTGCCATAATCACGGAATTTTTTGTTCATTGGATCATACTTAAACACTTTGCCGCTTTGAAAGGTACCGCCATACACATTCCCCTTCTCATCCGTGGTCAAGGTCCAGATCGATTTCTCTCCTTTAATCGGCTCTCCTAAATTTTGTACGGTTTTCGTAAGGGGCGAATATGCCCATAAGTCGCCTTTGGTTTGTCCGGATGTCGTAATCCCGGCGATATACACGGTTCCGTCCGGGGCGATCGTATGTCTCCAGCTTTGCTGGGTTCCGTCTAATGGAAAAGAACGGATTAATTTGTTGTCCATAACATCCACGACATTGAATATAGACGTGTCACCATTAACGGTTGTATAAAATACATCTCTTCCATCCTCTTTGCCGACCACAGCATCACTAACGGCTACTCTGGATACAGGCACGCCGAGATCTACCGGTTGTCCAAAAGTTTTACCCTTGAATCGAACTGGCTCTCCGCTCGCCGCTCCTGCGGGTAAAGCGCCGGAGAACGTTACAGAAGATATTATTAAGATAGCGAATGATAGCATCATCCATTTTTTCAGCTTCATATGCACCGTATTCCTCCTCATAAAAATTTTGTAACAACTTCGTTATTTCAGAAGAAAATTAGTTTTTCATCACTTTAAGAGCAACTAAGCCAACATCCGTGATATCGATGCTTCCATCCCCATTCAGATCATAGTGTTGAATATCTCCGTCCGGCTTCTTATCTACGTTTTTTCCGATCAGCAACAAATCAACCAGATTCACCACCCCGTCGCGGTTCAAGTCTTCCTCACTATCCATGATTGTAATCCTGGCTTTGACATCACTCGGCAACAGGACAAGATCTTGATCAACCTGAGCATTAACAGGTGCAAGAATAGAGTCTCGCTGAATAGTAAGCGTTGTATTTCCTGTCTGGTCCAGCACCTGGAATGTTAAATTCGCGATGGTCTTATTACCGTTTAAAGAATGGTTTTTGAGCTGAGAAGCAATAATCCGAAGCTTTCCGTTTTGATCCTTCCAAGTCAGAAAAGCCTCCTGACCATCTTCAAATTCCGGATCAAGCTTAACTTCGGTAACCTTCAGAGCCTTTGTATCATAGGTGAGACTCAGGTCGGCCGCATAAAGATTCACGGCATCATTTACCGAAATATTTACTGTAACCGGTTTGTCTTTCGTTGTTGAAGCAGGTGCGAGTAGCGACAGACTCATATCCTGCTGTTCATAGGTCAATTTGAAGTCATCATAATAAGCGACCGCGGTAAAAAAATTACTAAGTGATGCAAAGACGGATGCATATTTTGCGTTTTCAGGTGCAATCCCCTTTACCTCGCCTTTAAACCACTCATTTTTAGGACTTCGATAATGGAATAAAGTATCAGTTCCTACCTGCTTACCATCCTCATCAAAAAAACGAAGGAGCAGTGTTGCCGCTACGGTAGGTTCTTCAAGATACATCATTGCAGAAGCGGTGTATTCCGTTCCCGGTTTGACTGGCAAGAGAGCGCTCTGAATGATTGCTCCTTTTGTTGTTGATGTATCTCTAAATCTCACGCTGCTCTTTCCCGAAAAAGCGCGGTCAGTCGTCACTTCATAGTAAGCATCTTCATAAGGCTGCCACAAAGGCTTCCATCCCGGTATAACAGAATCGATAACCTCTTCCTCAAATCCGGCATTTGGAATTTCAATCTCTTTTGTTTGGAATCCACTCGCAGCATCAGCCGTTGGAACATCAGAGACGGTGAGCACCGTTGTCATCAAAAGAATAAAGGCGGTAAATATAATCAACCCTTGCTGTAAAAGTTTCAATAGACTCCCTCCTTATAGTTGGTTTATCCAGCGAAGCAATATGATTGCCGCTTCTGAACGGGAAGCATGTTCCTTCGGAGAATAGTTATTAAGGGCGTTACCTTTAATGAATCCTTTTTCCTTAGCGGAATAGATGGCTTCTTTCGCCCAGCTGCTAATCTGATCATCATCCCGGAATTTGTTATGGCCTTCTGAAACTGCTTCCTTTCCGGCAGCGCCGATTGCATTCATCAGCATAACGGCCATTTGCTCCCGGGTCAGTTTCTCATTAGGTTGGAAGCTATTGCCGCTCCCTTTGACGATTCCCGCTTCCCAGGCCGCATACACCTCTCCGGTATACCATGCTCCCGGTTTTACATCCTTAAATACATTCGGTGCCTTGGTTGAAACTTCAAGATTCATCGCTCTTACCAACAACGAAGTGAATTCAGCACGTGTAATTTCTTGGTTAGGTGAAAATTTCCCCTCCCCTGTTCCGAACATTAAATGCTTCGCTGTTAATGCTTCAACCGCGTGTTTTGCCTCGTTATATAATTTCTGAATGTCTGTATAATCCACGGAATATTCCATAATCGCATAAGTACCCGGTTTATTGACGCCAAGCTCATACAGCCCATTCGTCTGCTTGGCGTTCCGCATGTATTTCCAAGAACCGGTTTGCTCATCCCACTCATAAACGCCCAGTTTATGGAGCTGTCCATCTGCTGCTTTGAATGGAAGGACAAGGTCCATAGTACCCGGCAATTGAGTAACAGATACGTTCTCAGCCCCTGCCACCGTCGACACAGCAAGGTTATAGGAAACAAGATGACGCAGTTCGTTGCTGTATTCTTTAACCGTTGAAGATGAGGAAGAAAGACTTATCCGTACAGCACTTTTCTTCGGAAGCGATTCAGGATAAACCTTCACCTTACCCTGTGCCCACTCCAATACCATCGTCATTCCGTTCTTTTCTAACAGCACCATTTGTTCTGGCGTCATGTGAAGTGACGTCGCCGACTTTGTATTTGAAGCAAGCGGTAAGATGATAAGCTTGTCTCCTTCTGTTTGCAGGCCAAGCCTCTTGGACAGTGCTAGCAGATCCGTTATAGATCTCACGGCAAACTGCAAGGATTCATCGTTTATTATGGCAGATCCGTCTGAGGAATCTGTTCCCAGGGTTACACTCCGTTGAAGATCTTCGATCAGTTTCTTAAACGTGGCTTCCCACTGCGTCCGCTTGTCGACCGAGAAAGAAGGGATTTCTTTTGCAAACAAACTGCTGACCGCTGATACCGCCTCTTTCAACTGACGTTTATTAAGCATTTGTTCAATTTCCTTGAGAGCCTTGGTTAAATCACCATCTGCTGTATTCTGACCCCCAGGGTTTACCGGTGTGCTTGGAGATGAGGGAGTATCGGGATTTGAAGGCACGCCTGGATTCGTGGAACCCTGGACGGATATGTTCAGTGGACCCTGAACGATCATTGTAATTGCCTTCAAATCTTTCAATCCTGCTTCATTCTTAAAAGACTCCGTTGAAACTGCCTTTATCTCTAGCAGCTCGACAGTTGCCTTACCCGCCTCATGAGCGGTAAAGCTTAGTTCAGCTATATCTAGAGCAGGTACTTCTGACACATTTGACACTTGCTCCCGCAGCAGAGGCAGGAGAACCGTTCCCTTATCGGCATCTGTCTTTTTACCGCCAAAATCGTTATATCCTCCAACCGCTACAGCTTCTTTCAACGCCAATTTTGATGCGTCATACTTCACGCGGAACTGAATACCATATAAATCTGTAACATGGTGGACCGAAACCTTTATTTTCACCACATCACCTTTGGATACTGTAGAAGTTTCAGTTTTTAGTGAGATAACGCTTTCATCTCCTCCTTTAGTAACAGCATCCGCCGCAGCTGGGGAAGCAACTGCCATGATGAGGCACAGCATTATAGCAGGTATGGTGATTCGCATCCATTTCATCATTGATCTACCCTCTCCTCATTCTTGGAATCAATTCTCCATCATCGATAAGCCTATTAATCCGACATCTGCCACATCTATCATTCCGTCTCCATTCATATCTAAATAAGAGATTGTATCCGAAACAGGACTACCAGCATGTTTTGCAACCATCATTAAATCGAGGAGATTGACCTTACCATCACCATTCACATCTGTGGAAGGTTTAGTTCCGGGTTGTTCTGTTCCGCTGTCATTGACTGGAATCATTTTTAGACGGGTTCCTTCAACATAATAGATGTTTCCATCATCTCCGATGGTCATATAGTTAGTTTTAGGACCAGTGTACACAACTTCCATCGTACTGATATTGAGCACAGTTATCTTTCCGTATAGATCTGTATATAACAGTCCATCTTGTCCCCATCGCAGGTGTATAGGATTCCACTTGCCGTAATCTTGCACTTCCGGATATATTGAAGCTTCTTTCTCGATTTCCAGCGTTTCCGGGTTCACCGCAAATATGATTCCGTCTGCCGCTGCCCAGAGCAACCCGTCAGGACCAAAGGTTAAACCGCTGATCATAACCGGATTTTTAAGAGCAGTTGACAGGTCTGGAGTAAATTCAGTTATTTTGCTGTCTGTTACCGTATCCCAGACAAACATTTTAGCCTCGGTTGCTGTAGGTTCTATGCCAAGTCCGCCATGAATACTGGTGGATCCATAAACCTTTCCGTCTCTGTATGCCAGACCGACAATGCTCTGGTCCTCGACAACATTTCTGTAAACCGAATATGTAACCGATGTAACAGAGGCAGGTTCGTAAGTCACTAATGAACCTCCGAGTTTACCGTATAAAGGCACCGTTCCGAAAAACACTTTGTCATCCCCTGCTGCAAACACATACGGCCGATCCTGTTCTTCACCGATACTGAACTTGTATATCGGATTTTCATTTGGCTTGATAGGAAGGTCAGGAGTGAGTTCATGGATCTGAGCACTAGGGTATATGCCAATATAAAGCTTATCCCGGTAGGCCCCCATACTTTCTGCCTGATTCATTGTAAACATTTCGCGGGACTTGGTTACCGGATTATAACGTGCACCGTTGGCGCTAGGGTAAGCACTCATGTACAGATTTCCGTCCGGACCTTTTTCAAGAATATGAAGAGGTGCGCTTTGCCCTTCCACAATTGGATGAAGTTCTTCACGAACGCCTTGTTCAGGCTGCATCAAAGTGACGATGCCATTGAATTGGATGCTGGCTAGTTTCATATTTTGAATGTCTGAACCAATCCAACCGGAATTTTTCATAGACATGACCTGTGAGATGCCTGTATCTCTCACTTCATGAGAGGTAAGGTCAAAGGACACCAGTTTTTGACTTTTCAATAAATAAACTTTTCCGTTCAGTTCCGGAGATACTTTAACGCCGTCGAATCCATCTATAACAACGTCAAGCCACTCCTTCTTGACCAGATCATAGACAATCAACTGCTTTATGGAGCCGCCTGATAAATGGGCAAACAAGTAATCTCCCGCCACATCAAGATTGTAAACAAATGGATATTCACTTACGCCCGGTATTGGTTTCAGCGGAATTTCTTCTTTTGCGCCGCTTGTCGGATCCATCTTAATCAAATGTCCGGTTGAGCCTGTACCAGCATAGATCGATCCGTTATGGAAAGCCATTGACCGAACATATTGCTGTCCTTCAACTGCGCTGCCGAAATTAATAAATTGTTTTTGAGTAACATCATACTTAAAAATCTTCCCGCCAGGAAAAGTTCCTCCATATACGTTCCCATCATCATCAAGTGTCATAGACCAGATGCCACCTTCTCCCGGTATGGGCGCTCCCAGCTCTTCAATCTTCCCGCTTGATGAGTCATAACGATACAAAATATTGGAGGTCGACCCCACGTAAACGCTTCCATTTTTATCCGCTTTATGTACCCATGCCTGTGCACTGCCCTTCAGCGGTAGTGTATCCACGATTTCATAAGTGCTGAGATTGATTACGTTCAGCACTGCGGGTGTACCACTCACTGTTGTATACATATAATCATTGCCATTAACCTTGTTATACGCACTATCAAAAATGCTGATCTGTTGTATCGGAGATCCCAGATCAACCGGCTGTCCGAATGTGGTATCGGCGTTGCTCGCCTCTGCTCGTCCGGAACTGCTCAAAAACATAGAGATTAGAATAAGTACCGACAGACACCAGAGCATTGATTTCCGAAATAATGAATACATCATTTCATCTCCCTCTCTCACATTAGTATTCTGTTTCATCTGCTTTTCCCCAATACACTCCTTTCACTATTGTTAGATGTTTCGACTTCACATTCATTGGTGTACATTTTGATAGCTGACTTTAATACTAGTAGAGCCTAATTATAACTGTCAATGATTTTACATTTACAGACTTTTTAAGGACACAATATCAATACTTGTTTGTTCAAAAAGTACAAAAAAATATAAAGAGGTACGCCATACAAAGGCGCACCTCTCTGTCAATTACTTACTTCGCAATCTTCTTCTCATATTCTTTGTTCATTTCTTCAGTAATGAGCTGTAAGTTTTTATCCTGCTTCAATTGCTCGATGAATTGATCGTACGCCTCGATCGTTTCTTGGCCGATGATGACCTTCGTACGTATGTCATCGACTTTCTTCTCAATCTCCGGATAGAGACGGTTATACGCGTCTGAATACAATCCTCTCGCTGGCTCCGGCACCACAATCTTCTTGCGTTCGTTCACGATCTGCACGTTGCGCTCATACAAGTCGTCCGGCATGCCGACTTCGCCGATCGACATATCGTCACTGATGAGATGGAACAAGCTCGACATATTGCCATCGCCCACCATATCTTTTTTACCCTGTTCCGTAAGTACTTTCTTTCCATTTTCCTCATTGTAGTGAACACCTTGCATGCCATGATACAGCATGACGTTACCTTCCGGACTGTTGCCATAATCGAACACCTCAAGAATCTTCTTCACTTTCTCTTCAGGCACTTTCTTCGGAATAAGATACACCCCATAATACGACGAGCCAGATGGCGTATATTTGTAGCCGTTCGGGTTCTCTAAATACGCAGTTGGAATAAGTTCAGCTTTCGGAATCGCATCACGGATTACCTTGCCGTGTCCCCATACCGCATTCATCGAAAAGTCACTCGCACCCACCTTGCCGCCGCGCACGAGATCAACCACTTGGGAAAACTTCATAATGGCAAAATCTTTCGGTAACAGCCCCTCGTCGAATGCCTTTTTAATCCAGAGAAGCGCGTCGCGGGATGCATCCTCTGTAATGACTGGTACAAGCTTGCCATCCTTCAACTTCCAGTTGCCTAATGTTTCGTTATAAATGCCATACATGAAGAGAAGAGAAGCTGGTGTCGTTGCGTAAGGAATTTCATCTTTCTGACCATTTCCGTTCGGATCCTTGTCTCTAAACGCCACCAACACGTCGAACAACTCGTCCATCGTTGTCGGCGCCTCTAAGCCCAGCTTGTCCAACCAATCCTTGCGCAGCATCGGGAACATCCCCCCGCCATAGCTCGGGTAATAGCGCGGAATGGCATAGTTTTTGCCGCCAACCTTCGAATCCTCCCACATCTGTGCGAGCTGCGGGCTGCTTAGATTCGGATAATCCTTAATATACGGCGTCAAATCCCAGAACACTCCTTGCTGGATCATCTTCTGAAGCTGCGAGTTGTTGAGGGTTTCGACAAACGTCACGTCCGGCAAGTCCCCCGAAGCAAGCATCACGTTCACTTTGTCCTGGATCGTCGTCGGCGTGAGCCACGTAATGCTGAGCTCCGTATTCGTCTTCTTCTCAAGCTCCTGCCAGAGCGGACTGCTCTTGTCCACCATATCCTGCGCGTAGTTCAGTGTCTGCATCGTAATCTTTGTTGGGCTACCATCGCCTGCTTGACCAGACGCGTTGTCCTTACCGCCGCCGCACCCCGACAGCAGCACCGAGCTTGCCAACAGAAGCAGCATCGACGTTTTGAGCACAGATGTCAACTTTTTGTGTTTGATTTGCATGTGTGGACCCTCCCCTTTTTCACCTTGTCATGGTATTTAACCTTGTGCATCCTTATATCATTATCATTCTTTGACAGAACCGACCATCGCGCCTTTGGCGAAATGCTTCTGTAAGAATGGATACACCAGCATAATCGGCACGGTCGCGATAACGACCGCCGCCATCTTGAGCGTCTCAGAAGGCATTTGACGGTTTAAGCGAAACTCCAGCCCACCTGTTCCTCCACCCATCGTCGACGGATCCACCAACATATTCTGTAGCAGTACCTGCAGAGGCCACTTCGTCTGATCGTTGATGAACATAAGGGCGTTGAAGTACGTATTCCAATATCCGACCGCGAAAAACAGTCCGAACGCCACCAACGCCGGCAGCGACAACGGCAACATAATACGCCAGAAGACACCGATTTCATTGCAGCCGTCAATGCGTCCCGCTTCTTCCAGACTGTCCGGAATGCTGTCAAAGAAGCCCTTCATCAAGAGTACGTACCAAGCGCTCGTGAGAGCCGGGAGGATAAGCGACCACGCGCTGTCTATGAGCCCCAAATTGCGGACAATCAAGTACAGCGGCACCAGGCCCGGCTGGAACAGAAAAGTCAGTAGAATAAGAAACATAATCGTTTTGCGGAACGGGAGGCGCTTTCGCGACAAGGCATAAGCCAACCCGCCCGTTACAATAAGGCTAAACGCCGTCCCCGCTGTAGCGAGAAACGTGCTCATGCCAAGCGAGCTCATAAACAGACCGTTCGACAACAGATGCTTGTAGGCATCAAGCGTCCAATTCTGCGGAAACAGGATAAGCGGCCGGCTGTAATACTCCGTTGGATCCGTAAAGGACAGTACAACCGTATAATAAATGGGAAATACAGTTGCCAAACTGATCAGCAGCAATAACGATACGTTGGTAATGTTAAACAGGCGGTCTTTCCAGCCTAAATCTCTCATGAAGCTCGACTCCTCTCATGCGCATTACTTTCACCCGTCAATACAGGCTGTCTTGCCCGAATTTCTTCGCTACTTTGTTGGCCGTCACGACGAGGATAACGCCGACAAGCGATTTAAACAGGCCGATGGCTGTACTGTAACTAAATTCCCCTTGCTTGATGCCGACTCGGTACACATACGTGTCGAACACTTCGGCCACATTCGACACCGCTGCGTTCATCATAAGATAAATCTGCTCGAAGCCCGTATCCATAATTGTCCCGAGACGAAGAATGAACAGAATCATAATGACGTTGCGCATGCCGGGCAGCGTAATATGCCAAATGCGGCGCATCCGTCCCGCCCCGTCCATGACGGCTGCTTCATACAACTGCGGATCGATGCCGGCGATAGCCGCGAGGAAAATAATCGTGCCCCAGCCGACTTCTTTCCATATGGACTGCGCAGTCAGCATTCCCCAGAAATAATTGGGGTTGGACAAAATATCTATCGTGTCATTACCCATGGAAATCATAAATTTGTTCACCAAGCCCTCGGATTGAGAGAACATGAGGAACGTCAAGCCATAAATGAGTACCCAAGACAGAAAGTGCGGAATGTAAATCAGCGACTGCACCGTCCGCTTGACGATGGAATTGCGCACTTCATTCAGCATGATGGACAGAATGATGGGTGCCGGAAAGAAGAAAATTAAATTCAGAAAACTTATGGCCAGTGTGTTGCGCAGCAGCATATAAAAATCTTCATTGCTGAAAAAACGGCTGAAGTGTTCGAATCCGACCCATGGACTCCCCGTTATACCGAAATACGGTGAATAGTCCTGAAAGGCAATAACCAAGTTCGTAATCGGAATATACTTAAAAATAATGAAGAAAATGACGCCTGGCAAAGCTAGGAAAAGTAGATACTTCTCCCGCTTGACATCCGCCCAAACGCTCCGTCGCCCCATCCGTTTAGTAGAGACAGAGCCACCCTTCTTCCCCGCGGCGTTTGCGGCGATATCTTGTCGATTCATATAAAAACCTCACTTTCATGTTCATGCTAACGATGTCATTTCCGAAACGGTTAACCTCAATGTAAACGCTATCATAATTCCGTGCAATTTGACTTTTTTTCCGCTCGGAGCGTCATGGCGATCCCCATCCGCTTCAACGGCTGAAAGCCTCATCGGACAAGGCTTTTCTATATTGCTATCGCTGTGAAACAGGTATCAATTTCCCCAGATTGCACTTTTTTTCTGCAGCGGAAATCGAACGTACCTGTCTTGTGAGAGCAATGAAAACCTTTTCAAGCTGATTCCGATTAAGTATATTTATGATATAAACGAGTTGTACCGAAGTACAGGCATTCGTGGGAGCGACAAGGAGGAACTTAAAGATGAGGCATCCTTGGATGAAGCAGTTCGCAGAGAAAGGAGTGTTCTATTGGCAGAGCATGGTTCTTGCCGTGCTGCTGACATCTCTGCCGATAACAGTCATTAGCGCGGCCTATTTGTATTTCGGCAATCAGCATTTGGTCAAGCAGTTTCAATTGAAGAACGAGGAAGCCCTGATGGATGCGGCCAAGCAAATCGACAATCAGTTCGGACAGCTTATCCAATACGCGGTACAGATGGTCGTGAAGCCGCATTTCAAGCCGACATTGTCCGACATGGACTTCGCCAATCGCTTCGAAGAGACGAATCAGCTCCTGGATATGCTGTCGCTCGTTCAGAACGCTGATCCTCTTATCGATCAGGTGTATTTGTATGTGGACAAGCAAGCCAAGGTGCTGCAGACGTCGCTCGGCGCCCGTACATTGGAGGACACAGTGGAGTTGAAACAGTGGCAGGCACTTATGGATGCCGACGCCGGCATCTTCTGGACACATCAGTTGGATACCCCGTTCCAGCAAGGCGGCTCCACCCATGCCATCGTCATGAAACTGCCTTATAACGGCGCAACGCCGTATGGGGCGATCGTCATTTATTTGAATCCGTCAAAGCTGCACCTCTTCACCGATACGGATAAGGTGGCAGTCCTGCTCGACAGCGAAGGGCACGTCATCGGCCAGTCCGAGCGTGCTGCCCAATCCCCCGAAGCGCTTGATGCTATCCGCAGCGAGCTGTCTGAAGCTGAGGAAGGCAGCTTGCCGCCAGAAGGTTGGGAAGTTCCTTTGAACGGAGATACACTGCTCGTTAATGCCGTCACGTTCGAGAAGCTCGGCAGCGGCTGGACGTTCGTCTCTGGCACGCCACGATCGGTTATCACTGCTCCGACCAAGGCGTACACGCACATTATTCTTATCTGTTTCTCCGTAGTGCTGGTAGCCGCTCTTGTTCTGAGCTGGTACGCAACAAGACGGATTTATAATCCGATCCGGCGGGTCATGGATATGCTTGCCAGCTGGCGGAAACCGGACGCGGCCGTGCGCAACGAGCTCGATTATATCGAGCACGAGTGGAAGCAATACCGGTTCGCGAACGAGTCGCTCCAGAGCCGGTTGAATCAGTCCGTGCCGGCCCTTCGCGAGGCATTCATCAACCGCTTCGTCACCGGACAGGCCACGCACTTGACGGAGGCGGAGTTGACGTCAAAGCTGCATAACTTCGGCGTGGACATCGAGGGCAAGCGATTCGCCGCCGTCGTCTTCCGCCAGCACCCGCTCGGCGAAGAGCGTACTCCTCTGTCTGACAAGGACGATGATTTACTGGCGTATGCCGCCATTAATGCCGTAGAGGAATTGTCAGAGGATGTTTCTGACTTCGCGCATACACTTGCCTTCGACGATGGATCCTTCGGTGTCGTGCTCATTCTACCGCAGCCTGCATCGGAAACGGAGGGGCGGGAGTCGCTCCGCCGACTGTGCAGGCAGTATGAGCGCGCCCTACGCGACGTGCTCCGTCTAAAGGCGACCATCGTAATGAGCGGCCCAACCGAACGATGGACAGACGTGCCGTATGCTTTGGAGCAGGCGCGGCGGGCATTGCGTTATCGTGTCTTCGACGCCGCTAGCCAGTTGCTCGAAGCGGAGCAAGTATTATCCCAGCCGGAGTTGGTTGACCGGGTCCAGTTCCCAATTGAACTAGAACAGGACTTGATACATGCGCTCAACATGGGACTGGAAGACGAGGCAATGAAAGGACTCGAGCGTTTCGTTGCCGCCATGCAAGCAGGCGGAGCGGCCGAATGGCTCGTGCATCAGGGGTTGATGCGGCTTATGGGCAACATTCACCGCGCCATGCTGCAGGCCGGACATAATCCGTATGCCGTCTATGACGGCGCCCGGCTGTACGAGGAGCTGAGCGCGCTCCGCGATACGAAGGCGTGCCTCGACTGGTTCCAGAGCAAAATTATCCGGCCGTATATCGATTCGCTAACCAAGAGCTACAACACGACGATGAAGCAGCTTGTGGAAGATGTCCTTGCCCGCATTGAGGACAACTTCATGAACGAACTATCACTCGAGACGATAGCCGTCGAAGCGGGGGTCAGCACTTCGCAGTTGAGCCGTGCGTTCAAGCAAATGATCGGCTCTAACTACGTAGATTATGTCACGGCCTTGAAAATAAACCGCGCGAAGGAAATGCTTGTCAAAACCGATATGATGATGAACGAAATCGCGGAAGCAATCGGCTATCAGCCGTCATACTTCAACCGAACGTTCAAGAAGCTGGAGGGTATAACCCCGGGTCAGTATCGGCAGCGGCACGAGCAAGCGTAGGAATAGCGGCGGAATAGGAATGAAGTTAGCAACCGGATAAGACCCGATAAACGTTCTATCCCATTGTTACATGGTGCGACTCTTGTTTCTTCTTGGCTCTCTGATGGATTGAAAAATAAGTGTTGATTGTCCTCTTACAGGAGGTCTTATACTTTGAACCAGAAGGCACCAAGAACAGTAACTAGGGGGTTTTATCTTATGAGGTCTTTTGAAATATTGTTTATCATCTTTAATGTCCTATTGCTCGGTTGGTTGATATTTGCTAGAAACAAGTCACTGCGAGGACTGCTCATTGGTTTCGGCATTTCCGCCATATTCATGCTGACACACGGACTCGTCGAAGGCATACGTTGGCAGATGATTCCTGCCTATGCAATGACATTCATTCCTATCGCTATCCTCACTATCAGGCACTACCTTAAACCGAAGGAAGTGAAAAAGAAAGCATCTCCTGTTCGCCTTGTACTTATTACGACGCTCGCAGCTCTTTATTCTATCATCGCCGTGGCGCTGCCTCTCCTGCTTCCGGTATTCACCTTCGATAAGCCAACTGGACCGTACAAAATCGGCACCGTCACCTACGATTGGAAGGATGAGCAGCGGGAAGAAACTCTGACACCGGAGATTGGCGACAAGCGCGAGTTAATGGTACAGATCTGGTATCCTGCTGATTCGACAGCCAAAGGAAATGTAGCCCCTTATATTCCCAACGCGGATGTTTTTGCAGAGGGCTATAGTAAGATTCTGAATCTGCCTAAACTGTTGTTTTCAACTTTTGGTTATGTCAAAACGCATGCCATTGAGAACGCGGAGATTTCCAATCAGGAACCCGCTTATCCGGTGCTTCTTTTCTCACATGGATTTAGTGGACATAAAAATCAGAACACCTTTCAGATCGAACAATTAGTCAGTCAAGGATATATCGTGGTAGGTATGGATCACTCTTACAGCAGCACCGCCTCCATTTTTTCTGACGGTCGTGTGGCAAATTATATGCCGCAAGATACGAACTCGATCGCCTATTTAGATAAAGCCAATGAAGGATGGGTGGAAGACGCGAAGTTTGTGCTGGATCAAGTGGAGAAGCTGGCCAAGAATGATCCGGATCACCGTTTTTCAGGCCGAATGGATATGCAGAATGTGGGGATGTTTGGTCATTCCTTCGGTGGGGCGACAAGCACCCAGATGCTAATGACGGATTCCAGAATCAAAGTAGCTCTCAATATGGACGGCGTTCTATATGGCAAACTCCGGGTTCCGGCAGACGGGCTGAAGAAGCCATTTATGATGATGAGCGCCGATGACTCACTAAGAGACGCACGGAATTCGAGTGATAAGGAGTTTATCAAGTTTGTAGAGGAAACTCTACCACGGTACGAGCATGTACCCGTTGGTGGTAATTATTGGATGAAAATAAATAATATGAAGCATATGGGCTTCTCCGATTTATATCTATTTTCACCGCTATATGAAAAAATGGAAGGAGTCGATATCCGAAAGGCTTACCGCCTCATTAACGATTACTCGCTGGATTTCTTCGATCACTATTTAAAGCAACAGCCATTTAGCTATTGGAGCAAAATATTGGCGACCATCCAGAGTTTACGTTGCAGAAAGGCTGAGACCGAAGTTTATGATACTGAATACGAATAGCCCAAGGGTAGATACCCCTCAGCTGTTCGGTAAAGCATCACACACCCTGTTTGATATTTTTGAAATGGTCTTGCGGCGCCTGCAAGGGAAAGAGGGCATTCCTGGATTAGGAGTGCCCTTTATATTTTGATTGAGTAAGTTCATCATACGGCCGGCCTGAATCGCTTATTCCCCATAAAATACTTTGGATTGAAGCACATTCAGTGCACGTTCGATGTCCTCTAGTTCTTCTGCGGAAACATCCTTGATTCGTTCCAGGAAACGTCCCCCGATCCGTTGAAAAGCCCCGTCCATCATGGTCTGTCCTGCTTCGGAGAGCCGGATCAATTGCTTGCGCCGGTCTTCAGCAACGTCAAATTTTTCGCACAGATTTTTTTCGGTTAATTTCTTAAGCTCACGGCTCGTATTCGGCATGGAGATATGCTTACAGTCGCTAATTTCGCTTAGGGTAACAGGTTGGCTAACCGCGATATACTCCAGAATGCTATATTGAACGGGCGTAATGTCGTCCGGTTTGATATCTTTAGTTATTTCATGCGTCACTTCATGCACTGCTGTCGTAAAGGTCACGAATTTATGAAATAGCGCTACTTTGTCCATAACAATCACCTCATAATTGAAACAATAACAAATTAATTTTCATTATACAATTATCATTTGACAACTAAAAACATGGTGTGATACTATTTGGTTATCAAATGATAAGTATTGAGGTGGCATAATGAAAGTTTTAGTTATTTATACGCATCCGAATCATCGGAGTCTAAGTTATGCATTTTTGCAAAAAGTCATCCAAGGGAGCAGCGAGAACAAAAATATAGCGGAGATTCAGGTGCTTGATTTATATGAGGAGGGGTTTGATCCGGTTCTGGTTTTTAACGAGAACAAACGGAGAAGAGATATGCACATCGATCCTAAGCTAGAGAAGCACCGGGAGCAAATTCGTTGGGCTGATAAAATCGTGTTTGTGTATCCGATTTGGTGGGGGCGTCCTCCCGCAATGCTCTTGGGTTATTTTGACCAAATGTTTGCTTCGAATTTTGCCTATCGAGATCATGGGGGCTTACTGCCAGAAGGGTTGCTGAAAGGGAAATCGGCGGTTTGTATATCTACCATGAAAGGGCCTGCCTTCTATCCTTTATATTGGTTAGGTAATGCACATAAGATTCTCATGAGAAAAGCACTGCTTCAATACGTGGGCATCCGAAAAGTGAAATTTTTCGAATTTGGGAGCATGGAAAGTCCGAAAGGCAAACACGAGAAGAAACTAAATCAGGTCTTTCAATATTTTAAAGCTATAGCGCAATAAAATATAGATAATCAATGTGCCGTTCAGGCTGGAGGTTTATGCAGATGATACAACCTGATCCGTAAGCTCCCAGATTTGCCTACTGGATCTTTCCCCGTTGAATCATCACTTCAAACGTGTTTGCCAGTCATGCAGCTAGCTCCCGGCTGTTCGATATTGTTGCTTACATATGTTCAAGCTTCCACTGTATTCCTTGAAGCAGTAAGTGGTTTCCTTTCGAAAGCATGTGGAACTGTGGGCTTAGAATGGAACATAATGTAATGAAGCGTTCGATACGCTCTGTTGTGGGATTTAGTGAATGTTTGGCAAAGATGCGAAAAAAATCTTTTTTACCCATCGATTGCTCCGAGTTTTCATATAGCATAGCCATGTCCTCAACAATGGCCTGTACGATGGGGCTATCCGCCGATAACTTCTGCTTCAGTGCCGTATTCAGCCGGTTATGAATCCCCTCAAGCCTCTTAACCCAGGCAGCTGCATCCAATTGAGGCCGGTGTATCAGGTTAAAAAAGAGGAACTCCGCGTCGTTCTTAATATCGGCGATGAACAGGGGATCACAGATGAGTTCCTGCAATTCATTCCAGGCAACGGTATGTTTAGCCGATATTTTTACTTGATTAACAATATATTTATTGAAAAAATATAAAAACGAAGTTCTCCACTCTGGTGGAATTCCATCCAAAAAATTGGATGCTACCACTGTTTCATTTATAAATTGTTTTCGTTTTTCTCTACGTATTGTCCGTGCGTTCACCAAGTCATGGATATATCGAAGGGAGTTACCTTCATGCTCTTTCGCTTGACGCAAAATCGAGATCATATTCGTGAGCGTACTCACCTGTGTCTCCAAGGATTCAATCTGCCAGTCGAGAGCTTTGTCGACGGGTGTTTCTCCAGATATCATCTTGCTTATATCGTCAATTCCAAAATCCAGATAACGTAGGGTTGTAATCAGCTGTAAACGCCATATATCTTCCTTCGTATATAGTCGATGTCTTCCCTCGGTATAGCTTGTAGCCTTAAGTAAACCGATCTCGTCATAGTAACGGACCGTTTTTACGTTGGATCCGATCATTTTGGATGCTTCCCCAATCGAATACGTTCCATGTTGTGTTGTGGAATCAGTACCGTCATGTTTCTGCAAATTCGTGACGCTATTTGATTGCAAGCCATTCACCTTCGTGACTTAGTATAACATCTCCCCTTACAGGAGATTCAAGGAGGATATATAGGGAATGTCTTTGATAAGGACTGCTTGCATCACGATCAAATAACAAGGTGCTCTACCAACGTCCTGTATGATGACAAGACGTTGGAGAGCACCGCTGTATCTATCTATCCTTTTTGGAGAGCCATTCCGCCAATTCTTCTGTTTGAGCAAGAACTGCAAGCGGATCGTAATACCAGGAGCGTTCCTCAGGCCATACGTACATTTGCCCCTTATTGACCGCAGGGATACTGCCCCAGATCGGATCTGCCTTATAATCATCCATCGTACGCGAATTGGAAGTCATGATAATATAATCACCCGCATATTTGCTCACCATTTCAGCCGTTAACTCAGCCCATTGCTTCTCTAATATTTCCGCGGCCACCCCGCTCGGAGGTTTTCGCCCCAAAGCTTGATATACAGCCTGACCGCCACGGCCGAAATTATCACCGTACACCCAGATTGATTTTCCGCCATCTTCCATAATGCTGAAGGTGGCTTCCGCAGGAATTGCTGCATCGACTTTAGCTTTAGCAGTTGCAATACGCTTGTCATACTCCTCCAGCCAGGTTTTAGCCTCCTCTTCCTTGCCGAACAACTCGCCGAAATAAGTCAACTCTTCGTGGGCATTCTTTAAATCCCCGTAAGGAATCACGATGGTGGGTGCGATTTTGCTAAGCTGTTCATAGCTTTTATCTCCATTGCCGGTTATGATGAGGTCAGGGTTTAAGGCCACGATTTTCTCGACCGACGGATTTCCGTAATCCCCAATATCCTCGAGTCCTTCTAAAGATTCTTTAAAATAGTAGTTCTTGATTGTTAACCCTGGAGCTCCGACCGGAATAACATCAAGCGCAATAAGGCTGCCCAAATATTCTTCAGCGACAATTCGCTGCGGATGTACCGGAATTTCAATATCTCCATTAATGGTAGATACGGTTTTCACTTTGGATTCTTCCACCGAATTCGTCTCAACAGCTTGCGCTGGATCAGCGGTTGCAGTCTGTACAGTCTCCGTGTTGTTATTGCCATTACCTGTCTCTGTTGTTCCACAGGCACTGATCATAAGTGCCATTATGAGCATGGTGGTAATCAACGTGAGCCCCCGTCTGCTGAAATAACGTAAAGAAAACAATATAAATCCCCCTCATTTAACGATAACGATAATCATTCTCAAATAAACTTTACCTCCTGTCCCCTTAAATAGCTATGCCTTAAAATGATATCCGTTCATGCAAATTTGTGATGTCGTCTCAGCACCTTCATCAATTCGTGCAACTGTGCTTCTGAAGAGATGGGATCATACCCGAAGAATAAATCGGGCTGATTTAGGACATAGACTCGATTGCTCCTGACTGCATCCAAATTCCGCCACTCCTGTGATCTGAACAATACATTGACGCGTTCCTCACCATATGGGTGGTTAGGGAGTGATGTGATAAAAATATGATCTGCAGCATAAGAAGCGATTTCTCCAATATCGACTTCTACGAACCCATCACGATGCAAGCCCTCCTCCACTAGCCGTTCAGGTGGGCGAAATCCGAAATCATCATATAGAACCTGGCTACCTCTGCCAAAGCTACCGCTGAAGCAGTAGGCCGTGTCCGTGCATATCTCCCAGACAACAGCGGTTCCCCGCTCACCAAGCACTTGATTCAGCTCACCATTCACACGATCGGCAAGTTCGTCATAACGCGAGAGCCAATCCTCTGCCGCCGTTTGCTTATTCATAGTACATGCAATGAATCGAAATTGTTCACGCCAGCTCATCGTCTTGAAGGGCAGTTCCAGAACAGGCGCCAAAGAGAGCATCCTCTTATTCTCCTCTGCAGAATTGTAGCTAATAATCAGATCCGGACTGGATGAAGCCACTGCTTCATAGTAACCATCGGTGGCGAGCGTATGTGGATCGAAATGATGTCCTGTACTCAAGTTCTTGTTATATTGAGTCTGCTGTAGCCAAGGGGTATACACACCAAGCTCTGGAATGATGCCAAGTGCCAATAACGATGCGGTATGGTTAAGGTTCAACGCCGTGATACGTTTAGGTTTGCGTCTGTAGACCGTAGGGGACATGCCGACGGATTCTTTGAATTTACGGCTTAAGTACAAGCCCTCCTTATATCCTATCTCCTGCGCCAGCGCATTCAAATCTTGCGATCCGGTCAACAGTCGTTCTTGCGCTTTGCGAATTCGAAGCAGAGTCAGGTAAGCATTAAAGGTACGTCCGGTATGCTTTCGGAACATGCGTGAGAAATGCTCCGGACTGACACCCGACAGAGCGGTCATCTGCTCACGTGTTACATCTTTATGGTAATTCTTTTCTATATACTGAAGAGCTTGTTCCACCCAAGATTGTTGTAATGAAGAGTTCCTGAATTCCATCTCCCTATGTATCTCCTGCAGCAGTTTAATAAACAGAAGCTGCATCTGAAAAGGCTCGTCTCGATTCGGGCCTCTCCAGAAGCTCTCAAATTCACCAGCCATTCTTAGAATCTCGGACGAGATGGCATGAAGCGGAACAGAGCAATCAAGTCCATAAGATGCGCTGTCAGCTATAGATATGCACCGGTATTCTATATAAATCCCCCTTAACGGTGTTGCTCTTTTCGATTCTAGCTTCAAATCCGGCAAGGTACCAGAGACAAATACACTTCCCCTGGAAATTGGGTACGATCGATCATCCAAGTGCAACATACCGACTCCATCCTGGATGATCACGATTCGGTAATCCGCCCCTTGACTATCCCCGCTGGTGCTTGGAATCCCTTTCTCCAATCCAATTAAACGAATGGGTATATGAAAAGAATACGGGGGAAGCATGGCTGTTGGAGTTAACATTGAGTGCCTCCTTGATTATGATAATCATTATCAATTGATGTGATGTTATTATAACAGATGCGCTGCTCATCTGTTATGATAAATCCATTTTCAGAAGCTTTTCGTTTCTGAACAGACGAGGCGAAGCATGTGGAATTGCGGGCTTAGAATGGAACATAATTACTATCTCCTGTAAGTGGAGATTCAAGATCGTTCGGCATTCTCTATTACTTGCGTATAAGAAAATGATACTTTAAGGGCCGGGGATGCACCTCTGTAGGTCTCCCCTGGCCCTTGATATTTAAAAGTGATTACTCGCTAAATTTAAACTTTCCGATGCTGACAGATACAACTTCGCTGAGTGAATGAAGCCGTTCTGCTGCCTTGTGCAACGAATTGAATGCCGCAAGCTGATCGGAGGAAGAAGCACCAATCTGTTCTGTCGTTGCAGCTGCCTTTGAAGCAACGTCAGATATTTCTTGAATGGCATTTACAATATGATCTCTTAACAGTTCCATCTGCTCAATGTCGCTGTTGACTGTATGTACAAATTTAACGATCTGCTTGAACGTTACGAACATCGTTTCGAAAACAACGCCTGCATCGGCAACGATCTGGCTTTGCTTGCTAGCAATCTTTTCAGTCGTATTCATGATAGATAACGTATTGAAGAATTCATTATTGATATTTGAGATCGTATCTTTGATTTGTGCAGTAGCTTCGAATGACTGCGTCGCGAGCTTGCGAATTTCAGTAGCTACGACTTCAAAGCCTAGTCCAGCTTCACCTGCCCGAGCAGCCTCGATGCTGGCATTCAAGGCAAGCAGCTTCGTCTGTTCAGTAATATCGTTAATCGTCTGTACAACAACGTTAACAGAAAATCATTTACATTACATACAATGCTCATTATAATGGGATTATCAAAAGAGCTGCGCAATCTATGTTTGTTTGCATAAAGCGATTAAAGGATGATTTTTTTCCTTTAATCGCTTTTTTTGTGAGTTTATTGAAGTGATGGAGGTAAATTGAATGAAAAAAAGAGCTTTTGATATGATTATGCTGCTCGTCGGAGGATTTATTTTTGCTCTGGCGGTGAATCTGTTTGTCATTCCCAATGATCTCGGAGAAGGCGGAGTTACCGGGATTTCAATCATTCTGTATTATTCATTTCAGTGGTCCCCGGCACTTGTCAGCATCGTTATCAACGGAATTTTGCTGATCATCGGCTACAAATTGCTGGACAAGAGAACGACGTACTATACCATCATCGCTGTTGCTTTTAACGCCCTGTTTTTACACTTAACAGAGAACTGGCAGATATCCTCGAGCGAACCCTTAATTAATGCTATTTTTGCCGGACTGTTTGCCGGTGTCGGGATTGGACTGATTATCAGGGTTGGAGGCACGACGGCAGGTACAGTAATTTTAGCCCGTCTCGCGAATAAATACTGGGATTGGAATGTTAGCTATGCCCTGCTGTTTTTTGATCTCATCGTTGCCGGAATGTCCATCTTTGTCATTGGGGTGGAGAAGGTCATGTTTACGGTTGTCCTCCTCTATATCGGGACCAAAGCTATGGAGTTCATCATCGAAGGCTTGAATCCTAAAAAAGCGGTGACCATCATTTCGGCCCATCACGAACGCATCGCAAATCACGTTACGGAGGTCATGGATCGCGGGGTGACGGTGTTACGAGGGTACGGTTATTACACCGGACAAACGAAAGATATACTCTACATTGTGATCAGCAAGCAGGAGGTTTCCAGTCTTAAAAAAATCGTTCGGGCTGAGGATGTAAACGCCTTTGTCACGATCCACGATGTAAGAGATGTGTTTGGAGAAGGTTTTATTGATATTTCAAAATAAAAACCGGAAATTACCGCTGAATTCCTGGTTACCTCGATTTTCCAAGGGTTACCGAACCGCCGTTGTTGCCATGCCGTAGTAGTCTGGTAACAACGGATGGAAGCCGGGGGCCTACTTGTTTATGATGCGCCCGATCCGAAAGGAGTATAATAATCTAAGACGGAATGAGAACTGAAAGGAGAATATAAACCATGAAAAAAATTGCTGCTTTATCCCTGTCATTGGCGCTCTCTGCGTCACTTACAGCCACCTCGCTTGTTTTAGCTTCACCTTCTGCCGAGGCCGCTTCCTCCAAGGAATGGATACATATCTCAGAACGTACGACTTACTACGGTGATGTGGAGAATGGCCAGCCAGACGGACGCGGAACCATCAACTGGGGAGATGGCAAACAATACTCAGGTGACTTCAAAAACGGTAAGCGTTCCGGTAACGGAAAATATATCAATCAATATATAAAAGAAGGCGAACAGCACAAAGTCGTATACAGCGGGTCCTGGAGCGGGGACAAAATGGAGGGTACGGGTACACTGACCCATAAAGTGACTCTAGCAGACGGCACCGTACGATGGAACCAGATTCAGACCGGCACGTTCAAAAACAATCAGCTTCAAAGCGGTTATGACGTCATTCATGCGCTAGCCGATCCGGATTACAGTTTCAGCTACAAAAACGGTACTGAATCACTAACCATTTTGGGTAGTAACGTGAACATATTGGAGTCATGGAAAACAGGTAGGATGTTCAGCGCGCAGTATAAAAACGGGTCTGTCAACAAGGAATACTCCTTCTTCCCAGGCGACACGAAAGCAGAGCAGCGTAAACATGAAGCCGTACTAAAATATTTTCAAAGCATTCAATCTAAAGTAACACCGCACCTGCAGCAGTTCCAAAAAATGTCCAAGCAGGTTCCATTGAAATAAGCGAGTGTGCATCTCATAAAAAGACAGAAGAACCCGTCTCTCCATCAGTGAAGAAACGGGTTATTTTGTATACCGATAAAAACCGTTAACAGCTTAGTTTATTTGATGCAGTTTATCTGCTAAAGACCGAAGAAGGGGTCCATCAATCAATCCAAGACCCCGGCGTCCTTCCCGAATCGAAGAGCCGAAATGAACCTCCTTCACACCCGTTTCTTCAATAAAGGATAGGATCCCTTCCGGCGTCAAACCGTAACCAGCAAGAATTCGAGGCCCGCCTTCCTGTGAACGCTCTACAAGCCGCTGTAGTTGTGGAACCGACTCTGGTGCAGGCGAAGGACCACCAGAAGTCAAGATACGGGAAATTTGCGAATAGCCGCTAAGCACCTCATACGCCGCTAGTTGATCCAATGCTTCGTCAAAAGCCCGGTGATAGGTAACATCCAGAGATCCCGCCTCAGCCAATAACTTTTCCAGCGCCGGCACATCAATCGTACCCTCCAATGTCAAAGGCCCCATAACAATCCCTGCCGCTCTGGTAGTCTTAATTCGAGTTATATCTGCCAGCATCGTTTCCAAATCCTCGTCATCCATAATAAATGACCGGCTGTGAGGACGAATCATCACATTAACCGGAATATTAACTCTTTCAGTTACACGCTCGATTAATCCTATGCTGGGGGTTAATCCCCCTTCCGTTACCGCTGTAATTAGTTCAATTCGATCCGCACCGCACTCTTCTGCAATCAAAGCATCCTGAAGCGTAGTCGCGATTACTTCCAATATCATAACAATACCTCCTTACCATTCTCGTAAAGTGTACCCGTACAATGCTGCGATAAGACATAGTCGGCAAGCAAACGTGCACCATAGCCGGTAGCACCTGATGCTGAATAGCCCGCATCCCCTTTATACTGTACGGTTCCAGCCATGTCGATATGAACCCACTTCATAGGCTTGGTGACGAACCTGCGTATAAAGAGTGCTGCGGTAATCGCCCCGGCCAGTGATGAGGAACCAATATTACTAAGATCCGCATAATCGCTATGCAGCTCCGACTCATATTCATCTATAAGCGGCATCGGCCACAATCTCTCCCCATTTCGATCACCGATGGAAACTAGGCGTTGTGTCATGGCCTCATCACCCCATATACCTGCAATACCCAGTCCCAGCGCTGCGCCTACGTTGCCCGTAAGCGTCGCAATATCAATGGCTTCAACCGCTCCAAGTGCTGCGGCGTGTAGCAGTGCATCCGCAAGCACCAGCCTTCCTTCTGCATCTGTATTAGCTGCCTGAACCGTTATACCATTCGGGAATGTAACGATTGAAGAAGGTAGCATAGCATGGGCATCCGGCACATTTTCGGCGACTGCAATCAGCGCCACCACATTGACCTTGGCACGTTGTGAAGCAAGAATATCCATTGCACCAGCAACTGCCGCTGCACCTCCCATATCCATTCGCGCATCACTTATATCTTTACCGCTCTTTACATTCATGCCGCCCATATCAAATGTGATTCCTTTGCCGACAAGACTTATAAGCGGCAGTGACGCATCCCCTTCATACCGGAGCTCGATCATGGCAGGTGGGTAAACGCTCCCTGCCCCCACTTTGAGAAGGCCGTTCATTTGACGTTCCGCTAATTGCTCACCTCTATAAACCGTGACCTTTACGGGTATATCCTTAAAACGAGCTTTTATCCACTCAACCATCCGGTCCGGATGCAAATAATCAGGTGTTTCATTCACGAGGTCCCTCGCAAACACAGTCCCGGCCGCCCGGATTTTAGCCGTTCTTATGACCTGCTGTAGTTCGTTCTCTGTCATCTCCGGCCAGTCTCCCGGATGAATTTGCAGGGTTACCTCCACAGGCAGTGGGAATGAGGTTCGGTATTTATTAAATTCGTATAGCCCGAGCAACCAGCCTTCCAACCAAGCTTGAATCCACTCGGATGATGTCACTGAACTGAATGAACAGCATCCGGGATCTGCCTTTCGAACGAGACAAGCCGACACCAATCCTTCCTTCTGAATCTTTCGTGCGGACAAACCTCCCGCCCGCCGTACGGTTTCCAGATCCAGCCTGTTACGCTCACCCAAACCGACAACGAGGATATCTCTATCTTCCTCACTGCGGCTGAGAAACCAAACCGTATGGCCTGCTTTCCGGTATGCATCGCGGATCGGGTAAATAAACTCTTCTTTCTGATATAACGGGTATATCTGAACATCCGTTTTTCGGTCTGCAATCAACTTAATATGCATATTTATCCCCTCCCTGCTTAACCTTGTAACGAGAATATCGCCTTGCGCTCACCGACTACCAGACCGTTGTCATTTACGATTTGGTTCGGAATCAACTCATATAAACTGTCGATCGTATGCTGGTTGCTATATCCAATAAACCTCAGGATAGATGCAATGATACTCGGCCATACCTGCTCCGATCCGTCGGATACCTTCAGCGATATTCCAATTCGTTCTTTATGAAGTCCAATTCCATAAACACCTTTTGCGCCGCCTTTAGCTGTCAAATTTGAATCTTTTAATAGTGTGGAACAAACAAATTGGGTATCTGCAATCATGTTCGGATGATTATTCATCAGCTTGGATATCCGCTCTGCCGCAAGGCGTGTCTCCTCATTCGGGATCAGATCAGGGCAAACCAGCTTCAGATATGCTAAAGCAATCGATTTTAACGGTACCGCAAAAATCGGAAGCCCGCAGCCATCCACTCCCAGACCAATCTGCTCTTGCGAAACCCCGGTAAACAGAGCAAGCGTTTCAATGATTTCCTGCTGAACAGGATGCTCCAGTCTGTAATATGTCTGAGAATCCCAACCCATATGTTTGCTAAGGGCGATCAATCCTGCATGCTTACCGGAGCAGTTATGAAATACTCGGCGCTTCTCTTCGTTCCCACGCAGTCGTTGAGACTTAGCATCTTCATTCAACGGATAAGTCGGGCAGCAGTGCAATTCTTCTTCCTGAATGCCTGTTTTACGCAAAATGGATTCCAGGGCGTCGATGTGAAAGGCTTCACCCCGATGTGAGGCTGCAAATAGCGCGGCTTCTTCCCCAGTTAGTCCGTGCTTCTCATCTATACGACGCTTTATTACCGGTATAGCCTGAAACGGTTTAGCGGCAGAGCGGAGAAATGTCACATGCTCAGGATCCCCTGTGCTGTAAAGCACTCCCCCTGTCTCATCCACAACACTAATTGCCCCGTAATGCACATTTTCCAGCAACCCGCCCCGATATTCCTCAACCAAAGCAGTAAATCCAGTCATTTTCAATCCACCTTTTCATCAATTTTTCGTTCTATTCCAATGAAAAAAAACGCGTCTGAGCCAGCAAAGCGGAACCGATCATAACACCGTCTTCTCCAAGGGCAGTGTATTGCAGGCTGAATGAATCGCGCAGCGGCTCCCACACAAATCGGTTAAAGCACAAATCCTCAATCTCCTGTCGAATCTCCGGAAAATTCTCGATCAACTCACCGCTCAAAATAACAATGTCGGGATTATATACACAGAGCACATTGTTCACAGTAATCGCGATATAAGTGAGTGCACGCTCGATCAGTTGTACAGCCCACATCTCTTTGGACCGCCGGGCTTCAAAGAGCTCCTCCAATGTATCCACCTTGCGGATCTTGTTCGCTTCAAGCAGCAACGCGCTTGTAATGATATACGTCTGCAGACAACCTGCTTTGCCGCATTCACACATCGCACCGTTCGGATCAATGGTCGTATGCCCGATTTCACCGGCACTATTGGATTCCCCCCGGTAAATCTCGCCCTCAATAATAAGAGCCGAACCCACACCTGTTCCGAAACCAAGCAAAGCTGTCCGCTTAGAACCCGCGGCAGCGCCACGAACATGCTCGGCAAGCGCCTTTACCTTAAGCTCGTTATCTACCGCCACCTCATATCCTGTTAACGCTTTCAATCGTTGTGCGATATCAACGTTTCTCCAACCCAATTGTACAGAGAAAACCACTTGGCCATTCTCGTTATCAACGATTCCGGGAAGACCTACCCCAATCCCGGCGATACGGGAGGAATCAAGACCTTCCGACTCTACTGTCTCCTGCAGCATACGGACAATAGTGGAGAGCGTCATCTCTACACTCTCTTCGGGTATCCGGTGATGAACTTTGGAGACCATTACGGCGCCATTTACATCCACAACACCAAGACTGATCCGGTGCTTATCGATCTCCACTCCAACGGACAAAACAGAATTTCCCTTCAGTCCTAGCATTGTTGCTTTACGTCCTAGTCCAGAAGATATCTGCTCAAATTCCGCAACATATCCTTGATTCGTCAGTTCTCCAACGATCCGGCTGACTGTTGTCGGGCTCATTCCTGTCTTCTTTGCTATGGAGGCTCTGGATATCGGACTGTCGTTCTTAATCAACTCATAGACGGTTATTTTGTTTTGCTGTCTCATAAAATCCTGGTCGTGCTTTTTCATTGAAACGCCCCTATTTATTTTCTTCATTGGATTAATGCTCCTCATATAACGTCAATATCTGGCGTATAACGAGCATATTTCATGATCAAAATTGTTCTTTTCTAAATTCATCAACCTATTTACTCCAGTCACGATAATAATAATCCGGCTCGGATAGATCGTCAACCATATAACACATTATTGATTTTAAAATTCTCGAAACTTATTTATCTGCCCGAATAAAGTTGGCGATACAAAAAAAACGAGAAGATCCCGCATCATTCGGGATCTCCTCGCCTTATAACTTGCTGCTGTTGTGAATAGCTTATCGTGCTTCAGGTATGTCCACAACCGGATTCACATCCGCGTCATAATCCACGCCTTCGGTTTCAAAACCAAACAACTGGAAGAACTCGCGACGGTATCCTTCAAGATCCGTAAGCTCATGAATGTTCTCGCTGCTCACCTGGTCCCACAACTTGATCACTTCTTCCTGCACATCCGGGCGGAGCTCCCAGTCATCAATACGGATGCGGCCCTTCCCATCGACCGGGGTTTCTTGACCGGAGTACAAACGCTCTGTAAACAACCGGTAGGTCTGTTCGATGCAGCCTTCATGAAGCCCTTTCTCTTTCATGACCTTATAAAGGGCAGACACATAGAGAGGAACAACAGGAATCGCTGAACTGGACTGCGTTACCAGTGCTTTGCTGACTGATACGAATGCTCGGCCTCCACCGTCTGAGAGCTCCTCATTCAATTTCTGAGCTGTCGCCTCCAGATGATCCTTCGCCTGTCCGATTGAGCCATCCCGGTAAACGGCTTGTGTGATATCCGATCCGATATAGGAGTATGCAATCGTTTTGACGTTATCTGTCAACACACCAGCTTCGCGAAGCTGATGGATCCACATTTCCCAATCCTCGCCTCCCATAACCTCAACCGTGTCACGAACTTCCTGCTCCGTTGCCGGCTCGATCGTTATTTCACTTACTTCCCCAGTATGGAAATTGACCGTTTTGTTCGTATACGTCGCTCCAATAGGTTTAAGAACAGAGTTTACAGCTTCTCCAGTCTTCGGATTTGTGCGTCGAGCCGATGCCACACTGTACACGACCAGATCCACATGACCCAGTTCACTTCGGATCAGCTCGATCACTCTTTGTTTTGTCTCATCGGAGAACGCGTCTCCGGTTACACTGAATGATTTAAGGTTGGCTTCCCTCGCCGCTTTCTCAAACGCAGCTGAATTGTACCATCCGGCTGATGCTGTTCTCTTCTCGGTTGCCTGGCTCGGACGATACACCCCAACCGTGTTGGCGTGCGCCCCAAATGCCGCAGCGATACGCGCTGAAAGACCGTACCCCGTTGAAGCACCAATGACGAGAACATTGCGAGGACCTTTAATCTCAGGTTTGGACTTAATATACTCCACCTGCTCCAGCACCTGACGAGCGCAGCCTTCCGGATGGGCGGTCGTACAAATAAAACCGCGTGTTCTAGGTTTAATAATCATAGGTTTAAAATTCCTCTCTTTAAATCGAATGATATCTTTCTTATTCTTGAGATCCTGCTATTCCTATTCTAACAATTTTTTCGAAAACGAAAACCTTTCATAGCGAAAATGTTGCGATTTTAGTGTATTACTGGACATTTGCCGAGATGTGGAGTGATAATCTGCATAGAAATCTAAAACCATGTTATCATGTCATATGCAGACATATTAATCACTTTTGAAAAAGCCAACGGATAAATCCCCTCCAAATCTAACAAGTGAGGTAATGGACATTTTATGAAAGCAACCACATCATTACGAGCATTCAACTTCTTATACTTTGCACTGCTGGCGATTTTCATTCCCTTTCTACCCGTATATCTAGCTGAGCAAGGATTGAACCCAGCGCAAATTGGATTTATCGTAGGCAGCGGCGGTATTATAACGATATTTGCCCAGCCATTATGGGGGATGATCAGTGACCGGACCAAAACGGTCCGGAAGGTTCTCCTTCTACTGCTTATTTGCTCCAGCATAATCGGATACTTGCTATATGCATCAAGCAGCTATTCCATACTCATTATATTCGCCATGCTGTTATATTTTTTCCTGATGCCGATTGATCCCTTAACAGAAAGTTTGAACTTTCGCGTATCGGAGGCTGCCGGAATCAGCTACGGCTCCATTCGTACATATGGTGCACTCGGCTATGGCGTCATGGCGCTATGTTCTGGCTATTTCATGTCCTATATGGGTGCCCACAGTCTTGCCTATCTGTTCGCTGGAATCGGACTTATCAGCTTTATCATCATTATAGGAATGCCCGATGCTCCGGTAACAGGAAAGCCGGTTTCTCTTAGCAGTCTGAAAAAATTTCTGAGCAACAAAGAGACCTTGCTGTTCCTCGTGCTTGTCTTCATCAGCTCCGTTCCTGCACGAATGAATGACACGTTCCTCGGTGTTTATATCAAGGAGCTGGGAGGAAGTCCAGAGCTAGTCGGGCAAGCCTGGTTTATCGCTGCTGGGAGCGAAATTGCGATTTTTGCCCTAAGCTTCTGGTGGCTTCGGAAAGGAAAAGAACTTATCATCATTACGATAGCTGGTGCCTTTTATTTTCTGCGGTTTTTCATATCGGCATGGGTTACAGATCCTTATGTACTCGCCTACCTGCAGGTTCTGCAGCTGTTCACTTTTCCAATCTTCTACTCGGCCGCAATCCAGTATCTGTACCGGATCGTTCCCGAGGAGTGGCGTGCAACAGGCCAGACCGTTCTGGCTCTCCTGTTCTTTGGGGTTTCTGGCATCATTGCATCGTATGCAGGAGGAGCTATCTATAACGCCTTTGGCGGACAAACGCTGTACTTATCCGTCTCCGTCATGTCGTTTATCGGTATGCTATTCGGTGTGGCACTCACCCTCAAGTATGGCCGCAGTGTAAGAGCGGGCGGGACAACACAATAGTAAAGAAAAACGGCTCGCAATTGAAACCCTTGCGAGCCGTTTTTCCAACCCCGAAGCTTACATCACCTTACTCAACGTTATTGAACTGCTTCGCGTTTCACCAATTGATCATTAAACTTTTGAGTGAACTCTCGATCCTTCATTTTGTCTTGAACGAGCTCACGCCAGTTCTGTTTATTTTGCAATAAAACCAGACTTCCCTCTCCACCATACCATTCCTCGACTGTCTTTCTCTGAATCGTAAAGACGGCATCTTCGAACGTCAAGCGCAGTGCCTGCAAGTTATCAATCATTACAAAATTCGCAGTAGCAACATATAAGAGCATTTCCTGTAGCTTCGCAGTTTCAAGCTCAGCCGATAAAACTTTATATTTCAATTCCGCAGTCAATTCATCAGGATACAGCTGGAATGTGTTGTTCATATCGCTATACGGGAGAGAGTTGTTGAGATTAATAATATTCCCGGCGTTACCCATGTATTTGCTTCTAAACTTCAAAGAGCGCGATATATCGTGAGTATAAGGACTTTTTTGTTCCGCTTCATACTGTGCTGCCTGCTCTCTTGCTTTCGGCTTGGCATACCCTTCAATGGCAATGATGCCTCCGATTCCAATAATGAGCAGAATAAGAATCCATATGTTTTTCTTACTCATCATTCACTCACCTCATACTTTTGAATAAGTCGGTCCGCCTTGTGAAACAGCAGTGGGATGATTACAGTGATCAGTGGGATGACAATCTCCAATACGATAACGTAAAAAGCATAAGGGCCATCAATCCGGATACTTCGTCCGAACCATAAATCACTGCCAAATCGAGTCATCAGCGTATAAGCCGTAATTACGGCAGCATATATTCCCCAAATAATCCACACTACACGACTCAATCTCTTTACTCTCACCGTATTGATCATAGCCGTCCGTTGCTCATCCTTTTTACTGCGGGACAGAAAGAAGAATATCCCTGATAGTACGATCAGTAAAATAAGCAAGTTATTAGCCATCATGCCCATCGGCATAAGCCGTAGCGGAATGGTTAGAATCCAGGCAATCAACGTGTATAAGAGCACATTCTGCGTCATGTCATACCGGAAATGGTTAATATATATCTTCTGGTTGTCATCAATTAAATTATCAATCGCTTCAATATCCTCTATGGCGAGACAAACAGCATGCTGATACTCCATTCCGTTGTCCATATAATCCGTTACTTTAGCCTCCAAATTACTAAGAACTTCGTTTCGGAGATCTAATACGGCTCTGGTCTTTCTATGATTCGCAAATAAACGGTCAACAAAAATTTCTAAATCATTTCTGCTTGTCATCATTTACTGCTCCTTTCCATAACCAATCAGGACGTCAATAATTTCCCTCGCTGCCTTCCACTCTTCCCAATTCTGAGTGAATCTGTCCTGCCCCTCCGCCGTTAACGTATAATATTTGCGCCGTCCTCCTTGCGTCTCTTCTCCCCAATAGGAAGTAATGAAACCCTGCTTCTCCAATCTTCTTAGACTTGAATACAAGGTGGGCTCCTTCAGCTCAAAGCGATTGTTGCCGCGTAAAGATATTTCCTTAATAATCTGGTAACCGTAATTATCTCCGTCTTTTAACACCCTCAATATAAACGTATCAATATTACCGCGAACCAGGTCGCTGTTATGTAATGACTCAATCATCTGTTTTCCTCCCTCATATTGGGATGAGTACAACTTAACACATATAACTATGCGTGTCAAAGTAATATCTGTGTCACATATCTTTTGTTTTAACGATCCTGTATACTATAAATAAGGCAATATTTAATGAAGGGGCCGCGTTCAACACGGCCCCTTCTTCTGTCTGCGTTCTGTATAGCCACTTCATCATGCAATGATCCATGCCTGCCATTCTGCAACTTCTGGAGGAAACTTCAATTGCTTCGAAAATTCTTGAGAACACTTAAATATTACTTTTTATCGCTGCTTCGTATGAAAAACAGCGACCATCAAATTGCTATCGGTTTTTCTTCCGGTTTTTTTCCTTGCTGGTACCCTACCTTTGGGATCGATATATTAATTGCCATGGCATTTAGCCGGATGGTTCGGGGCAATATGGCAGCCGCTGTAATTGCCGCATCCATCGGCCAATTGCTCTGGCCTCTGCTTTTTTTCATTAATTATAAAATCGGAGTCCTGGTCAGCCATCTCTTCTCTTCTACGACACCTATCAAACTCCAAGATGTAATCCATATACCTGTTCCGGATAGAAAGTATTCCGTCCTAGCCGATTATTTTAGCAAACTCGGCGATATGGGCTTAAACTTCCTAATCGGATCTATTGTAAATAGTCTTGTATCCTCTGTCGTAGTTTATTTTATATTCCGTCTGTTATTGTGTTACTACCGTAAACCCCTACTCTTAAAGATAAAAAGAACATCCAAAAGGAAACGTGCCCAAGTAGAGCAAATTAAAGATGAAGAAGCCTCGTGATGATCGAAAGACAGCGTGAGGCTTCTTTATTTTATTTATTGTTTTACCCTTCAGAGCTTGAAAAGACAATCCTAGCCAATGGATTTGATCCTTACACATAAATACAACTAACACGTAAAAAACAGAGAAAAAAGAAACTGAGTATTTTGTCATGAGTCCAAAGTTGTAAAAATAACCTAAAAAAGGAAGTCCCCGCTTGAGTCCTGTATTTATTTGAGCATCTATTCCTATAGAAATAAACAATTTCAGATTGTAGAATTCAAGGTTGAACACATCCAATTATTGGATTTTTATTTATCATAACCTAAGTCAGGTTACCTCGAAGGGGTTGATCATGATTACAGCCAGATCTCGATCCATAAATATATTTCTTGGCTTATTCGTAATCGTATTATTGCTTGGAGGATACCAATCCATAGCTAACAAGACCTCGACCAAAAATAGCAGCAATGAGGAAAAAATCATTGATCAAGCCAAGGCTACAGCCATCAAACATTTAAAAAATAAGTATGAGCTGGATGTCGAGATAACGCAATCAAAGATGCTTCCATCATATATAGCTGGCGCGAAGTCATATTGGAAGGACATGTGATCGGAAGTAAAAAACAAAATTTCGGTATTAGTGTGAATTACGAAAAAAACGAAGTATTTTATTTCGGCATGAGCCCGGAGCTGGTTACAACGATAAGAGGCAAGGGTTACGAACCGTTTATCGAAAAAAATAAATTTTAGGGGTACCACAATCTTGTTTGTTTTTTCAGCAAACTTCGAAGGGGTTGAACGTTATTAAAGCTAGATCTCGATCATTAATAGCGCTACTTGGTTTTCTCGTTATTATTATATTGCTTGGAGGATGTCAACAAATGGACAAAAACAATAACGCTAATAATGGTAATAGAGAAGAGGCCGAAATCATTGATCAAGCCAAAGCTACCGCCATCAAGCATTTAAAAGATAAGTATGAGCTAGATGTTGAAATTACGGAGGAAAAAATACTTCCAGCATATATAGCCGACGAAGTCAGATTGAAAGGAAACGTAATCGGAAGTAAAGATCAATATTTCAATATTACTGTCAATTACAAAACGAATAAAACATCAAATTTCGCTATGAGCCCAGACCTCGTTAAAGCGATAAGAGACAAAGGTTATGAACCGTTTATCAAAAAAAAATAATTTCTGGAGGTACGTAACTTGACTACATCGTCCAGAATCGATGATGAGACGTACAAATTAATGTCCAGCTCAGCCTATGATGATCTAGAAAAGGATCAAGAACTTGAAGAACTTCCAGGATGGAAGGTATTAGAAGATACTGAAAGCAAAGCATTTTCCGGATTTGATGCGGTTACTTTCGTAAATCATGAAACAAATCAGGCAGTAATAGCTTTTAGAGGAACAGAAGGAGACGCAGAGCTTAGTCGCTCCGGGCCTGATTTTTTAAACGATATCGATATCGGTCTTGGTGAAATAAACAGAAAGACAGAAATTAAGCTTCCTTGGGATGAACAGGTTACTAAATTTGAAGATGCCGTAGGTATAACCCAACTTAATAACTGGATGGGCGAAGCTTCAAAAGAAGTAGATAAATTCTTCCAGTTCCCAGGAACAAATCAGCTCTATCAAGCCGAGGATTACGCTAAAGAAATGCAGAGCAAATACGAGCACCTTAACTTCACCTTGACCGGCCACTCTTTGGGAGGAGCAAATGCTCAATATGCATCGGCCTATACAGGAATGAATGCCGTTACCTTCAGTGCACCTTCGGTTGTGGGTAGTCTGACCCCAGACGCTAGAAGAAAAGCGGAAGAGGGTCATTTTGACTCCCAGATTATCAATTTCGCTCATCCCGGAGACATTATTGCTAGTGGTGAATTTGGCGGTTATGAAGGCCATGTAGGTTCGACCTATTATATTGACTCCAACTATAAAGATGCTAACGATGGTGTCGGTATTAAAGAAAAAGCCTACAACACCTTGGACGGACCCAACTATCATCATCTTGATCGCTACAACTTTAAAGATGGATATATTTCCAATCCAGTATTTGATGGAAAAACTGGCGAACCCGTGGATTCACCACGAATCCCTTCTTCCTTCAACCTCTTCGATGAGGTGAAGGATATGATTAGCGGAGTTGGAAGTGCATTGACTGCTTTTCAAAAAATGTCTCTTGCCGCTGGAGCATCTGTATCCGCAGCTGCAGGATCAGCATCCGCAGGAACAATCCAGGTTACGCCAGCAGAGCTTCGTAGTGTCGCAGAACGGTGGAAGTTAAATGCCCAGCAGTGTCACGCTGAATTGGAAGGAATCCGGCAGAGTCTCTCCAGATATATGTATTCTAGCCATAGCCGCCGTCTGCAGCCGATCGTTCAGCAACTTGATACCTCTATTGTCTCCATGAGTCAGTCGCATCTCCAGCATACGAATGAGATATTACACTATATCAATCATAAAGCAGACTTGTTCGAACAGACAGACAATAGCTGATTGCGGCAGATAACAGAGTATATATAACAATCGGGGGAGGAGTCAGATTTGAACGGGGAAATTCTTCTAGAACTGAACGACCTGCTGCAGGCGGAACGAGAATTGTCAGGTCTACTTGCAAGCATGCGTACAGATGTACAGGAAGCCAGAACACTATACGACCGACTGCACGATTGGAAGGGACATTCAGCGAATGTGGTCAGGAACCAGATCGAAACTTTTTTTGAAGATATGTCACGTAGGATCTATGAGATCGAACAGCAAAAATTGGAACTGGTTCGATACGTTCAACACATGAGGCAAGTAGACGGCATATCGTGACTAACCTATATGAAATAAAGAAAACATAAATCAATAGATGAATGATATAAAAAGAACAAAGAAAAATTGCACTGTCAGAAGATGACTCCTTAACTCGTTTGGGCTCATCTTCTTTCTTGTTTGTCTTTTTCAACGAATATACCTCTGGGTCAAATTGCTACACTTTTTACAACAATAAGGACAAGGAGCTGGTTATAATTAAAATAAAGTCCAGAACAATCATGAACCTACTTTTTTTCATGGTCATCATTTTTCTGCTGGGAGAATGCCAACAAATTATCAGTAAAAATATCGCTAAAAACGCTAAAGACCAAGAAATCATTGATCAAGCCAAAGGTACCGCCATCAAGCATTTAAAAGATAAGTATGAGCTGGATGTCGAAATAACGAAATCAAAGATGCTTCCATCATATATAGCTGACGAAGTCATATTGGAAGGAACTGTGATCGGAAATAAAGAACAAAATTTCAATATTAGCGTGAATTACAAAACGAATGAAACATCAAATTTCGGCATGAGCCCAGAGCTGGTTACAGCGATTAGAGCTGGTTACAGCGATTAGAGCAAAGGGTTATGAACCGTTTATCGAAAAAAAATAAATTTTCTTAATCCCGATGTCTCTCAAAGGCTCGACAAATTGTACAAAGAGCTGTCCGTATGAAGACTAAGAATCCGAAGGACAGCTCTTTCTATCCGCTTACAATTTATTGCTCTTGTATGTACTGTTTGTATTCCTCAAACGGAATAAACTGTACCTTTTCTGCTACATATTGTCCATTATTGAGACCATAGGTGATTTCTAAATCGCCGATAAATGCACTAATTGAAACGTTACCTCCTGTACGTAGTACCAGCTTGTTATTCTCAACAGCATAGTACATCACAGCGCCGAATCCCATCTCGGTCTGATCAACATAATCAAAATCCGGAATATGCATGTTCACATTGTTCTGCGAGCCTTTAATATCAACAGTCACATGAAGCATGTCGCCATCTTTTTTCAGCTGGGTTGAAACCCGTTTCTTAATCGTATCTTCCAGAGACTCGACAGGTATCTCCTTGAAGTTTACAGGATTGACCACATGAATTTCCTGCACATGCAGCCCGGTTCCCGAGCCTTGATTCAGGATAACCACAACTTCTGATTTACCATCTTTATTCAGGTCCTGCACCGTCATCTGGGGTACATCCTTCCAACTTAACGGTGTCTCCCAGTTATACTTATGACGTTTACCTGCTGCTTCCAATACAAGCCCTTCAAAAACACCGTCCTTCTCATCCATCCCAAAAAGCTTTACATCGGGCCGATTGTCCGCCACTGCAATCGGCCTTTTTCCATTAGACTTCACCATAATCGCTTGAAGATCCTTGTCCCATTCCACTTCAGCACCCGTTATCTGCTCCAGCAGCGAGGCTGGAATCATAGCTCGACCATGAACAATATAAACAGCTGTGTCGAGGGTAATTTTCTTTTCTCCGTTGACTACTGTCCTGCTTCCGTTCTTCATTACATACTGTTCGCCATCTGACCAGACCGTTACGCTTCTGCTCTTCTGATCCCATTTTAGCTTCATTCCCGACCATTCTCTTAGCATATAGACCGGTAGGAAAGGGTTTCCATTCTTAATTACAGGATCTGTATCCAGCTCAACGATCTGCTCATCAGTCCGAAGCGACAATACGGCAGAAGATGCAGCAGATGCAGAAGATGAGCTATCTGATATGTGAATGACCGATGAAATTAAAGCAGCGGCAATAAATGAGCCCAGTAATTTTTTCATATATATAAAATTCCCTTCTTATATCCCTAGTGTTAATATTTCTATCATAGCTGATTCACTAGGAAAAAGGGTTAACAAATGGACATTATTACAAATTGATTTATAGAGATTACTTATCAAATTACAGACATGGTGGAATCACTCGTCATTAATTCTGTTTTTAGCCTAATGGTTACTGGATCACCATCCGGATTATCCAAACGATCCATAACCAAGCGGACGGCTGAGCTGCCAAAATCATTCATTGGCTGGCCGACAGTGGTCATTCGTAACTGAGCATACTGCAGCACGCTATGGTTAGAGAATCCGGCAATCGACAGCCGTTCGGGCAGTTTGAATCCAAGACTCAGCGCGGCATTCAACGTGGACATCGCAAGAAAATCATCCGAGCAAAATACAGCTGTAAGCTTACAGTCTGTGTTAAGAAACGTTTGAATAGCGGTCTGCTTGGCTGTTACTCCCGTTAGTCCTGTCTCATTGACTTCCATAAAAAGCATCCGATCTGCATGTATCTCCACTTTCCATTCCAGCAGAGCGTCTATGTATCCTTGATAGCGCTCCTCCCGACTTCTAACCTTGTTCATATGACTCGTAATAAACCCGATTTCCCGGTGACCGATACGCAGCAGATGTGAAGTCATATCATAGGCACCGCGGTAATGGTCGTGGCTTACACTATCAAAGCCAATTTCATTGAATTGGCGGTCCAGAATAACGATCGGATATTTCTGAAGCTTCAGACGGAGAAGATGATCGCCGCATATTTTTCGATCGACCGGAAACAGCAGGATGCCGGTTATATCGGACTGGCGGGAAAGACTTCGGACAGCCTTAGCCTCAGCCGCTTCATCTCCCGTAACTTTGATAACTACTTCGAACCCCTGTTCTTTTGCTGCCAGTTCGACAGAAGTTATGATGCTACCGACATAATCATCGATCGAAGGTACAATCAGAGCAATATAATGACCGGTACGCCGGGGATGCTTGGAGTCATACGCCAGTTTCATACCTGCCGATTGTCTCAACTCTTCCAGTTCCACATCCGCCAGAAAGGTTCCTCTTCTCGGAAGACGATACACGATTCCTTCCTCCTGCAACGCTTGAAGTGCCAGCTTCCCGGTCATTCGACTGACTCCAAAGCGATCCGCAAGCTCTCCCTCAGAGGGTAACGGGTCATGAGGTTTTAATCCGCTCTCCAAGATAATGTTCAGTACCTGGTCCTTCATTTGTTCAAACAACTTGCCTGATCTTGTGTTCATGTGATGCTCATGCCTGCCTTCCTATCAATATCAGTGACATCTATAATATCACACGAAAAAGACACCTGTCCCGTTGATAGATACAAGCTTCTACGTTTACAGCTGTTTTAAATTTTTAAATAACTGCTCAATTTGACGATATTTTCAAATATTTATGAATAAATCGTGAAAGCGCTTCCTATAATTAGTTCTTTTTATGTAAGCATTTGGCATATTATATATTACAATACCAGCTGACAAGGGGGCGGAAGAAAAGGAGGTGAAAGTATGGGCGTGAATGAAGCGTTAACTTTGATGATTTCGTTCGCCACCTTGGTTGTATCGATGCTTGCTTTCCATAATAAGAAATAGGTCCTTCCCTTCTTGAATGATCCTATTTCTTATCGGCTGATTGAAGCACTTTAACCATAATCCGCCCCGCCCCGCTGGCTGTTGTCACCGGAGCCGGCTGCCACCGGCTCCTTTTGCAATGGACTGTCTGCTGTCCAAATGGATGACCCAATTCGGTACACAAAAATATCCTATTCCCCACAAATGGCAATTATAACTGTCCCTAATTTTCTTTTTTTGCTGCAGTAAAGGATTAACTTCACTTATCAGTTGATGCAGTATGTCTACCAATAAATTATTCGTAAAAGTTATTTTCTAAAACAAGTCATTCTTTCCTATATTAAGTTAGAGACAGTGTCATTAAATTATCTTTTATCCGAAAGCGCTTTTTTTCATTGAGTTATCCACTACCGCGAGGTAAAGTGATAATTATACATAAGTAAGTATGAGGAGGCAGCCTGTTTATGACCACTGAAACACAACGTCCCTATGATGTCATCACTTTCGGAGAGTCCATGGGACTATTATATCCAGAAGGCCCTCGGGGGATTGGACAAGGCGGTACCATGGCCCAATCATTCGGCGGAGCAGAGAGCAATCTAGCCATTGGCCTTGCAAGATTAGGCTGTCCAGTAGGATGGTTCGGACAACTGGGACAAGATCCGATTGCACAAGGAATTGTGAAAACGCTTCGTGGGGAGGGCGTAGATGTATCCAGGGTTCGATATACTGGTAATGCTCCGACAGGCCTGATGTTACGAGAGTCCGTCAGAGGAAAATCATCCGTTTATTATTACCGTGCAGGCTCTGCAGCAAGCAGGCTGACTCCTGATCAAGTCGATGCTGCTTATATTGCCCAGGCACGAATCGTTCATTTCACAGGGATTACGGCTGCCCTGAGCCAAAGCTGTCTCGATACCATTCGTCACGTGATCTCCCTGTGTAAGGAGAATGATGTGCAGATCAGCTTTGATCCCAATCTCCGCCTGAAGCTCTGGAATATCGAACAAGCCCGTCCCGTTCTGCTGGAGCTGGCACAATCGTGTGATTATTTCCTTCCGGGCCACGATGAATGCAAACTCTTGTATCAGACGGATGACGATGATAAGATACTCCAAAATCTCCGTCAGCTTAAAGCTGTAACCGTTGTTAAAAGCTTTCACGGTAACAATATTATCGTTCGAGAAGGCGATGTCCATTCGGTTCCATTTGACAAGGTGGATGAGGTTGTAGATACCATTGGGGCAGGCGATGGATTTTGTGCCGGTTTTCTCGCGGGACTTTCCAAAGGCTATTCTCTCGAGGAATCCATCCGTTTAGGCGGATTAACAGGCTCTCTTGTCATCCAAGCACCCGGCGATTGGGAAGCACTTCCAACCTGGGAAGAAGTCGAGCTTCGACGCGGAAACACAGAGCATATTGAGCGATAGTTTTGTAAGGAGCAGACACAGATGTAGACAATTAGACTAGGAGTGAACAGAATGAAAAAAATGAAGCTTATCCAACAAATCCATGAGGCTGGTGTTATTGCGGTTCTTCGCGGCGATTCGCCGGAAGAGGTCGTCAGAATGGCGGAAAAGGCCATCGAAGGCGGAATTAAGATTATGGAAATCACGCTGACGGTGCCATTTGCCATGGAAGCCATTACAGCGTTATCCAAAAAGTACTCATCAGCCGACCCGAGTGCGGACAATTACGCCATTATCGGAGCCGGTACGGTTCTCGATTCCGAGACGGCAAGACTTGCCATTCTGGCTGGCGCTGAATTTATTGTTTCTCCAGGCTTAGATAAGGAGACCATTATTCTCTGTAACCGATATCGGGTTCCGGTAATGCCGGGAACTTTCACCGTAAACGATATTTTAGCTGCGCTGGAGCTTGGTGTTGATGTGGTCAAGCTGTTCCCGGGCAACCTCTTCTCTCCATCGGTAATTCCTTCTCTGCGGGGTCCTCTGCCACAAGCTAATGTTATGCCATCTGGCGGTGTAAGCTTGGTTAATTTGGCTGAGTGGGTACAAGCAGGCGCCTTTGCCGTCGGCATTGGTTCCGATTTAACCAAAGAAGCCGTCAAGGCGGGAGACTACAATCTGATCTCCGAGAAAGCTCAAGCTTACATGCGCGCCTTCTATGAAGCTAAGGCAAATCTGAAATAATGCATTTATCATAATAAAGAACATGAAAAAACCGCAGAGCGCATCCTATTGTGAATGTCGCACACTGCGGTTTTTTTATTTTTTTCTGGACCATCTTTTCATTGTGCATAGACCTGTAGCTATTCCACCTGAAATGATCGTGAAGATCGATAGAACAAACGTACTGCCAGACAGAAGAAGTCCGCCGATTCCGATAATGATGGCATCCATCAATAAAATAATGACTCCCACATTTAAGGGAATGCGTCGGGCGAGAAAATGGGCGAGCAAATCTGTTCCTCCCGTGCTTGTCTCAAATCGCAGCATGATGCCGAGCCCCGTCCCGATCAAAAAACCGCCGACCGAAGCACTGGGAATGGCTCCCCAATCTAAGTATGGATGAAAAATAGGCTGTAATGGGGACAACAGGTCAATAACAAAAGAGGAAATCAACATTCCCGTCAAACTGTTGTAAAAGATGGCACGGTTTAATAGCCAAGCAGCCATGAACATAGGGATGCTGCACAGTATAATAACAAAGCCAATGTGAAAATCGAACAAATAATTGGTGATCAGCGCAATGCCGATGACCCCGCCATCCAGCACCTTATACGGAACGAGGAAGAAGTTCGTCCCGGCGGCGATCAGAACACTTCCGATAATGATAATAAAATACTTGATAATAGACTGCATAATGAACAGCTCCAAAAGAAGGAATGTCTATTCATATGCTTGTCTGAGTAAAAACTGTACTCCATGTCAGATTTAAATAGAAAAAAAATCCAAAATGGTCCTATTTAAATAGTTTTGTAATCGCACAAAGAAATCAGGAACTGAGTATCTATGTACTATGTTAAATCGTTTGTATCATGAGGCCGTTACACTATATACTGGTAACTAAGAAACTCTCACAGTATATGAAGAGGTGACATACTCATGGATCAGATGAAAGAAGCGTTTGAGAAGCTGGGACTTCCGGAAACAGCAACCAGAGAAGAACTTGATGACCGATATACCCTGCTCATGCGACAGTCCCGTTCCGAGCAAAGACGGGATCCGGATAAGGCTGATGAAGTAGAAGAACGTTTCACAGAAGTAACACGGGCATATAATTATATTTTAGATGAGGAAAAACGCAATTCCCTGGAAGAAATAAGCCGCAAGAAATATGGAAAATTTAAAGGCATGGCAGGAACTGCGGAGAAGACGGAACATTTCTTTCGCTACTATAGATACCATGTACTTGGCGGGCTCGTTATCCTCGGTATTATCATTTATGCAATCATTAGTATTTTCAACCACCGAGCCGAGCAGGAACGGCTCGCCAAACTGCCGCCGGTAGATCTATCCGTCATGTTTTTGGGCTCTTATATGACCCCTGACGGTGGCCAGGACTACAAGCCGATTGAGGATGCCATTTTGGCACAGTTCCCAGAGTGGAAAAGGGTACAGGTTAACATCACGTATGTTCCTCCAATGGACTCCGGTTCACCAAATGATGTCGCCCTTCTCCAAAAAGCAATGCTTATGCTAACTACCGAGCGTCCGGATTTGTATATTATGGATAAGACAGCCTTTAACTGGGTCGGCAATCAAGGCATTGCGCGAAGTCTGGAACCGGAACTTGAGGGCGAGCTCAAGTCACTGGTCACCCCCGATATGCTAGTAAAGACCAAACTGGAAGAAGAAACTGCTGAGAAAGTGTACGCGGTGGATATCATGAACAGCCCGCTCGCTGAAGCTCTGCCCTTAGCCAAAACAGAAATGATAGCCGGAATTCGTGGCGGATCCGAGAAAGAAACCAATGCATTAGCTTTTATTAAAACCTATTTGGAAGCAGCAAAGACAAATCAATAGAAGGATGAATAAGCTTAAGCCCCGTAATGAGGATATCTGCCTCTAAACGGGGCTTTTTCATATAAGATGTTCGGGTCCGGTCGCTGCAATGTACAGAACTGTTGGAACTTTTGGACGGGACTATTTCTATCCTTTGAAAACATACCTAACCTTGATATAATAAAAGGAATTTAAAAGAGTTAAAGGGAGATGTTCATGTCTGGTAAAATAAAAATATTCGCTGACAGCACCTGTGACTTACCGTCATCGTGGATTGAAGAATACGACATCGGCATCGTACCGCTATATGTTGTGTTTGGGGAAGACTCTTTCAGGGACGGAGTGGACATTACACCTTTAGAGCTATATGCCAAGGTTGAAGAAACAGGTAGCCTGCCGAAGACTGCTGCACCGTCGCCTTCTGATTTTATTGCTGCATTTTCTCCGTTTATCGAGCAGGGAGACGACATATTATTCTTGAGCCTTTCATCAGAGCTGTCCTCTACTTATCAAAATGCCGTCATCGCATCTGAAGAGCTGCCATCAGGCCGGGTAACCGTGATTGATTCGCGCAACCTGTCCTGCGGGATCGGACTTCTGGTTATGAAAGCGGTCCATGCTGCTAAAGAAGGTTCTACGATTCCGCAAATCGTGGATCTGGTGAACAGCTATACGGATCAAGTGGAATGCGAATTTGTCATTGATACACTTGATTATTTGTATAAGGGTGGACGCTGCTCCGGCATGCAAAATGTGATTGGAAGTTTACTGAAGATCAGACCTGTTATTAAGGTTGTTAACGGCGGCATGATACCTGCTTATAAAGTTCGGGGCAAGAAAGAGAAAGCTTTGGAACAGATGTTGAGTAATGCGCTGGATCGCGTTCAAGATATGGATAACGACCTTATTGTCGTTGTACATACTATGGCTGAATCGGAAGCACTCATGCTTAAAAAAGCTCTTCAAGAAAAGACAGGCGCAAGACAAGTCAGTATTTCCACTGCAGGCTGCGTAATTAGCAGTCACTGCGGTCCACATACAGTCGGACTTATGTATACCAAGAAACCAAGCTGATACGAGCCAATAATAAACGGCAGTCTGCTTTGGCGAAAGCCTGCAGAACTGCCGTTTTATTATACAGCCGGTTGATCATTTAATACCGATGCTTCCCGAATAGCTTTTGATATGCATTGAATTTTCCCCGGCGCCAATGGTTCCATTTACTTCTTCGTCTGTTTTTTTCGTAGTTGTGAGATTCGCTAAGTTAACGGTTGTATCTCCCTTGGTATTTTGCACTGCTACTTCCAAGCTGGCTGGTGCGGTATGATAATCAACTTGAATATCACCAGTTTTTGTTTCAACGATCAGCTCACCTTTTTCATCTACCCTCTTTATAACGATTTCACCACTCTACTTTGCGACTTCCTGACCAGCAATCCGGCCGTAAGTAATAATATCAGAAATGGCATTTCCGCCCAGACGGTTCGCACCATGAACAACGCCTGTCACTTCTCCAGCAGCGTACAGTCCCGGAATAACCGTGCCTTCTGTCGACAGAACATGTGCTTTCGTATCAATGACCAATCCACCCATTGTATGATGGACCGACGGAACCGCTTTTTGAATATAATACGGGCCTTTTTCCAGCGATACCAAACCGCCACGATGGTTGTAATCAAGATCCTTGCCTGTCTTCGCATACTCGTTGACTTTGCTTATAGTCTCTTTCAATGTTTCTACATCTACCTTGAAGAAATTAGCTGCATCTTCAATCGTGTCAGCCTTATAGAGCATTCCCTCTTTAACTAATTGATCATACTCATCTTGGTGCACTTCGATCGTCTTGCCGATATCGGCGATTTCCTGATTCCAGAATTGGTAAGCGTAACGCCCTTCTTGTGCTAGAATAGCCTTAGATATGACATCGCGTCGTTCCAATTCCTCTACAAACCGTGTTCCCCCTTGGTTAATCAGTATCGCACCATCAAACCGAGAATCGGCCACAAGTGAGATTACACCTGTAACAGGGTCACAGATCGGATAGGTTTGAATATTCTCCATATTCGTAATATCTGCGTTAACTGCTTGAGCCATAACAATCCCGTCACCCGTCGTCCCTGGCGTGTCCGTAGACATATAGCTCTCATCCAACTCAGGATTATATTTCTTACGCATCTCAATATTAGAACCAAATCCACCGGTCGCTATGATAACGCCTTTGTTCGCATGGAAGGTCACCTTTTGACCATTTGTACTCGCATCAACGCCAACTACTTTACCGCTCTCATCCGTTAGTAGTTTCTCAGCTTTCATGTTCGTCTTGATCTTAATTCCAAGTTCTTCGGCCTTGGTCTTGAGCTTCGTAATCAATTCCGCTCCTGTATGGCCGATAGGAATAAGTGCACGCTTGCGGGAATGTCCCCCGAACTGGAAGAGGTGATCGGATAAAAACTCCACTTTTACCTCGTCACGTAACCATTCGGCTGAACCCAGTGCTTGCTCGGACAAAATCTTCACGATTTCCGGCTGGCCTAGATTGTCGCCACCCTTCATCGTATCCTGATAATATAATTCTGGGCTATCATCGGTAATGCCAAGTGCATGCTGAACCCAGTTGTCAGGAGCATTCATCTCCCCACCGGAGATCAATGTGTTACCGCCAACGGTCGGCATCTTCTCCAGAATAACTACGCTTTTTCCGGCCTCTGCTGCTTCAAGCGCTGCACTAAAGCCGGCACCACCCGCGCCGATCACGACGACATCGTATGTTTGCTCCGACTCTTCGGTCTGTTTCGCATCAGCTGTTCCACTGCCTGCCACCAGCGCAATTCCCGATTTAACAATCGCATCCTGAATTGCATCCAAATACCCCTTGCTCGTCACACTAGATCCGCTAATAACATCTACATCTGCACTATTTGCCTGCATGACATTTTCCTTCAAGTGGGTATATACAGGCTCCGATAGAACTTCATTTTCCTTCTGCTCCAGAACCTTCACATCCATAATTTTTTCATCCGTAAAGGTTACCTCAACTTTAATGTCACCGTGCTTACCACTACCTACCCCAATGGCCGTCGTCGTACCATTCGATGCTTCCTTTGCGTTTTCTTTCGAGCCGCAAGCGGCCATCGTAAATACAAGTGCCAGCACCATAATAATGGACAATACTCTACCCGCGTGTTTTCTCATAGTTCCTCCCCTGATACTGATTGTACTAGTATTTTTGACATTGTGAAAAAAGGTACAATGTGTATTATAGGCTATGCATCTCCAAAAGTATTTGCACATTTCGGATTTTATTTATACATTTTGGACAAGTGATACTTCTCATTTAAAGATGGAATGCAACATGATGTAATAAAGACATGCACTCAATACAACGAAAAATTACATTATATGCCGGAGGATGCTTTCTCTTACTATTCCTTGCGTTGTTAGGCTCCATATACATAGAGATGGAACGAACGGTCGTCCCACTCAACGAATCACTGACACAGCAAATCGTCAATGCCCGGAGCGAACAAATATCCTATTGGTTTCAGCAGCGGATTGGAGAAGTCGAAATGCTCGCCACCCTTGCTTCTGATCACCACTGGACTCGAGAAGAGCTGTTACGCGAAAGTCGCAAGCTAGAGCAACGACGAGGTCATGACTACGAGTCCATTCGGATTGTTGATCTCAAAGGAAACTCTTGGACGTCGGATAGCAAGTCTTTCTCTATATTAACGCGAGACTATTATAAAGAACTGATTTCGTCGGATGCTCCTTACGTTGTAAGTAACGTTATTGTTTCTAGAGCCAACAAAGCAGAGATTGTCGTTATTCTATACCGTATTGGACCGCTAGTAAATGAAGATACAGCTTACATCGCAGCCGCCGTTCCTATCGGTAAAATGAAAGAAATCGCCCAAGACATTTTGGTGTATGACGGCAGAGGGTGGCTTATCGTCAATTCGGAATTTCCAGAACTGGAAGATTCCAGAGCTAACATGGCTACCTTTACGGCTTCGATTGCCGGTGTTCCGGGCTGGAAGCTCATATTCCAAGTGCCGAAATCCCAGCTTACCCAAGGTATGACGAAGACCCAGCGGTCGGCTCTTATGGTAGGAACTGTAGTAGGTATCTTCTTTTTGATTCTCGTCCTATTGCTGGGCTCCTCCATAGCGAAGCCGATTCAGGCGCTGCGTCAATTGATGAGACAAGTGGAAGACGGTGACTGGAGCGTGCGTTCTAACGATAAGCGACGCGATGAGATTGGAGAGTTAGGGCGCAGCTTCAATCAAATGCTCATTAAGCTGTATCAATCCCAGCAAGAAAAGAAGGAAATGGAGCTGCAGATGATTCACGAACAGATTAAGCCCCATTTTCTGTATAACACACTGGATACGATTCAATGGATGGCTGCAAGTCATGACGCAAATGATGTGGTGGACATTGTAGAATCCTTAAGCACGTATTTCCGGCTTGGGCTCAGCAGCGGCAGTCAATTTGTAACACTGGAACAAGAATTTCAACATGTCGAGAGCTACTTAAATATCCAATGTGTTCGGTATGATGATATTCTGGATTACGAATTGAGCTATGACAAGCATTTGGAACAACAACAGATCATTCGGTTCATCCTTCAACCACTCGTTGAAAATGCGATTTATCACGGAATCAAGCCGCTGACAAACCAGAAAAGTAAAATATCAATTCGTGCATATAAACAAGGGGATCAACTGATCGTCACCGCCCAGAATAACGGAGTAGACATTCCTAAATCCAGGCTGGCATCACTTCAGGAGACGTTGCGGAACGGAAAAAAAGACAGAAACGAAGAGATCGGATTCGGTCTATATAGTGTCAGCCATCGCATCAAACTTGCTTATGGTGAGCTTTACGGTTTGCAGATCAGTAGTGGACAAGGTATAACCTGTATGACGATAAATATACCGCTTGGAGGTAACAAATCATGTGGCAAGTCCTAATCATGGATGACGAGAAAATTATCCGTAATGGCTTACGGAAATATATCCAAGAGAGTCGGCTGCCTTTTGAACCATCAGGAGAAGCAAGGAATGCTGCTGAGGCGCTGTCTCTAATCGAGCAATCTACACCAGACGTATTACTAGCGGATATTAACATGCCGGGTTTGAATGGCCTTGATCTGGTCCAACTTGTAACGAGTCGTTATCCTGACATGGTCGTGGTGATCATTAGTGGGTACGATGATTTTAAATATGCGCAAAGAGCCCTGCAATTGCATGCTTATGATTACTTACTGAAGCCGGTACCCAAGAGCGATCTAAACCGAATACTTGCTAAGTTACACGATCACTTGTGCAGTCTTCATCCTGACGAAGTTACGAAGCTCAAGAAAGAGATGACACAGGAATCGCTCCCGAATTCCTGTGATCTCTCGCCAATTATGGCGAAAATAACAGAATATATCCACTATCATTACAATGATCCGGAACTGGCCGTACCTCATGTAGCGGAGTTATTTCATATTAATTCCAATTACTTGAGTAAACGAATGAAAAAAGAGGTTGGAGTATCTTTTCTGGAATATTTGACTGAGCTTCGCATCTCGAAAGCGAAGGAATTATTGGATAACTCCATGCAAAATATCAAAATCGGTGATTTGGCGATCAAAGTAGGCTATATGAATCAATATTATTTCAGCCGCCTGTTTAAAAACCGAGTAGGAGTGTGTCCGGTAGATTATAAAAATAGTACCAGAATGAATATGTATTGACTATAGAGATACTGGTTGACTTGGCATAATAAACAGGCTCATAAAACTGCTGATTGGGGCAATGCGGAGCAGCATACCTTATTTAATACCAATGTTTCCTGAATGACTTTTGAGATGCAATAGATACTCTCCAGCGCCAATCGTTCCATTTACTTCCTCATCAGAATTCATTGTAGTTGAGAGATTCGCCAAGTTAACCGTTGTATCTCCTTTAGTATTTTCTACTGCTACTTTCAAGCTGGATGGTGCATTTTGATAACCAACTTGAATATCACCCGTTTTTGTTTCAACGTTCATTTCACCTTTTTCATCGATCCCCTTTAGAACGATTTCACCATTTTCAGAAAAAACATTCCAAACGGAGCTGATTGTATTGTTAAAATAAAGATCATTAGCCTTGGCAACTACGTCTAAATTCCTAAATGAGCTATTGTTTACGGTTAAGTCTCCAACAATTAGATTAAAAACTCCTGAATCTGCTTCAACTTGATTGAATTTCACATTACCCGCTTGATTTTTAACGGTTAGCTTTTGGGTGGCTAACGTATGAATATCGAGATCTCCTTCTTTATTGATCAATGTAACTTGTTCTACTGTATTTTTGGGCACTAAAATCGTGATGGTTCCCTCTTTTTCAAAAGTAAAGGCCGATAACGCCCCGCCAATTTGTTTATTTTGTTGAATGATTAATTTATGATCTTGATGAGTTACTGAAACAGGAACTTTCTTCTTATCCTTCTGCTTACCATTAATGTCTACATGAACTTGATTGTCTGTCGATTCTTTCACTTCAATATCCCATGAATCATTCATGATTTCGATGCTCTGAACTTCTTCCGATGGGAGGTGTTCTGTGATCTCCAACTTTTTAGATCCAATTTGCGAAGTAATGTAAAGTACTCCTACCAAAGCAATTACCGTTAATAACCAAATCCATTTATTTGTTTTCATGACTACCTCTCTTAAAGATCTATTCTATCAATTTTACGATATGATAGATAAGCCACGGCTAAACCAAACAAACCAAAAATAGCAGGAACGCCGATAAATTGAAACATCGATACAGAGCTGCCGCTTCCATCCGAAACCATCGCATTAAGCAGTGTTCCTATGATTACAGCACTAGTAATTGTTGTTGCAGTAGACTTTTTACGCATACCAAAATACAAAGGAATAAGGCTTAAGCCAGCTGTCATCGCTGAAGCGATTAAAATCGATGGAATGGTAGCCAACATTTCTCCCATCGACACGGGTGTTTCGAATAAATGAAGCGTCGGATTCAATACGACTGTCAATCCTTCAATGATTAATGTGGAAATCACTACACAAGAAAAACAGAAGCTAAGAACGATCATTAACTTTGCTTGAATCACTTTTTTGCGTTGCAAGGGATACGTAAATAGCAATTGAATGGTTTTGCTCCTATATTCGTCAATCACTAATCTCGAAATGATGATGCTTGAAAAAACGACAAAGGTAATGCGAACGAAGATATTAGCCAATGACATGAATTCTGTAAAATTTGAAAACATAGGTTCATTTTGAGCGTTTGCCAATAAAGCCATTCCGGCTACCATTCCAAAAATAATAATCATACAAATCACAGCTCTTGCACAATACCCTGCTAGATTGTTTTTCTCCCATTCTAATCTCATAAGTTTAAACATGTTGTCTGCCTCCGTCGATAAGATTTAGGAAATACTCCTCTAAATTGCTTTCTTTTCTGATTTCCGACATTTTAACTTCCTTTATTAATTTTCCATGATTAATAATTCCGATCGTATCCGCAATCGATTCCATCTCTGAAACAATATGACTGGAGACTAAAATTGTCATACCGTACTCATTCTTTAGCTTCAGTAAAAGCATCCGAATATCTTTAATTCCCACAGGGTCTAAACCATTGATGGGCTCATCTAAAATCAAAATTTCCGGCTTTGTAATTATGGCTCTGGCAATGCCTAACCGCTGTTTCATTCCTAATGAAAATTCATGTATTTTTTTATCTCCCACCCCTTGTAAACCAACGATTCCTAACACTTCCTGAATCCGATTCTCGCCATGATACTGTGCGTATTCACAATGAAACTTTAAGTTTTCAGCTGCGGTTAGACGTTCGTAAAAAACGGGGTATTCTATGATACTGCCGATGTTTTTTAAATATTGATAAGACGTATGTGATATCGGTTGATTTAGCACCAATATCTCACCTGATGTGGGCTTCACCAAATTTAGAATCATTTTCATAATCGTCGTTTTCCCTGCACCATTCGGTCCTAAGAAACCGTAAATTTCACCTTTTTCGATATGCATCGTTACATTTGAGACCGTTTCGGTACCTTTATAAGATTTTGATAATTGATTGATTTGGATCATGGTATCCATTATTCTGTTCGCTCCTTATTCCCGCTTGGATTTGACATTCATAGGATAAGGCTTTTACGCTCGATTATAGATAGCAATATCACCAACAGTCCTTTAACCTTCGTAAACGGTTCTTTTTTGACCCTTTCCAAATAAAAAAGAAGTGCCAGCAGCCATTTAAGAAATAGCTTCTAGCACTTCATCATTTTCAGAAACCTTTAGTTCAGAAACTCACTCCCCCTTAAAGCTTCCATCTTTTCAATCGTTTCCTTCTGCAATCTTCTTGAAACGGAACAACTCACATCATCATCAAACAAAATAAGTCTATTCTTTTTATCAATCGATCGAATGTTAGCTAAATTAACGACAAATGCTCGATGGCAGCGGAAGAGGCGTTCATCATAATCGACAATTTCATTTAATTCAGCATAAAAATCAAGGACTTTAGATTTCGTGATTAAACGTATTTTATGTGCAATTTCTATGGTCTCGAAATAAAGAATATCTGAAAAAGGAATTTGAAAGCTGGTATATTTATTCTCGAAACAAAAATGATCCGGGCTTACTGGGATAGTTCGGCGCTCATCGGCAATTAATAGACACTCTTCAACTTTTTGAATAAATTCTTCTTCTCGCAAATCTTTTTCAATAAAATCTAAAGCAGCCACACGATATGCAAAGGTTTTGGGCGCTAACTCGGAATGGGTGGTGACAATAACAATCGTGCCATAGGGATCTTTTTTTCTGATCTCCTTAGCGACAGCCAATCCTTTTTGCTCTTCATTCTTGATCTCCAAATCTAGAAAATACAATTGATGATTGGCCGCATTTTCAATTTGCGATAATAAATGATCCGGTTTTGCCGTCGAAATTATATTTCGATAATGAATCTGATGCTTTAACGACAAGGATTTAATAATTCGTTCTAAACGTTGCTGCTGGATAAGGTTATCCTCTAATATAAATATATTCATGACCGTACTCCAGTCTTTCTTATAATTAGCGTTTGTGAAAATACGTTAGATTGAACTTCGGTTTCAAGTGAAGCAAACTTATTTTGTTTTAACATTTGTTGTACATTGTATAAACCTAAGCCGCGCCCCTTACCTTTTGTTGAATATCCGCGTTCTTCCAATCGCCATAAACTGACTTTCTCTCTACTACTATTTTCAATTTTAATAAGTTGAATTGTTGGGTCTTCCAATAACACAATCCAAAGCTTTGGATCTTCCGTCTCAGCCGCTGCTTCAATCGCATTATCCAATAAAATGGAAAGAATCCGGGTAAACGAAATCAATTCCATCTGAATCGAATGAATGGGTTCTTCAATTTCTAACGTCACATCAATTTTCATTTGTTGAGCCATTAAAATTTTTGCTGCCAAAATACTTTTAACCTCGAAGACATGTAGATTTCGCAGCTTAACAAAGCTGTATTCATTCTTACGCATCAATTGCCTCGTCGGTTTAACGGTTTGTTGATAAACTTGTTTCACTTGATCCCAGTCTTCCCTATAGATCCCGTCCTCTAGAGTTAATAGGATGTTCGCATAGTCATGACGAAAACCTCTGAATTCATCATAGATTTTCTCTAGCTGTGCTGCGTAATCTTTTAATTGTACCAATTGCTCACTTTTAGATCTTTCAATTTCCCTTTTTTGAATATGATTGTATTGAAACTGCATGTACAGCAGAGCAATAACAAATAGCAACCACATGCCTAAGAGTAATGTTCTTTGGAAGGAACTAAATTCACCGGTTGTATTGCCAATGGATAAAATCGGATATACCGAAATGATAATAATAATTAAGAGAACAATTACCGGAAAAAGAATGACTTTGCTGGATTCCTGTATGAGATCTTTGTTAAGCTGCGGAAAATAGCGACGTACCAATCTAAGCCCGATTTCATTAATAATAGGCGGTGCCATCGCTGTCAAAAGATAAGGAAGATACTCAATATTGGCTGATGATTGTCTAAATAAAAATTCAACGAACCATGTAATCGGATCTGCTGCAAGATAACCTAGAAATGAATTCATGACCAACGCATATGCGCCGTAAAAAACACCTAAAGCGGTAAATGTTTTATGATTTTTAAAGTAGGACATGCCAATAAAACAGAAAAATAGCGTAACGGCTCCCCATACTCCAATAAAATATGTGGATACAAATCCAATCATTAAAAAAATCACTAACCAAATTGTTATTTCTTTGATTGTAAATGAATAGCGTGAAATGGATTGAAAAATAAAAAAGAAGCTTAATATTTGAATAGCCATAATGAGATGAATCATTCTTAACACCACCAGCGATTAATGCAGTCAAACGAAGCGGAAAAATGAGAAAAACATCTATAACCCTGTATTGTTGTTGTTCGACCGAACAACAAAAGGAATAGACAGATGCTACTTCAGTATATCAACGAATTCCTCGATTTAACAAATATAAGGATAGGATGGTCTACTAATCGAGCACACTCATTTTTTATATCGGCTAAATAACCTAAGAAATAAATGAGACTTGCCTTAAGGTGACTTTCACATAAAAAAACTGGACCCTTTCGGATCCAGCCAAAAAATTGTTAATAAAAGACCATTCCTTTCGCTCACAAATCCTTAGGACATGTCCCCCTGCACTCATCCCTACCGCACTGGCTATGAATGATCTTCACACCATCCGTCGGCAAAGTGTCAATCAACTCATCGCAAACAGAGCATATGATCAGCCCCATGTCCTTGCTATTGTCTGCATTCCCAGTCACCAGGTTTGTGAGCGTTTTCATCTTATTCCTCCTCAGTTTTTCGCTTTCGTTCATTCCGGACAGCCGATTGTCAGGATCTTGCTCAGACCTTCTAAGCATAGTGTATTGTCGTAAAAATCAACTTATGAGCAAAAAGTGATACTGTGTACTAATATAAAACGGCAGGCCGAGAAAATGACATCTCTTGGCCTACCGTTAATAATTTGTCAATGAATCTAACTAAGGACTTATTGACAGCGGTTAAGGAACTCAACCATACGCGCATACCCGATTTTCTCATTTGCTTTCTTCGTAATTCCGTGACCTTCATCCTCGAACACAAGATACTCCACATCGCGGCCCTTGGCCCGAAGAGCTTCGACGATCTGATCCGATTCTTCCTTTACAACCCGCGGATCATTAGCCCCCTGGATGATAAGCATTGGATTAACCATGTTATCCAGATACGTAACCGGCGAATCCTTGATAAACCGTTCACGGTCCCGCTCCGGATCCCCGATCCATAGCTCCATAATTGGCTTCCAGTGTTCCGGTACAGAATTGTAGAATGTAAACAAATTGCTGACACCAACAATATCAATAGCAGCGCGGAAATATTCCGGGTTACGCCCTGCCAGCAGTAGCGTCATGTATCCGCCATAGCTGCCGCCCATAACGAAGAGCTTCTCACGGCTTGATATCCCCTGCTCGAACAACCAGTCCATGCCGGCCAGACAATCCTTCCGCGGACCCTCGCCCCAATCCTGCTCTACCAGCTTCACAAAAGAGCTTCCGTAACCGGTGCTTCCGCGGAAATTCGGACAGAAGATGTTATAACCCTGTGCGATTATGTACTGGAACATAGCGCGGAACTGCTTCCGTTCAGCCGCCTGAGGCCCGCCGTGAGGCCAGAATACCGTATAACCATTCGCTTGCTGCTCCTTGGCACGGAACAGCATCGCCTCAATTTCCATACCGTCAAACGATTGGTATGTAATGACATCAGGAGATACCAAATCTTCTTCGGTCAGTCCGGTCATGACATTTCTGGTGAGCATATTCCATGCTCCTTCTTGGTAGCGGTAGATGTTATGTGGCTTAACCGCTCCGCGGGCCAGAAGATACAGATTTCCCGATTTTGCCACTGAAAGCTGCTCGACGATATCAGATGGAAGCGGAATTGGCGTCAATTCGCCACTATCCAGTGAATAAGCGTACAGCTTATCCTCGACTCCCTTTTCAGTGACCACATAGACCGTACGCGAATCTTTATGATATCGCATCAGGCTGACGCTCTCCCGCTCAATATGACGGAGCGGCTTAAATTCTTTATTAGGAATATCATACTTCGCAATATAAGTGAATTCCGAGTCAAAGTTGGTCGCGAACAACAGGGTGTCATTATCCAGGAAGATGACATCCCCAGCAATATGAACCTGTTCCGGTGAAGGAGTCAAGCACTGATCTTCCTCGCCTTCACGACTCACAAAACTTAAATAATATGTATTGGCGTACATTTTGCTATACACAACACTTTTCTCGTCAGGACTTACCGCAGCCAGTTCGGTTGTCGTATCCTGCCCTTCGATCAAGAGCTTATTCTGCTTCGTTTCCAGGTCATATACGCATGAATTCATATAGGAAGGGTTATCCTTGGAAGTGCTGTAATATAGCCGTTTTCCATCTTCCGATAAATGAACGAAGTAGTGCTTATCCTCTGGCGAGGCCCCTTCAAACAACGGCATAGGATCACCGCCGTTCCAGCGAAGCGCATGAAACTGATAGTTTTCATTCCCGTCGCGGTCAAATGCCGTTAAAATATGACGTCCCTCTGGATCCAGCTTAATAAAGCTGCAAATCTGGTCGTTATAAGTAAGTGGATAAGGATATGATGTCTCCCCATTCATATCGATAGCCCATAAGTTAAACTTGCCGTTCAAGCTGCTGCTGAACACCAAACGCGACTCATCCGCATGGACTCCGAAGGAACGAATAACATACGTTTGAAAGAACTGCTCCACATCCGGTTTAGGAAATTGAATCATCGACAACGCCTCCCTTGTTCACAACTAATTTATTGTCCATAGGATAATTAATATGTCCATTGTCCTACAGATGATCTAATTATAAAGCATTCGATTTGGTAAATAAATCAAACCGTGGGATGATCTCATCTCATTCTTCAGTTGTATGGAACATTCCTGTCAAGTACAATTACTTGAATATTATTGAAAAGGCTTTCACTGAATGATAAGCTTAAAAGGCTTCTATTAAAAATGACGAGACTAGGACGTGGGGCTATTGTTACCTTACAACAAGAAAAAACAAAAAAAACAAAACAGCGTCTATGTTATTTTCGTCTTGTCATATGTCTCTATCCTAATTCTTACCCTTTCCAGCGCCTTCGTCTATTACGCCAAAATAAATAAACAAATCACGATGCAGACCGAGCTGTCGACAGTTACTTTACTTGGCCAACTCAAGTCTGATATTGAAGACGATATATCCTATATAAAAGAACTGAGCAACGCGATTGTATTTAATTCCAAACTCGAACAGGTGGCCAAAGGCGTTCCTTCCTACAGCTATGCTGAGCTGATGAAAGATATGTCCAGCAAGCAAAAGCCCCGCGATTTTCTATTTGACTATTTTGTTTACATCAACTCCACGGATGAAATCATAACGCCAACGATAAAAATGAAAGCCCAGAAATTTTTTGACCTGATGTATCAGTTTGTAGATTTGGATTATGAAACCTTTAATGAAGATTATTTGCATGGTTATCATTTTCAAGAATATATGCCTATTCAAAAAATGAATCAATACGAGAGCAATATGGTGGATGTACTTCCTTACATCCAGTCTTTTCCGATGAATGCCCAATCGGAGCCGCTAGGACAAGTTATTTTTTTAATGGATGCTAGTAATATGTTCTCATTAATTAATCAAGTACATCAGGTCACAAACTCGAACATTTATGTGCTTGACGAGAAGGACCGTCTAATTCTAAGCTCTCCGGACGTGCCACCGCTAAATGTCCAAAAGCTCGATAGCTTTGATAAAATGGCAGAGTCCCGTCATGAAATTTTAAATAAAATCGTATCCGAGAAAAATGGCTGGAAGTATATCGCTTCGACGCCAAAGAGCCTGTATTTTAAGGAAAATCTCAACTACTTGATGAACTTTATAGCGATTTTCTTAATTTATTTAGTGGCTGGTCTTATCGTTGTCCGCTACTTGGCGAAAAGAAGCTACAAACCGCTAAAGGAAATCAATGAGCTCATACAAATTCATGCTCAAACCTCGGTAAGCGGTAAAAATGAGTATGAGAATATTAAAAAAACGATTGTTGACCAGATTCAGAATGATAAGGAACTGAACGAAATTATCGAAAAACAGCTTCCGATTGTCCGGCGTGATTATTTGCTGCATCTGATCCGGGGTATGGTGACGAACTACGATGATGTAGCTCAGCAGTTATCGTCCATCGGTATCGAGTTCACTTCCAATATGTACCTGATCGGCTCATTGGAGATTGACATGGACAGTCCGTTCTTTATGGACAATACCAATTTATCCGAGAAAAATCTTTCCCTCGCACGTGTCGTAGCGGAAAACGTTAGCTGTGAACTTATGAAGAAGCATTTCACTTGTTATTTCCTGGACTTGGGGCGTAACCAATCTATGTTTCTGATCCAATTGAGGGATGACTTTGAGTCGGCTGAGGCAGTGTCCATCGCAAGAGAGCAGGCGAATGCGCTGATCCACTTCACGTACAGGCATTATCATTTGAATCTAAATGTCGGTTTGAGCACGGCATATTCAGAGCTGAAAAACATACCCAAATGCTTTGATGAGGCTAAAAAAGCCCTGGAACATAGCAAATTGCGGGATGATTACGAGACTATGAGCTTTGAGGATTTAGGAAACCTGAGCTTTGATTATTTTTATTCCATGGAAAGTGAGCATCAGCTCATCAACTTACTGAAGAGTGGTCATTATGAGCAGGCCAAACAGTTTCTGGACAATATTTTTGAAGTTAACATTTCCAAAAATATCGGAGTCGGTGCGGCAAAACTTCTTTTGTATGAAGTTGCCTCCACTTTAATGAAGGTAATGAACTTCTTCCTGGTAGCCAAAGGGGAAGTTCCATCCACCAACGAACATGTCATTGAAGAGATGATTCAGCACTCCTCTATGGAGGTCGCCAAACGCAGGTTCATGGAAACGATTGATAAAATCTCCGTGCTCTCGGAAAATAAAAACGTAAGCAAAACGGAGAAACTTGTTAACCGGATTGCCGAATACATTAATCAACATGCCGGTGAAACCTGGCTGGATCTGAATATGCTGTCCCAGGAGTTTGAAGTTACACCGCAGTATATCTCCAATGTGTTCAAGAAGTACAAGCAGGAGAACGTTAAAGATTACATAGCCAAGCTGAAGCTGAATATCGCCAAGGAATTGCTGGAATCTACGGATCTGCCGGTGCGTGAAATCGCATCCCGCTTGGGCTACGCCAGTGAAGCTGGCATTATCCGTCTGTTCAAGAAGTACGAAGGCATGACGCCTGGTGATTATCGTTTGGACTGCAAATCAAAAGAGATGGCCTAAAAGTTCAATGACCTGAGATGCCGTTTCGTCTGTTGAAAGACGCTACGAGTACGAATCGTTCCTACAATCGCTCTTGCCCCGAATTTCTTGAATTATTATTTCTCTACGGAAGAAATTCACTTCCTTAGCGAGCGAAAGAATTTCAAGTTCCCGGGTGTACTCCTTTTGGACATCATAAAAACTCCCATCTTGGTAGAAGTAGAAGTTTTTGTTTTTTCTACTGTCTACTATGATGGGAGCATATCAATGAATCCTCGGGTGTCCTGCTTGTCGTTTTTTTGAGAGGTATCTCTATTTCTGAGATTTAAAAATCTACTTCCGGGATATCTTCTTCGTTGTATTTCAAATCCTTATCAGCAGCAATCCTGCGGCGGTGTAAATAACGGGAGCGGAAACCAACCTTGCGGACAGTTCGGCTGGCTCTCGTCCTCAGCTGAAAATCCGGCATACGAACTAAGCGGCGAGAATAACAGAGCCGTTGCTTCACTCGCCGATAGAATAGCGTCCGCTTGAACATCACAATTCTCTCCGTCAATATGTTCGACTATGACTTCTCCGCTCCGAACTTGAATGTCTACGGTTTCCCCACTCTCTATCTGTAATACGAACCTTCCGTCTTGGAGCCTACTCTCTAACGCTTTACACTTCATATACGCCTCTATAACCGGTGCATATTTGAACATGTTATAATTATGCTGATATCCAACTTTGTACATATCGCAAACGCTGCCGAGTCGTCTAATTTTGTCCTTATCATAGGCAGGAAGCGTGAAATGCAGATCTGGCAGGCCCTTGTAAGCCATCAACGATTTGGAAACTGAAGGCAGGAGATCTGTATCGGTAAGCTCGATCTCAAAGATCATGCCGCTGTCCTTGGACAGGCTGAGATAGCCTGCAAACATACCGTTATGAAGGATAACATAAGGCTGGGCATTCCACGTCCGCAGCAGGTCACTGAACTGCTCTTTGTTCCTCGCACCGCTCACTTTCCCTTTTTGATACAAATCAAAAACATCATCCAACAGAGCCGAAGCCTCTGTTAGTTCTTCGAAAGTAATATGATCCGCATCCAGTCCTCTATACTTGTGCCGGACATTATCACTGGTCAGTGTAAAGTCTAGCTTCACCCCTGCTGGCTCATATCCAAAGTATTCATAGCGCTGTCTTTGTCCGCCCAAGAGACTGTAGTCATAGCCTTCTGCTTTCATCTCATCCAATGCGAATGTGAGCAGCTTCTGCATATATCCTTTTCCCCTTGCCCGCGGATGGACAGATACCGTACCTACACAGCCAACCTTAAGCTCTATATCCGCAACTTTAAAATGAATCGGCAGAACACATAACATCGCGCGAATTTTACCATCTTCCTTCACAAGGTAGTGGTACTGCTGCGTCATCCGACCTTCACCATACAGCTTCGGAATCAGTGAAGCAAAATCATGCGGTGCTGTCGACTTACTGAATATGTAATCTGCAAAATCAATAATATCCTGGGCGTCTTCAAGCGTCCCTTTACTGTAAATTTCCACCTTTGTTCCTCCCCGTTATTACTTAGAAATAGAGGGACAGCAGTCATGCCGTCCCCCATTCCATTTCTATGGTCGTATTAATGCGTGGACATCTTACCGGCATAAGCCCGATCTATTTCACATTTCAAAGGTTCGCCTTGCAGGTAACGCCTCATATCCGTAATAAGTGCTTGAACGACAACCAAACGGCGGTCTATCGTCGGCCCTCCCATATGAGGCATCAAAATTGCATTATCAAACCCCATCAGCGGATGTCCTTGCGGCAGAGGCTCAACCTCGTACACATCAAGAACCGCGTTGATCTTACCTTCCGCCAGCACACGGCAAAGCGCAGGCTCATCAATAACAGCACCACGGGCCGTGTTGACGAGCAGGGACCCTTCTGGCATTAAGCGCAGGAGCTCCTCAGTAATAAGATGATAGTTCTCCTTGGTCATACCGCTATGAATCGAGACGATATCACAGGTGGAGAAAATCTCCGGAAGATCGGCTTTTTCCATTTGGTGCTTGTCCAGTTCCTCCTGAGCGATATGACGGGAAAATACCTTAATCTTCACATTGAACGGATTAAGCATTTGCACAACCATTTTAGAGATCATTCCATAGCCTACAATGCCAACCGTTCTGTCCAGCAATCCTTTGTTATAATAGGCGGAAGGCCAAATGCCATTCTTCAGGTCTCCGGAAAACCGCGGAATATCCCGTAGGGATGCCAAGGAATAGGCGATTACACTCTCGGCTACCGACTGTGCGAACACCTCGTTCCCGCTAATGACCGTGATCCCTTTTTCGTACACGGCATCTGTTACATATGGTCTTACAGAGCCGCCGGTATGTGCAACCATTCTCAGCTTATTGGCATAGCTCATCACGTCCTCATCGAGGACCTGCGTACCCCAGCCTGTCACACATATATCCACATCTTTAATTTTCTCGCAAATTTCCTGCTTCGTATAATGCGTTGTACTGCTTTCATTCCAAATTACTTCTCCGATTTCTTCCAACTGCCGAATCAAATCTTCGTTAAAAAAAGTATAGAAGATTTGATTTTTTGGCATCGTAACGAGGATCTTCAATTGTCCCATGGAACGGCCACCCTTCTAAAGTTCATCGCGGATATGTATTTTGGCGGTAACTGCCGTATCCCCTTCGCGAACAATCTCGACACCTTCTGTAAAGTGACAGTCCTGAACTACATTAGGACGCTTGGACCGTGAACTTCGCTGTGTGAATACGAGTTGGTCGGCCGTACATCCGCGTATCTGGGCACCATCCGCATTGATCAGTATGGTACCACACTCGGGGTATTTTTCCGTCTTGGTGATATACACATCCTCTAACGTCAAATCGGTTACTTTCGCAAAAGAAATAAACCAGCAGGCGGAGTGGCGCTTGACCGTAATTCGCTTGGCGCTATCTCCCCATGTAAACCCACTATTAGCAAAAGATATCAAACCTGAATTGCCTATATAGGTCAGATCATGCTCGAATTGGCCATGGGTTACAAATGCACCGTGGAAATCACCATCACCATGGCAGTTCTCTACCAAGCAGTAAGCGCTTCCCGTAAAATCATTCAGATGACGGGCATTGCTTGCGACACAGTCGCGAACTTTGCCATAGAGACAATGAATTTGCTGCGTCAAGTAGCCTGTACCGCCAACAACCACTTCAACAGGATTACTGAGGGAACATTTTTCAGTCACATAATACGTGTTATGCCTTCTCAAAAGAACAGGCCAGTAGGTGTGATAAGCATGTAAGCCAAAGGCGTCGCAGTTCACGGCATATTCCAGCACCAAAGGCTGTGCTCCTTTGTCTTCACCTCCGTCATTTCCCCAAAACACCATATTGCGAACGTTTACATTTTTAACAGGCTCTACCCTTTGATAGGTTAGCGTCCGTCCTTCTTGAAGCTCCCATCCCATTTTGTAATTGAAGCGCACGTGAGTATCGTCAATTATTTCTGTCACCATCAGCATCTTGTCGATCTCTTTTTCTTCCCTACCTGTCAATCGGTTTACCGTTACGATCCACCAATCATACAGATGAAATGCGCTGCTGTCTTCTACTTCAAATATATCATATAACTCTTCCAAAGAATGTGACAGGTTTAGCTCCTGTTTCTCTTCCATAAGCTGTCCCCTGAAATGCATGACCGCACCGAAGGGATCGTTGTGTGCAGCCGGCTCAATACCTTGAGCCGTCACGTTGCAATTGTGAAAATCAAGCTCAAGATCACTTCGGTTAAACTTCTGGCGCTTCGTAAAGCGCAAATCCGTATAACCTTCAATCAATTTAATTGAGGGATCATTCACCATAGTTGTGAGCGCCTCGTCAGCGGGAACAGAAGAGTTCATTATCCCAAAATATCTAAAATCACATACCCCATGGTGAATCAGTAGCCATCGCCCGCTTTCGCTGTACTCTTCAGGGGCAATCACGGTTCCGCCGTTATGCGTTAATGTACTGTCACTTCGCCACTTATACTGCATCGAGATGTCTCCCGGCTCGTAATAGCCAAGGACGAGGGCTAGATCCCCGTCCTTCAACTTGTCTGGTTGTAATTGAGTCATCTCCCGGATACAACTTAGTTGATGTAACACGGCAAGTCCTCCGATTATTTCAATGATTCATTCCATCTTTTCAGCGCATCTGTTTTGATGGTTAGCAGTTCCTGCAGGCCCATTTTGTCCAATGTAGCAATGTAGCTGTCGAAGTTATCCAGACTTTCTTCGCCGATAATAAACTTGGTAGTCATCAACGTTACATAAGTAAAGAGATCATTCTCGATAACGTTGCCTTTCTCGGATTCTTTGGCTGTAAAACGGGCATTCACCGGATAAGCATCTCTGTAATAAGGGACTTGTTTTTCTTTTACCTGGGTAACCTTCATTTCCATAAGCGGATTATTGGCTGGCATTGCTATGAAGTCCAAGTAACCCGGCAGTTCCATGTTTACGGAAATCGATTTATTAATATCTCCAAAACCCGTAATCGGATCAATCCATTCATATTGAGCTTTCGTATCATCCGTGTATTTCCAGTGTTCACCTTCATATCCGACAAATATAGTGTTGCCTGAAAAACCATCGACAGCTTTATCTTCTGTTGCGTAGAACATATCCAATAATCTCATGGCAGCTTCTGGATGCTTGGCTTTATCTGTAATAATGGCTTTGCTGGTGTACAAGTTAAACGGAGATCTAACCACTTTTTTGTCATTCACAGGTGAAGTCAAAGGTCCTAGGCTAAGTTGCTCCGACTTAGCTGCCTCTGGATCGAGCACTGTTGGGGAAGCGTTGTAAATACCAACCAGACCACCTTTTACCTTTGCTTGCCACTGCTGAGATGTCTGGGTTGTGAATTCAGGATCGATCAATCCTTCTTTATACAGCTTATTCGTGTATATGAGGAAATCTTTATACTCTTTCATCGCAGGAACATAAACGACCTCACCCGCATCATTAACGTCAAAGCCGATTCCTCCTGTAAGCCCTGTAAATGCAGGCACCAAGAGCTGCTGAAATGCGTTCAGTCCGACTGCAGAGAATGGAATTTCATCACTCAGATCACCATTGCCGTTCGCATCCTTTTCTTTGAATGCTTTCAACATTTCATAGAGCTCATCCGTCGTTGTTGGAACTTTTTCTATTCCTACATTTTTCATCCATTGAGAGTCAAAGAATCCAAGATGCCCTTGTGTCATTGATGTATTAAAAATATAAGGTAGTCCGTAGATTTTTCCATCCATGGAAGTAATCGAAGCTTTAATGACCGGATCCTTCTCCATCAAGGCTTTCAGATTCGGCGCATATTGGTCAATCAGGTTCGTCAGGTCAAGAAATACACCTTGGGGACCATAAGTTTCTTCATCTGTCTTATCTGCCCCTCTCAAGATGATATCCGCATATTCACCGCCAACGAGAGCTATATTTTTTTGCTCATTAAACGAGTCGCCCTCTGAAAGCTCAAATTCAAGCTCAATATTCGTTTTTTCCGCCAATCTTTTAAAAATCTCCAGCTCGCCCCAATCCGAGCCGCCGGGATCTTTTTTACCCATCACTTTAATTTTGATTTTTTCCTTGGTGATGGGATACTCCCCCACAGGGTTCAAATAATCGGGAAGCCCCGCTTCAACTCCCGGGGTATTCTCCGAATTATTCCCTTCTGCTTCTTTCTCTGGAGATGCACAGCCTGATAATAAACTTCCAAACAGAATAGTGCTAAGTAGTAATGCGAGCATGCTTTTCTTTTTCATGATCCTTCCTCCTCTTGAGTATATATGTAAAATCATTTGTTGCCGGTGTAAGTGAAGCATGGGTTATCAGCCCTTAACAGAGCCCAGCGTAACGCCTTTAACAAAGTATTTTTGCACAAATGGATACAGAGCCATAACAGGCAAGGATGCAACAACAATAAGTGCATATTTGATCTGTTCCGCTGCACGCAGCTCTTCCTGAAGCAATCCGGCAGTATCCCCGCCCTGCTGCAGCAGCTCAGCATTGAATTGACTCTTCAACAGCGTTTCGCGCAAAATGATTTGAAGTGGCTGCCATTGATCATCTCTTAAATAGATCAATGCGGTGAAATAACTGTTCCAGTGATTTACGGCACTGAACAATGCCATAACGGCGATAATAGCCGTGGACAACGGCAGCACCACCTGAGCAAACAATCGGAAATTGGAGCATCCATCAATCTGTGCCGCTTCCTGCACCTCAATCGGAATCGTTGTCTGAAAGAAAGTACGGCTAATAATAATGTTGGTCATCGACGTTGCCCCCAAAATCACCATAACCCATGGTGAGTTATAAAGACCTACACTTTTGACCGTCATAAAGGTAGGAATCAGACCGCCGGAGAAGAACATCGTAATCAGAAACATTATGGTGAAAAATTTATTTCCTACGAAATCTTTCCGCGATAACGAATACGCAGCAAGCAGCGTAACCGTCACATTTATAATCGTTCCTACCACCGTGTACACGATCGTGTTCAGATATCCCCTTAAAATGCTAGTATCATTGAAGATGTTCGCATATCCACTGAAGGAAATGTCTTTAGGAATCAGCAGCATTTTGCCGGAGTTGACCAAATCAGGATTACTGATGGAAGCGCTCACAATAAACCAGAGCGGATACATTGTCAGAAGTAGAATCACGGTCAGAACAACAAGGTTGACCGAATTAAACACCTTGTCGGACTTGGTTTCTTTTACAAGCATGCAATCTCCCTCCCTACCATAATGAATTCTCTCCAACCTTACGGGAGAAGCGGTTTACTAATATGAGAAGTGTTAAGTTTATGATATTGTTGAATAATCCTACTGCAGAGGATAAGCTATACTGGGCCTTTTGGATACCGAGTTTGTACACATATGTCGAAATGACCTCGGACACTTCCATATTAATATCCTTCTGCATAAGCAGCACTTTCTCGAAGCTAAGGTTCATGATTCCCCCAACGCTAATAATCAGCATGATTATAATTGTTGGCATGATTGCCGGCAGATTGACATGGATGATTCGTTGAATCCGGCTTGCCCCATCAATCGTAGCCGCTTCGTGTAACTCTGGCGATACGCCAGCTAGTGCGGCAAAGTAAATGACGGATCCATATCCTGTCGTCTGCCAGACGCCTGACCACACATACATGTCGTTAAATAGACTATCCTTCTGAAGAAAATGGATCGGCTCCATACCGACTAGAGCAGTGAGCTGGTTTACAAGTCCCGTATTCGAGAAGAACAGATCAATCATCCCTACCAGTACAACCATGGAGATGAAGTATGGCATGTATGTAATGTTCTGTACCAGCTTCTTGAATTTGTTGTTCTTCACCTCGTTGATCAACAGTGCCAAGATAATCGGTGCCGGGAAGCTGACCAGTAAATAATAGAATGAAATGGAGATGGTATTCCAGAATATCTCTGCAAATCGCGTGGAACTGAAAAAGGTAATAAAGTGTTTAAATATCGGGTCCGCCCACGGACTCCCACTGAAACCTTTTGTTGCAATAAAGTCTTTGAACGCAATCTGCACACCGTACATGGGCACGTAGGAAAAAATGAAGAAGTATAAAAATGCCGGCAGTATAAATAAGTATAATACCCAGTTGCGCTTGATCAGCAGCAGCTTCAGATTCTTACCGGTTGCCGTTCGCAGCGGAGCGCGCTGCGGTTTGGGCTTCTTTGCTAATCTCAAGTATATCCCCCTCCTGTTGTGATGAACTAGGCTATCTCTTTCGCCTGCCCATATTATAGGAGGATGCATCCATCGCCCGTAAATAGCCTGTATTTAAAGTAACGTTCAATTTTTAAAGGTTGAACACATCAAAATGTGAACCTGCTGACAAAAATAAAGAAAACGCATTCATAATTTCTCTCATGCCCCTCCCAGTTCACATAATACAAGGGTTAGAGCCATAATCTTAAACTTTTAAAGTCACTTTAATATTTGATCATTTCACGTTTTTCGCTCACTGGCTATACTTAATACGGATGTGCACGGCTCATTATACGGATTTGGATAACTGGAGGAATTACTGTTGAATACCTTGCTTATCGTAATCACCATCATGCTGTTTTCTACACAAACCTTGTCTATGAAACTTATCAAGGCTGGCCCCCTCAGAGAGCGGCTGCTGATTTATGCTGGGTTCACTTTTATAGCATCGATGGGGCTGCTTCTGTTCAGCCTGTTTCAGCCTGAAGCCCGTCAGATCAGCCCTGAAACACTGATGTTCGGCATATTATTCGGTCTCGGTTTTATGTTGACCATCATTTTTTATAATTTGGCGATCAGTACAGGGCCACTTTCTTATACAGCGTTTTATTTCTCGGCGAGTATGCTTATACCAACAGTTACAGGCATTATCGCATTTAATGAAGCGATGACGCTGACGACCGTGGCTGCTATTCTTCTGTTCTTAGCCGCATTTTACTTCATTAATGTAAACCCCGATCAGAAGAGCGAAGGCGGCAGCACAAAGCGGAGTGACAAGTGGCTGCTGTATTGTCTGTTGACTTTTTTATTCAACGGTTTACTTGCAGTCATTCAAAAATTCCACCAGCATCAAATGGAGGGAACACAATCCTCCGGTTTAATGTTCGTCGGGTTCTGCTCCGCATTTGTGTTTTACATTCTAGCGTATACCGTTCAATATGTGACCGGGAAGAAACAGGAAAGCCTCACGATCTCTGGAGAAGGCACAGTGCTGCGCCAAAATTTACTGCCCATGGTGTTGCTGGCCGCGACATCACTTATTGGAAATATCATCATGACTTTTCTCTCAGGTGTTGTACCAAGCTCCTATCTCTTTCCGCTTGTTCAAGGCAGCATTATCGTCTCCATCACCCTCTGCTCCATGCTGTTGTTCCGGGAAAAGCTTAGCACCTTCGGCAAAATCGGTATTATGCTCGGCGTATTTGCCATTATCATTATCAATCTTTAAGATGCAAAAAACCTTGATCAGCGTAAGCAGCTCATCAAGGTTTTTTAATCGCCTAACATATATAAATGTATCGGGAAGGAACAAAGTCAGAAAGCCATACCGTATTGTTTCCTTGATAAAATATTATACCGTCCTTAGAAGCCATCTCTGCATGAATACCCAGCAGCACCGGTTCGGAATCCCTCCTCTTACCGACCATGATAGCCATATCGGATTCCGCAGCGAGGTGCACATACTGTCTGCCCATGGGCCGTAATCCATCATTCATAATTTGTTCCACCAGATGCCTCGGCGTTCCATGATACACGACAGGAGGAGGAGTTCCCGGAGATTTCTTTATTTTTTGCGGAAACGAGTGACCATACAAGGCTCTAATCTTTCCATCCTTGATTTCATACCGCTTTTTATCGGCAGCATCCAGCATGTTGCTCAGATCTCCGGCTTGAAGTAAATCCCATTGTTTATCCAGCCGTAAAGCCATCACCAACTGTTCCGTTTCCACCCATCCCTCCGAATCCATCTCCAATTCATACTCCCAGGGAGCGTGACGCAAGGCGTGTGCCACCCCTTTGCTTAGCTTTAAATAATCCATTGTTTCACCTTCCATTCTAAAATGTTAGTCGTTAAAGGAATGATAAAACTCTTCGATATGTTCTATTATCCCGAAATCCATCCATTGGAATAGTTCAATAATTGCTTATAGATATGTGGAAGTTTAACACCCGCTCTTTTTCTACAGCAGTTAAGGCATCATTATTTACGGGCGGATTATACTAAGTAATAACTCTCGTAGCAAAATCCTCAGCCGCCTCTTTCACCTCTTTGTTTTCTGACGCCAATCCGATTTCAACATAATTTTTTAACAGTTGTGGTACCGCCTCATGTACAAGCTCCAATAGTCGACGAAATTCCCATTCATCATTAAAATCAACACTTTGTTTCGTAGCTTCAGGAAAAAACGAAACGAGCCAGCAAGAAGGGATCTTTTTAATCTGACTTCGTGCTAATAAGATCGGTCCTATATTTGTACCTTTACACGCATATTCAATAAGTACAATAAGGAGCTTCAAACCGGTTTCTGGAGGGTATTCAGAAATTTTATTCATATGATCGTATGAACCAGGGCATATTTCATTTACGTCCTCAGTTACTCGAATTTCATAAGGGTTTCTATGGTCCAATTCGCCATAAATCATCATATCACGGTTTCCGAATGTCACTTCGCAAAGCTCAGCAGGATAAAAATCATCTCCTGTTAAACATCGTTCCAGCCTGCTCATGATATATTCGATAACTTCATCCTCCAGTTGTAGAAACAAGCCAGATTCTTTGTAACTTAATGTATCCTGCTCGTTGCTGCATGAAATCGTCAGACTTCGTATTTGTTTTTGATCTATACGCGATGCATTACTTAATCGGAGATTTGCATGTATACCGTTCAAAGCTGCCTTCAACTCTTCAATCAGATCTTCTACACCGTCGGCATCAAATTTTATATGAAAAGAATACTTACCGCTTTTGTTTATACTTATCACTTTTTTATTCACCCTATTCATCTAACGAACTCATTATTTATCAGACCTTCCATTATCCAGTTCCGATAAAATAATTTCCTTCTCATCTAACACAAGTACATGCAATTAATTTTATATACCACTGAAACGAATATGGAAGTTTATCATCAAATACAACAGTTCCAAACCACTCATCATCATCTTGAAATACAAAAAGAAAACCTTGAGTAGCGTCACGGGGCAACTCAAGGTAATCAAATTTCTACGAAGTCCAATAGCTTTCATTATCAAGATATTGTTAACCCATGTTCCTTATTTCAAGTACAAGTTTGTTCTTCAACTTCTTTATGATACTCCAAGAATAGCCTTTACTCCGTCATCCAAAGGGTATTCATGTTCACTTGGCAACATACTTACTCCAAAAGTATTTGATTTTATTGATTCTCTTATCTCTATCACTTCTTCTGTGATATCACTAATTTTTACAATCCAATTATTTACATAATTTAGAACCATATTACCCTTGAGACCTAATTGAATAGCACGTCTATCCAAAGGCTTCCCATAAATATCTCTATCAGGGTCCCATTGGCATCTAACCTCTGAGATTTCAAGTTGAGATCTCCAATTTTCATGCGATCCATATACACTTTCTTCAAATGAAGATAAAACTACATTTTCAAGAATTTCATGAAATCCTGTTCTTTTTATATCAATTGCCAATATTCTCTCTTGGTCTTTTTTCGTTGCCCACCCTGACCTATACATCATCCATAAAAAAGATGGCTTTATCCAAGTCATCCTATCTACTTTGAAGGACGGACCAAATGTTCCTAAACTAACGGCTTCATCTGCAATACTGCTATTATAAGCTTGATAAATTCTAATTGTGTTATCATTAAATTGAGCAAGGATTTTTTTCTTTTATAAGCTTCTTTCATTTTTTAATTCTCCGTCATATTCTAGATACTCAAATTGAGTTTGTGCTGTTTTAAATAAACATTCTACTGTTTGTGGAAATCTAAAAGATTGAAATATGATTGCTATATCTTCGTGTTGATGATGCCAAGGAGCGTACATTAGTCTGCACAGTAAGTCTACATAATCTTCTGTAACAAGATTAAATCCAAACATAACATAATTCAGAAGATCAACATCATCTTCATTTTTTTCATCGTAGGCAACTTCTAGCAACTGCTTCACATAGGTTGAGTCAACATTAAATTCTAGAGCAAACTGTTCTTTAGAAAGAGTCCCACACATTATCTTGATATGGCATTGTCATAAATCCATATATAAGGCATCTTCAGAAATTACGGAGCTCCCAATGTCCATGTAGTAATAAGAGATGGTAAATTAGCATATATCGAGCTATCTAAAAAATATGTAACCTTGAAATAGGAGATAAGCAGAGACTGGACACCAAAAATCGGGTTGCTGCTTCATCCAGCTATTCAGGATTAATCTTAATGTTGGTCATTATCCGAACCTCCGTTTTCTGGTTCCATTCTAATAAGCAAGTCTTTCACAAAAGCCTTCATCGCCTGCCCCATCTTCCCTTGCCGGTAATTTTCTACCTGGACTCCGTCCTCTCCATCACTCTTCGCAATCCATCCTCCGCCAGTTCCAAAACCATAGGTCAGCATCTCTTGCTTCCATACCTGTCCCTGCCGCTCGAGCAGTGTCAACCTGCCATGCTCTGTCGCCTCATCCATCATTCTCTTAAGTCGTTTCGTATCTGTTTCGTTCATACTCATGTCCGTGCCTGCTTCTTCCCCATCAGGAAGCAAAGCATCATATACTTCCTCTGAAATTGTAAAAGGGGCTGCGAAACCTTGAGGCCCTTCCGATGAATCAGCAGGAAACACATGCTCCAGGAACATCGTAGCCGACTGGACATTAGCTATAGCGCTAATACGAAATGTATCTCTCTTCTCCTCATCCTCGATCCGTTCAATAACCATCTGCGGCAACATATGCATATATCCGTCATATACGGATATACCCCTCCGTATGATTTGAATTCTCATCGCATAAGGACTGTCCATAACCGCCATAAAAACTTCCATAATAGGCTCGACTTCGAGTTCATCTTCCTTCTGTATGAGCAGCCCTGCTTCCAGCAAGTTTTGCTTGCACTGCCCCCATTCCTCTTCCAGTTCATCCTTCAGAGAGCCGCGATACGGATCCGCAAAACCCGCTATGCCGCTGCTTTCAAGCATGTGCATCAGAAAGAACAGCTCACGATATCCGATGACCCGGATCATTTTATTGTTCTCATTTAGTGCCACTTCGGTCATTACTGTACCTCCATAGATTCCACAATTTCCCTTTGGTGAAGTACTCATATTTTGTCACGCTTTCTTGAGCTTTGTCAAAGCAACCTTCGAACTACAGCTCTGTATATTTGAAAAAGTGACTTTATTCCCTGCGCAGCCTTCTGAGCTCCATGACTTAAGCCTTATATCCGCATATCGCCGCGCAAACTCCATATATATGATAAGAATCATCTTTTTAACTTACAGAGGGGGGAGTTCTCGTGCATCAAGACGAGATTGCGGAACTGGAACGGGCTATCTCGGAAATAACGGAGATCGCTACAGGCTTTGGCCTTGATTTTTACCCCATGCGTTATGAAATCTGCCCGGCAGACATCATATACACCTTTGGGGCATACGGAATGCCCACCCGCTTCAGCCATTGGAGCTTCGGAAAAACCTTTAACAAAATGAAGATGCAGTACGATTTTGGACTTAGCAAAATATACGAGCTGGTCATCAACTCTAACCCCTGTTATGCTTTTTTGCTCGATGGAAACTCCTTGATCCAGAACAAGTTGATCGTTGCTCATGTTCTTGCGCACTGCGATTTCTTCAAAAATAATGCCCGCTTCTCCGTCTCCAACCGCAACATGGTCGAGAGCATGTCCGCCACCGCCGAACGAATCTCCCGCTACGAACTGGAACATGGAACGGATGCTGTTGAGAAGTTCATTGACGCGGTTCTGGCTATCCAGGAGCATGTAGATCCGCAAATACTCAGGCCTGAAAAACTCGATAAGCAGAGATATACGGAAAGGATCATCCAAGGACAAAAGGATGACGCGAAACGTCAAAAAACGATTGGACCCTATGACGACCTTTGGGAGACGGAACAAGACAGCAACGTTCAACCAGCAGAAGAAATGTCACTCCATCGGAGGTTTCCACCTGTGCCAGAGAAGGATATCATGTGGTTCATTCAGGAGCATTCTGAAATATTGGAGGATTGGCAGCGGGACATCATGAGTATGCTGCGTGAGGAGATGTTGTATTTCTGGCCCCAGATGGAGACCAAGATCATGAATGAAGGTTGGGCTTCGTACTGGCATCAACGCATCCTGCGCGAGATGGACCTAACCAGCGAGGAAACCGTGGAATTTGCGAAGCTTAACGCTTCCGTTGTACAGCCGTCCCGTCATAGCTTGAACCCGTACTACCTGGGACTGAAAATATTCGAGGATATCGAACGCCGCTGGGATCGGGAAAAAATATTCGAGGTCCGCGAATACGATTCCGACATCTCGTTCTTGCGAAATTACCTGACCAAAGAGCTGGTTAACGACCTCGATCTGTATGTTTTTGAGAAAAAAGGACCGGAGTGGAAAATAACCGACAAGTCATGGGAGAACATCCGTGATCAACTTGTCGTTTCCCGTGTAAACGGCGGGTCTCCTTACCTTGTCGTACAGGATGGAGATTACCACCGTTCCGGGGAATTAATGATTAAACATCAATACGAAGGAATAGAGCTGGATCTGAAGTATATGGAACGCACGCTGCCATATGTATATTACCTGTGGGGTAAGCCTGTGCACCTGCACAGTGTCATCGAGACTAAACCAATCATGTTCTCCTACGACGGAAAAAAGCTTCATCGACGATTTATATGAGTTATTAAGGGCCTCACCCAACATCATTCAACAGTTAGATAATCGTATGTAAAATTAATGCCAAGAATTCTTCGGCTAGAGCCGAGTATTCTTGGCATTCTATTTAGGCCGCAAGCAGCGGAGAGGACGAATCGATTCTGGAAAAGCAGTAGCGGTAAAAGCTTCCCAAAGGAAAGCTCGCATCGAAAGCATACGCTCCTTTGTTCCCGAATTTCTTCCACCAAGGAATAATTCAAGAAATTCGGGGGCAAGAGCGATTGTAGGAACGATTCGTACACGTAGCGCCTTACAACGAATAAAAGAAGAGCCCACATATTGAATCTTTGAGCCCACCCTTCTTATATCCAAAATTCACTTCCTTCTACTGTGCATTGAACCCCCGATACCAGCTCCGAAAGCAATTCCTATACCGATGCCAATGACGATATTATCGAAAATTACACCAAACGCAGCACCTAAAGCAATACCTATGGAAATTCCACTCGCCATCTTATTTCCAGACTTGTTTCCGCGTTTCATTATATAGGCACACCCTTACTTTGATACCACAGCCTCTACCTTTGCAGCAGAGCTCTGCTGCAGAGTTTCCAAATCTTCCGCCAGCTTCTCCATCATCTTGACGAAGGCCGCCAATTCCTGCGAGCTTGCAGCCTGGTTTCGGGCATTAATAGAAGTTTGCTCAGATTCATACTCTACCTGCTCCAGCTTTCGGATGATGCCCGACACCTTGCTCTGAATTTCCTCCATCGCTGTCCGGGAATGCTTCGCCAGCTTACGTACCTCACCGGCTACCACTTCAAATCCCCGTCCGTACTCACCTGCATGTGCAGCTTCAATTGCGGCATTCAGACCGAGCAGATGACTTTGGTCCGAAATTTCCCGGATGAGCGTTCCCATTTGCTCGATATGGAGAATCTCCTGGTTCAGCTCTCCCGTCAGCGTATGTGCTTTCTCCTGAGCTTCCGCTGTCTTAGTGGCGTTATCCGCCATTAGCGCTGCACTCTGATCCAGCTCCACGATCATTAAAGTCAGCTCCTGGACTACTGCAGTAATCGCTTTCAACATATTCTCTTGTTCTGCCGCAAGCGCATGAATTTGTTCCTTTTCTTTCATATTATAGGCTTCCAGGACAAGCTGAGAATCCAGGTTGAACATCTTGCTCAGTGCATGAACAACATAAATCCAGCCATCTGGTACGATCTGTTTCAGCAGGTCTGTAGCAATGTCCAGGTACACCATGTAGCTTCCCAAATAATAGTCAGTTGTCAGACCAACCCGGGAATGGACTTGTCCAATTTTAATCCGGTTATCGATATATGCGTCATCAACGATTCCATCTGCTAGTGACATCCAGTAAACACGTTGGGTTTCTTTCAGTCTGTCCACAGTCGAAGTCATACCGATAATTTTCATCAGCTCAGGCTGTGTTCCGATTTGATCATAAAATCGTCCAACGACTTCTTCCACCACTTTTTTAAAGATGTCACGATGACTAGCCAAAAGTAATAGTTCCTTGTCACTGAGCCCGAGATACTCCAACTGTTTGCGTCTTTCAGGGGATACGTCGATCATTTCGAAAAATCTCACTCCTAATTCGGTGATCTATATCACAAAATTTTATACCTCGATGGGTTCATTATAGACTATTTCTACTATAGACACATAATCCCAAAGGCCCAATTGCATGTATATTTGCACCAAGAAACTATCTTTTCTCCCAAAATATGATTACTTTTAGCATAATCCGTTTCCGAAACGGCCCACAATTCGCACAGAACAATTTTTGTACAGCAAAAGCGGCCTTTGTCTAAAGGCCGCTGCTTTCCTATTCGTCATTATCTGTTCAGCAGGCTTCCCACGTACCGCAGCAGCTCATTCGCGCATACCGGGCAATAACCATGCCCCTCAATCAAACGGGAGCTTACCTCATTGATTCGCTTGAGCTGTACAGCGTCCGGAGTTTTGGTTGAGGTGGTGATTTTTACAATATCTTTCAAGTCCGCAAACAGCTTTTTCTCAATGGCTTCACGCAGACGCTCATGATTGTGATACTCGAATTTTTTGCCCTTACGGGAGTATGCGGATATCCGAATCATGATCTCCTCGCGGAAAGCTTTCTTCGCATTCTCAGATACCCCGATCTGTTCCTCAATGGAGCGCATCAGTCTTTCATCCGGATCCATCTCCTCATCGGTAAGTGGATCACGAATTTTGCTCCAGTTACAGAACGCTTCGATATTATCGAGATAGTTCTCAAACAACGTTTTAGCAGACTCCTCGAAAGAATACACAAACGCCTTCTGAACCTCTTTTTTGGCGAGATCATCGTATTCCTTGCGTGCAGCAGAAATAAAATTCAAATATTTGTCCCGTTCTTCCTTCGTAATGGAGGCATGCTGATCCAATCCGTCCTTAATCGCACGTAGCATATCCAGCGCATTAATGCACTGAAGATCCTGTTTGATCAAAGCACTCGAAATTCGGTTGATGACATACCGGGGATCGACGCCGGACATACCTTCTTCCAAATACTCGCTCTGCATCTCCTTCAAATCGGCTTCCTTGTAACCTTCTACTTCTTCTCCATCATACATGCGCATTTTTTTGATCAGGTCCATGCCTTGCTTTTTAGTTTCCTTCAGGCGTGTCAGTATGGAAAAAATAGCGGCCGATCGCAGTGCATGAGGTGCAATATGAATATGCTTCATATCGCTTTGTCCAATCAGTTTATCGTATATTTTCTCCTCGTCACTCACTCTCAGGTTATAAGGAATTGGCATAACGATCATCCGGGATTGGAGCGCCTCATTTTTCTTGTTCGCAATAAAAGCTTTATATTCCGTTTCGTTTGTATGGGCTACAATAAGTTCGTCCGCACTAATGAGCGCAAACCGCCCGGCCTTGAAGTTGCCTTCCTGGGTCAAGGAAAGCAGATTCCATAGGAACTTTTCATCACATTTCAGCATTTCCTGAAATTCCATCAATCCCCGGTTCGCCTTGTTCAGTTCACCATCAAAGCGGTATGCACGTGGATCGGATTCCGAGCCATATTCGGTAATGGTGGAGAAGTCGATACTCCCTGTCAGATCTGCGATGTCCTGAGACTTCGGATCAGAAGGGCTAAATGTACCGATACCCGTTCGGCCCTCCTCCGAGATGAGCACACGTTCCACCATTACCGACTCTATATCGCCGCCATACTCCGTTTTTAGCCGCATTTGGCAGGAAGGGCATAAATTCCCCTCAATGCGGACGCCGAGCTGTTTCTCCACTTCAGGCCTCAGCTCGAGCGGGATCAGATGCAGAGGTTCTTCATGCATGGGGCAACCGGATATTGCGTATACAGCTCCCTTTTCTGTACGTGAATGCTTCTCAAGTCCGCGCTTCAAGAGTGTGACGAGCGTTGATTTACCGCCGCTGACTGGGCCCATCAGTAGCAATATCCGTTTACGGACATCCAGCCTACGGGCTGCGGAATGAAAGTACTCTTCTACAAGCTTTTCAACTGCCCGATCCAGACCAAATATTTCCTGTTCAAAAAATTTGTATTTTTTCCGGCCTCCACTCTCCTCAAATCCATAAGATTCGATCATGTCGTATACGCGCGCATGCGCGGTCATGGCGGGAGAAGGATCCTTCTTAATTATTTCGATATATTCCCTGAATGTGCCGCTCCACGCCAGACGATCGCTCTCTGCCCGATACGATGCTATGCGTTTGAAAATATCCATACCGCTACCTCCTATGACTCTGATTATGAGGATTGGCTTCCATTCCACTCGTGTCGTTAACCCTTTAACCACCGAAAAAGTGTATTACATACCTATGCGGCGTACTCGGAATAGTTGACCAGTTTTCGAACTAAAGAGCTTCCTTTTTCTACGAATACGGGTGCTGTCACCTGTACATACGCACATCCGTTCCCGACATGTTATACTGATGGAATAGAGTTCCGCAGGCACTTTCTGACATGTTAATTACAAAGGAGAAAGCCATGGCGATAAAACATGAATCCGAGCTGTACGCTCCATTGAAAACTTTTTTTGAGCTGCACGGATTTAACATCAAAGCCGAAGTACGTAATTGTGATATGGTCGGCATGAAAGACAGCTTGGATGAGCCGCTGATCGTAGAAATGAAAAAAACATTCAACCTAGCACTTCTGTTGCAGGGCCTGGAACGTCTCAAGATGAGCCCTCTCGTGTACTTGGCCGTAGAAAAGAGCCGGGCTAAAAAAGGGGCGGTTAACCAGCGCTGGTCGGAGCTAAGCAGCTTGTGCCGCAAGCTCGGCCTCGGACTAATTACAGTTACGTTCTATAAGACGAAAGCCCCGCTTGTAGAAGTACTATGCGAGCCTGGTGAAGGGAACGATACAGACCGCAAAGCGCCGAGAAGACGTGAAAAATTGCTGGTGGAATTTCGCGAGCGCAGCGGAGATTATAACACGGGCGGCGTAACACGGGCCAAACTCGTTACAGCCTACCGTGAAAAGGCACTTCGCGTTGCTGCGGCTATACAGCAGTTGAGCGTTATAGATAAGCTTACAGAAGCGCCTGGCTCTGACTCTGAACTCAGTCAGCTTCCGGAGAAGAGCAGAACGAAGACAGATTCCCCTCTCAAATCAGGCATTACACCCGCCGCTATAAGGAACTTAACCGGAGTCGGCAACACCGCCGCCATTCTTCAGCACAATTATTACGGATGGTTCGACCGTGTCGGACGCGGACGCTATATTCTTACGAAGACTGGCTTACAAGCATTACAAGACTACGCATCCGTTCTTGAATCCTCTTCAATCTCTGGACACATCCCTTATTCCTCATACACAAATAAATGATGAAGATCATTACATATGCATTGAACATACAAAAAGGGGCTGTTTACGGTATCCAATACATTGGATACTGTAGACAACCCCTATTTATGATTTAACGCTTCCTGAAATGATTGACTAGCTGCGGGCGGTAAATTCCATAACCGCTTCACTGATCAGGTTCATGCCAAGGAGCAGCTCATCTCTTCCGGGATGGGTAAAGTTCAGACGTATACTTTCATTAGCCTCATCTCCCGGTGAACACATGGAGCCGGGCAGGAAACCAACCCCCTTCAGCAAAGAGCCTCTCAGCAGCGCGTCTCCATTCAGCCCTGCTGGCAGAGTCACCCACAGGAACATGCCGCCAGATGGAACCTTGTAAGCCGCGTCTTTCCACGCGTTCCGTTTGAGCAGCTCAACCATCAGTTTCAGCCGTGTTCCGTACTCTCTGTTCAGCATCAGGATATGCTCGTCATAATTAAAATGCTTCGAATCCAATAGATGGTGAAGCAGCCGCTGATTTAACAAACTGGACTGCCAATCCGCCATTTGTTTAATCGCCGTCATCATCTCAATAATCTGCCGATTACCCACTGCCCACCCGGTCCGGAGGGCAGGAGCAACGGTTTTACTGAATGAGCCCACATACAGAACATGATCTCCTTGCTTCTCCTCCAGGGAAATCAGCGATGGAAGCTGCGGTGGTGATATTCCCCCTTGCGGAAAATACAAATCCCCGACCGAATCATCCTCAACGATTAGTACATCATGTGCTTCACATAACCGCAGCACTTCTTTACGTCGTTCCAGACTCCACAGCACACCTGTCGGATTCGTGAAGTTGGGGGCGGCCAGCAGCAGTTTCGGATGATTCGCCTCGATAAGAGTCTCCAGGGAATCAGGTAAGATCCCATTGCAATCCCCCTCCACCGGAATGATGTGAGCACCCTGCAGCCTAAGCACTTGGAGCAGGCCCGGTGAAGTCGGATTTTCCACAAGAACGCTATCTCCAGGATCCACATACCCCCTGATTAGCAGATCCAGTGCTTGCTGGGTTCCAGTGGTCAGCAATATTTGCTCCGGAGACATGTTCAGCTTCTTACGACGGCTCCAGTCACGACTGAGCCATTCACGCAGCGGACCATACCCTTCAGCTTCCCCGTACTGAAGCGAACGCCGATCGGCGTTAAGTACGGAGCTGGCGGCCTCAGCCAGTGACGGCAGAGGGAATAGCTCTTCAGCAGGAAGCTCTTCCGCCAGAGAAATAAAAGAATCCCGCTTCGCAAGTTCCCGAATACTGCGCAGCGGGGAAGACAATAAGGCCTGTGCACGGGAAGCAAAGGAATACTGCATCGAAATCCCTCCTTCTAACCGTTTTCAAATCCTCGGTTTAATTCTAGTCAGCCTCTTTAAGGTATTCCTAGTCTTTCACGATTATAACTTACGTCGCTATTTAAGCATACAATTGACGTCCTTGGTGCGTATATAGCGCGTACTTCTCAATAGCTTGGGCTCTTGTGCTTACACCTAGCTTCACATAAATTTTGCGAAGATAATTGTCTATCGAACGCCGGCTCACTTCAATTTCAAGAGCGATTTTATCATAGGTAATCCCCTGAACGATTCGCTCCATGATAAATGTTTCCGTCTCGGAAAGTGGAAGACCTCCTTCAGACATTGCCGAGGCAGTCAGCGGCCAAATACCCTGCTTAACCCATTCCAACGGCAACGTTGTGACACCTTCCCGCAGACCTGCGATCATGTGCATAAGCTGGAAAGGAGACGCCTGTTTCGATAAAAGTCCACTCGCTCCTCGGCTGATTAATGCTTGAAGCAATGAAAGTCCGTCATTATCTGTCATAATAATGACATGAGACTCCGGTGACAGAAGCTTCATCTGCTCCAGCACGGTTTCGGCAGTTGTGTCCGGAAGCCGGTAATCCAGCAAAACGAGGTCAGGCACGATTTCTCCTACCATCCTGATTCCTTCCTGAGAGGAAGAAACCATCCCTAGTACACTCAATTGTTTCTCTTCTTCCAAAATCAATTTGGTTCCCAGCATACTCGTAGGATGACTTCCCACAATAACTACTCGCCAAACCTGATTCATGATCCTTTAACCCCCCTATTTCAAACAAGCTAATATCTTGGTAGAGTTAAGCGCAGCTATTCTTAGGAAATCTGCTGCAGCATCCAAAATACGAAACGCGAAATGTCGTTGTTTGCCGCTCTATAGCCCCGCCGGACGTTTTCGAACTGGACATAAGATGAAAATAATTCTAGAGACTTAGACCCAGGCAGGACAGCATGGCAAACGACTTATATGTATCTCTTTAGATAAACAAATCTATACAGATTGTATCCCACTTTCCTCGTTATAAGCAATCTATTTTTGACAATTGATAGATGTTTTTTCGTCTTTGCGAAATTATTTTTACCATGATAGAATGATTACTGGAAAAAATGATAGGTATTGCAAGGAGTGATGAGATGCCAACGCTGGAAACAGAGACAATACCTCCTTATTCATCACGGGAAACTTCGTCTCGTAAAGGACCAAAGGCACGATGGTTTTGGATGTTTTGGATCATATTTATTGCGCTAGGTGTGGCTGGAGCCTACTCATACAGCAATCATTTAAAAAAAGAAATGGTAGCGCAGCTGCAGCAGGATACCCAAAGAGAGATGGCGGCCCTAAAGGCCCAATATGACAGCCGCTTTACAGAGCTGTCTGAGCAGATGAACGAAATGCAGAGTATGGTGCAGTCCTTCAATGAACTGCTGACGTTTACGAAGGACCAGGCCAGCGGAAAGACGGACAACAGCAATAAGCTGTACAGCCAGCTGAACGAAGTGAAACAGCAGCTTAACAAGCTTGAACGAAAAATGGAGCTATTAAAGTGAAAACATTGACCCGCATGACTCCCAAACAAGTCAACCGGTGGTTCATGCTTGCCCTTGCGCCGTTTATAGGCGCCTCGCTCTGCATTTGGCTTTTATCCGAACCACCACGTCTTGAGCTTGATACTTCCGCTTATGTCCCGGACTCCGGGTTATCGGAAGAAACGGGCCACATTGTCCAAGGCCTGGATCAAGCTGCACTCACGGTGGACAAGACCATTGCTTCCATTGAGAAAACAGGCAGATTGTATCAGCAAACGACTGCAGCCATGAGCAGTATCCTAAAGGATACTACGGCTCAGGCTGAAGTGCCAGAACGAGTGTACAACCGCAGGATTACGGCCAAGCTGGGTGTCCCGACGGAGAGAGTCAGCAGTGACCGAATCAACATCGAACTCTTCAAAGTTAATCCCGGATCGTATCACGGGTACGCCATGAAGGTAAAGCTCAACGATCCAAACGCAATGGCCATGTCGCTCGGAAACGACACTGGGAAAAGCGGCTCTACCGAAACGACGTTACAGGCGGTTACCCGCCATGGTGCAGTAGCCGGAATTAATGCAGGAGGTTATGCCGACGGTAACGGAGGTAGACACCCCTTAAGCACAACGTTCATCGACGGCAAATATGTAACCGGATTTCAGCCCTCTTTCAAGGATCTGGCCTTCGTGGGGCTTAATCAATCCGGCCAACTGATCGGCGGCAAATTCTGGAGCCAAGAACAGCTTGACCAGCTGGATCCCAAGTTCGGTGCTACGTTCGTTCCTGTATTGATTAAGAACGGCAAAAAAACGCCGATTCCCGAGAAATGGAAAACGGCACCAGCACGTGCCCCCCGTACCGTCATCGCGAACTATAAAGACGACCAACTGCTCATTATCGTGACGGAAGGTTATGATGAAAAAGGCAAGTCAGGCGCAACTTTACAGGAGTTGCAAAACAAGCTGTACAACCTGGGTGTGAAAGACGCCTATAATCTGGACGGAGGCGGTTCCTCTTCCTTAATCCTAAACGGCAGAGTTGTGAATAAGCCTTCCGATGGAAGACTTCGACCCGTTCCAACGCACTTTTTATTTTTTAAGTAACCATAATTTCGCACTAAATCTATGATATACGTCATATTCTCATTTATTTTTTCACCAAGGCTGGGTATAATAAGAAATAGCTTAGCAGGAGGTGGCCTTAAATGTCTTTCTCTTTAACCTTTTGGATCGTCACTCTGGTTCTTGTCTTATACTTGGTCGGCATTTTGACTGCATCGTACAATGAAGATAAAACCAAAGGCCTGTAAGGCGCAGCTTCCTCAAATCGGGGAAGCTTTTTCTTTTGTCCGCACTAAACAAAACAAAAAAGCACCGCAATAGCGGCGCCCCATCGCACTTCATTAAGCATGTTTCGGAAGCTGGTTCATCTCGGTCATGCATTGTGCGCATATATAACGTTCTTTAAACTCGCTTACTCCATCCATGGATCCGCAAAATACGCATTTAGGACGATAGCGTTCCAAAATAATATGGTCACCCTGGACTAAAATTTCAACAGGATCGCCCTCGTTCATTTGATATCTCTTGCGCAGTGATTTGGGCAGGACGATTCTCCCCAGCTGATCCACCTTACGTACAACACCAGCAGGTTTCATAACAATGATACACCTCTCCGTTCAACAAGTAATTTCTGCATTATTCCCAGTCATATGATAAAATGGGCCTAGTATAATAGTTCGATATAAAGTTGTCGAATCCTGCTAGTTTTTAAGAAATTATTTGTTTTTTTACTTTTCTTTAATATCATCATAGGTAGCGTGTCTGAGAAAATGTGTATAACAGTACATTTATTCCTAATTCATATCCGGAAAATCCAGCTGGCGAAGTGCCTCAAATACGACAATTGCTGCCGAATTGGAGAGGTTCAAGGAACGCACCTTGTCCGTCATCGGCATACGAATGCAGTGATCGGGATTCGCAGCCAGCAGCTCAGGAGGAAGACCTTTCGTCTCTTTACCAAATACGAGGAAGTCACCGTCCTGATAAGCAATATCGGTATAGCGTTTATCCGATTGGGTCGATGCGTAGAAGAATCGCCCCTCCGGATAAAGCTCCTTAAGCTCCTCAAATGAATCATGATACTCGATGTGTACAGCGTACCAATAATCGAGTCCCGCACGCTTCAGTGTTTTATCGTCCGTATTAAAGCCCAACGGCCGCACCAAGTGCAAATGTGTCCCGGTTGCTGCGCAAGTTCTAGCTATATTTCCCGTATTGGCCGGTATTTCAGGCTCAACGAGTACGATGTGTAATGCCATGTTGTAACAATCCACCCTTTTCATCTATTTTCTTCTATTATAACTTAAAAATCAGATTTCATCGCAATCACATAAAAGAACCTTCCGTCATGACGGAAGGTTCCTCAGTTTGCATTTATCCGTGAGTCCGCTTAAAATGTCCCATAAAATCAACAAGTGCTTTACAGCTTTCCAAAGGAACAGCATTATAAATCGAAGCTCGCAATCCCCCTACACTGCGGTGGCCCTTAAGACCAACAAATCCTTCTTGCTCGGAGGCTTTAATGAATGCCTTTTCCAGCTCCTCCGATTCCAAACGGAATGTGACGTTCATGTCAGAACGGTTGCCCGCATCCACACAGCCACGATAGAAGCCTTCACTTCCGTCGATCATATCATAGAGAAGTGCCGCTTTTTCCCGGTTCAGGTCACGTATTCCCTCTAAACCGCCGCGTTCTTCAATCCATTTGAGAACTTCATTAATCATATATACCCCGAAAGATGGAGGTGTATTGTACAGCGAGTCGTTGCTTGTATGTGTACTGTAACGCAGCATCGTTGGAAGATGCTTCGGCGAGCTTGTAATCATATCTTCTTTTGCAATCACAACGGTTACCCCGGATGGACCTAGGTTTTTCTGAGCTCCGGCATACACCATAGCGAACTGTTTCATATCAAACGGCCGGCTCAAGATGTCACTGGACATATCGCAAATCAGAGGTACAGATCCGGTATCTGGGAACTGCTTGAACTGAGTTCCTCCAATCGTTTCATTGGAAGTGATATGCAAGTAAGCTGGATTGTCAGATAACGAAATATCAGTCAGCTTAGGTAGCGACATGTAATTGTCAGCTTCAGATGATGCCGCGATATGTGTCTCACCGATCAACTTCGCTTCTTTGTAAGCTTTATCAGCCCAGCTCCCAGTCATCACATAGTTGGCCTGCTGTCCCTGACCAAGGAAGTTCATCGGAATCATGGCGAACTGGGTACTCGCTCCGCCTTGTAGAAACAAGACCTTGTAACCATCAGGATTACCGAGTAGAGCTAAAAGTCGCTCCTGCGCCTCCTTATGAACCGACTCATAAATGGCTCCACGATGAGACATTTCCATGATGGACATGCCGCTCTCCCTAAAATCAACAAATTCCGCCTGCGCCCGCTCCAGTACTTCCAACGGCAATGCGGCCGGTCCTGCGTTAAAATTATAAGCTCTTTTGTTCAAACGACTCTCCACCCTTTCTTTATCTACCTCACTAAAGATTTTCGCTTATCATAGCAACAATCCGGAAGTGCAGCAAGTGCTTTTTTCTCTATTTAAAGACACAAATATAGATTGGAATAAATTGATAATAACTTCGTTTTATCATATTACTTGTTACTTTACCTAAGGATAAATATAAATATTTTCTAAATATTCTTTTAAAACCTAGCCAATCAAATTTGTGATAAACTTAAGTAAACTTTTCCCAAAAAAACGAGGTGGAAGAATGAAGAAATTTGGAAGAACCAAATTTGAACGGTTTGCCGACATCATCACCCTGGTATCCGATGTTTTATTCTACATTCCACGTTTAATCATCAAAATATTTAACTGACATAAGTTACTTATCTCTAAAAAAATACGCCTACGCTCTTAATGCGCAGGCGTATTTCCTGTTCATACATGTTGTATTAAATATCGTAGTAGAGCGAGTATTCGTGCGGATGTACCCGGATGGATACTGCTTTGGCTTCACCGCGCTTCAATTCAATAAAGTTATCGAGGAATTCCTTCGTGAACACGCCGCCTTCAGTCAAGAATTCATAGTCAGCTTGCAGTGCGTCCAGCGCTTCATCCAGTGTGCCTGGTACGCTGCGGATTTCTTTTTTCTCAGCATCAGACAGCTCGTAAATGTTCTTGTCGAACGGACCATAGCCCAGTGCTACCGGATCAATCTTACGCTTAATACCGTCAAGGCCAGCCATCAGCATAGCGGAGAAGGCCAGATATGGGTTTGCGGTGGAGTCTGGAGTACGGAACTCAATGCGGCAGCCCTTTGGCGTTACAGCCGCAACTGGAATCCGGATCGCTGCCGAACGGTTACCTTTGGAGAATACCAGGTTAACTGGAGCTTCATATCCTGGAACAAGGCGCTTAAAGGAGTTTGTGCTAGGGTTCGTCAGTGCGATCAGGGCTGGAGCATGATATAGAATACCGCCGATATAATGCATGGCCATTTCGCTCAGATTGGCGTAAGCGCCTTTTTCATAAAAGAGAGGTGTGTCTCCATCGAAAATGGACTGGTGAACATGCATCCCGCTGCCATTATCACCGAAGAGCGGCTTTGGCATAAAGGTAGCTGTTTTACCATACTGACGTGCAGTATTGTGAACAATGTACTTGTAAATCAACAGATTGTCCGCTGTTTTTTTGAGGGTATCAAAACGGAAGTTAATCTCTGCCTGACCTGCCGTCGCTACCTCATGATGATGACGCTCTACACGAAGACCAGCTTCGTTCAGCAAGCGGCACATTTCACTGCGAATATCTTGCTGTGTGTCAACTGGAGCTACTGGCACGTATCCTCCTTTGACTCCAATCTTGAATCCCAGGTTGCCGCCCTCTTCTTTACGGTTGGTGTTCCATGCCGCTTCTTCTGATTCAACAACATAGCTGGAGCTGTTCATCGTGCTTTCATAACGAACATCGTCAAACAGGAAAAATTCAGACTCTGGCGCAAAAAACGCTGCCGTACCTACGCCGCTGTCCTGCAAAAATTGCTCTGCCCGTGCTGCAATCCCACGGGGATCACGCTCATATGCTTCACCATCTGGTGTATAAATATTGCTCATAATGTTAAGTGTAGGATGCGCGGTAAAAGGATCAATGTAGCAAGATTCCGGATCCGGCATCATAACCATATCTGATTCTTCAATTCCCCGGAAGCCTGCAATGGATGAACCGTCAAAGGCTACCCCGTTTACAAACGTTTCTTCATCCACTTCGGATGCCGGCAGGGTAATATGGTGCGCACGTCCCGACAAATCTACAAAGCGAAAATCAACCCACTCAATGTTGTTCTCTTGAATCATCTTCATTACATTTTCAGCCGACATGTCTCTTCCTCCTAATTTCCGAACATTAAACATAGTATCACTAGTGAATGTTCATCATCTTTTGATTTCTTTTCAGTCATTATATTCTGCCATAATGCGTAACGTCAATACTCATGTAAGGTATTTTCTGAATCCGTGTTATATAACATAACATAATATTCTATATATACTTACACACAAATAAAAAACGCCTTTCCTAAGAAAGACGCCTTTATTGAACTGTATGGCCTAAACCCGTTGGAATTCTGCAGCAGGAGCTTTAGTGGTGTTAAAGGTTTTTCCCACGATAGGCGCAAGTTTCTCCAGGTCTTTAAGCAGCTCCGCGAACTGGTCCGGGAACAGAGATTGAACACCGTCACCAGTCATGGAATTGTCCGGATCGGTATGCATTTCGACGATAAGTCCGTCCGCACCAGCTGCAACGGAAGCCTTCGACATAGGCTCAACAAGCTCACGTCGGCCTGTTCCGTGACTAGGGTCAGATATAACCGGCAGATGACTCAGCTGCTGCAGGGCAGGGATGGCAGACAAATCAAGTGTATTACGAGTATAAGTCTCGAATGTTCGGATTCCGCGCTCACACAACATTACATTCGGATTACCGCCTGCAAGAATGTATTCAGCTGCATTGAGGAATTCATCATAGGTTGAGCTGAACCCGCGCTTCAGCAGCACCGGCTTGCCACAGGTGCCCAGCTTCCGCAGCAGATCGAAATTTTGCATATTTCGGGTTCCTACTTGCAAAATGTCAGCATATTCTGCGCAGACGTCCACATATTCCGGTGTCATTACTTCTGTAATCGTAAGCAGGCCATGTCTTTCTCCCGCTTCAGCCATCATAATAAGACCTTCCACTCCAATACCTTGAAAGCTGTAAGGTCCCGTACGAGGCTTAAACGCGCCTCCTCGAAGCACCTGACCACCAGCAGCTTTGACCAGCTTGGCAATTTCATCAATCTGCTCTGCAGATTCTACCGCACAAGGCCCGCCCATTACAACCAGATTGCCGCCTCCGATCTTGACACCTTTGATATCAATCACTGTGTCTTCAGGATGGAAATCCCGGCTTGCCAGCTTATAGGATTTAGTAATCTTAACAACATTCTTTACACCCTTCATTTGCCGAAGATGCTCTGAAAGTTTTGGATTCACACTGCCGATGAGACCGATTACTGTGTGGTCAGCTCCTCTAGAGACATGGACTTGAAGTCCTTCTTTCTCGATTTCTCCTACAATTTGACGGAATTGTTCCTCTGGAATTTGATTAGATGTAATGACGATCATATATACAGCCTTCTTTCTAAATTTTATCTTTTCATTCATCATTTACGTTGATAATTCGCTTTCGCGCTTGTTAGCTTTTAAGCTTTTAAGCAATAAAGCAAATATACTAAAAATATCCCTACTCGTCAAGCCAAAATCAATGACTGACAAATAGGGATCCAATCCAATCAAGTATTTTTGCTTCGCCCCTCTGCTACTTGGCGCTTAACCAATGGAATTATAATTCTCACCGTCGTTCCTATTCCGGGGCGGCTGAACAGGGTTACTCCGTATTGCTGACCATAGTGCAGCTTAATCCGCTGATCGACATTTTTACAACCGTAGCCGGCATTCGTCAAATCCTGGGCGCCAGTCAGCTCCTTTATCATTCCAGGTGGAAAGCCGACACCGTTATCGATAATTTTAAACTCAAGACCCTCGTCTGTTACGCGCCCACTAATCCGAATATAAATGTTGTCCCCCATCCAGGCGTGCTCTAGCACATTTTCGATGAAGGGCTGCAGAATCAGCTTTACCGTCTCATAACGTACAAGCTCTGGGGCGATGTCGTACTGTACCTGCATCCGGCTTTCATATTTGATTTTTTGAATATCAATATAAGCCTGAGCCTGCTCCAGTTCATTCTTTACAGGGATAACATTCCTGCCATCATTAAGCGAAAGACGATAAAACTTAGCTAGATCAAGCACCATCCGTTGCAGCTTCTCCAGCTTCCCAAATTTAGCCAGTCGGCTGATTGAAGACAGCGTATTATATAAAAAATGTGGATTGATTTGCGCATGAAGGGACTCCAGTTCCGCCTCTTTTTTCTGCAGGTCGGCCAAATAAACCTCGCGGATCAACCTGCCAATATTATTACCCATCTCATTTAGAGCCGAAGCAATTTTTGTGAATTCGTCATTGCCTTTAAAATAGATCCGCTTATGGAACTCCCCTTCCTGAAAAGAGTCCACAACCTTCACAATTTTTGATACCCTTTTTCCGAAATAACGGGATACGATAACACTTAGGAAAAAGAAGATGACAACACATCCCAAACCAATAAACAACGTCAGATTTCGAACTTTAACGGAGTCCTTTTCAACGATATCTGCGGGTATTATAGCCACAAGTTCCATATCTAACCCTGGCAAGCTATCACGGATAATAAGGTCATCTTCGTTCCTGCTTAGCTGGTTTAATGCCGCAACTTCCGAAACACCATCTGATCCTGATGATACAATAACATGGCTGCTGGGGTCCGAAATATATATCGTGGTGCCTTCCCCTATTTTTTGAAAATCCACGCCATCAAACAAATCTTTAAGAGATACGCTGATCCGCATAAATCCAATTTCTTCATAGGGATACTTATCTCCGCCAACATCTATAATTCTTCGAAGGAGTGAGATATTGCCATATTTGCTGTCTTCTTCAATTTGCCTCCATTGCAGTGTTGTTCCATACACCTCATCTGATGGAAAATTGATATACCATTCTTTATCTACTAACCGTTTGTATTGATAAATATCGTATAACCTTGCTTTGGTATCGAGCGGGTTCACATTTTCATACAGGTTGTATACTTCAGGGATTGTATCATTTTTAAGGTATACAGACAGCCACATACGCCGGTTTGCCGTCTCCACTGCGGTTTGAAATTTCGGTACAAGTATATTTTTTGTTGAGTCGTAGCTGGACCATCCTTCTTCATAATGGCGGAGCACTCTTGCAAGATAATAATCAAAATAAAGCATGTCCGATATCCGTTTCGTATCCTCCATCTTAAATGCAATATTGTTTTTCATCTGGTGAAGAGTCCCTTGAATAATGCTGCGGGTCTGCTCTCTTATAGATTCCGTATATATCCGGTTGGCGACGTTGCCGATGAGAATAACAGGGATCATAATGAGAATGCAGTAAGATAGCATTAACTTATACCCAAACGACATCTGTGATATTTTGTTTTTAGCCCACATGCTGCACACGCCCCTGCTTATCGATCATGAAAGACTTCGTCTGTATTCCAGCGGGGTCATTCCATACGTTTCCTTGAACTGACGACTGAAATAAGGGAGATATTGATATCCCGTTTGAGATGCGATTTCATAAATTTTGAGATTCGTATTTCGCAGCAAATCCCTGGCTTTCTCCATGCGCATCGCAATTACATAATCACTAAAGTTATGACCCGTCTCTTCTTTAAAGAGAAGCCCTAAATAATTGGGTGAAAATGAAAATCGGTTTGCTATATCCCGAAGGGTAATGCTCTCATGAAGCCGTCCCCTTACATCCTCGATAATTTCTTGAATCAAACGTCCATTTTTGGAGTGCTTCCGATTGTGCAGCTGCTCCGATATTTCAAAAACGAGTCTCTTTAACCATGAAAAAATATCATCAATCGTCTCAAACTGAAGTAAAACATCAAGGTTCTTGAATTCCATGCCTGATATTTTAAATAAGTCCTCATTAATGGTATGCAGATGCTCGTCGAGCTTTAGGATGATATACATGGCGAAATTTCGAATCGTAAATTTAGAACGTAAGCTAGATGCCAGCAGTAGCAGTGCATCCAGCTCGTCATAGATCCGTACAAGCTCATAATTTGTCATCGCGCTGAGCAATGAATCCAGCCGGATATATAAATTTTCAGCATCCTTTATATCTTCGGAAGGAACATCCCCATAAGGTATCCATTTTCCTTTTCCACGGAACATCTTATAATCCAATGCCGCTACAGCCTGACGGTAAGACGGATGCAAGTCCTGCAGCCCGTTTACAGGGTTGCTTACCCCAACGGTTACGGTAAATGGAAATTCCTCTTTCAATTGATCTAGGATCTTGCTTGCGATAACTTTATCATTTCTTTCATCAAGAAGTATGGCAGTCCGATGATCTGTTACTTTGCATACATGATGAATCTCTTGTTCCGCAAGAAGTGTATGCAATCGTGTGAAAAAATGATCTGCCATGTTTCGTTTATCGGTCTCCTCTAAATGATTAAGCTGCCAAGACACATCGTCGATCTCCAGCAATGCTACACACACAGGCCATGCCATTTCATTCAGTCGATACTCTTTATTAAGGACGTCCAGAGGAACAACCTCGTAAGGTTTCTCCAACAGCTGAAGAAGATACTGATTCTTGACTATGGGCACCATCTGCTGATAAGCAAGTTCAGTTATTTGATGTTCCTTGCTTTTATCCAACTCGCGGCGAACTTTATTCAGCGCATCAATCAGTTCTTTGTCATCCATCGGTTTCAGAACATAACTGCAAGCATTCAATGCTATGGCTTGCTTAACGTAACCGAAGTCTTGGTAACCGCTTACAAATATAATACGTATTTCTTCTTGCGTTTCAAGCGCTCTTTGAGCTAACTCCAGCCCCGTCATATTCGGCATCCGTATATCCGTTACTAGAATGTCTATCTCTTGTTTCTCTAGAACTTCACAGGCTGCAAACCCGTTATTCACACTATCTACAACAGACATACCCAGAGACTCCCAAGGTATGAAGCTCCTCATTCCTTCCAAATCCAAAATCTCATCGTCGGCTAATAATACTTTATACATGAGTCTGTTCACCCCTCACAAAAACCCTAAGGGTATACTGCAAGTGCAGTATACCCAGTAGGTGATCAGGAATTAATCATTAATTCCCGTCCATTTTTTTGAGATTTTCTTGCCATTTCTGTGTTTTATATTCTAGCAATTTTGCGTAGCCAGCATCCTGTGCATCTGCTTCTGCTTTATCCAGGACGGAAATGACTTCCGCATCATCTTTAGCATAAAGGGCTTTAGCTCTTGCCTCTAAGTAAATATCTTCGACACGCTGACGGATAATTCCTTCCTCACTATCCGGCATTGGATCCAAATTGATGAACTCTGTAGCGTTCGATTGTGTTTTCCATGTAATTTCATGCTGCCAACGTGTAGACCAGTTACGCTGTTCTTCGGGCAAAGTGCTTTCGAATTTAGCTTTTGCTTGGTCAACATAAATCGTGTTACCAGTCCACTGAATATTGGTTGTGATCGCTTGCAATTTAGCCAAACCTTCTGCATCGGTTGTATATTGTTCTGTGAACTTTGGTGTTAAGCCATCATCTTCAAGGCCTTGCCAATATTTTCCTTCAGGTCCCCACATCTGGATACGTTGTCCTTCAGGACTTGTATACCAGTCGAGGAAAGCAAAGAGAGCTTCCGGATCTTTCGCTGATTTTGTAATTACGCTTACGTTCCATCCGAGCTGAGTATACGTACCCGGGAAGATTTTGTTTTTATCTAGTCCCTCTTTGTGAATCGGCCAGATCATAAAGTAACCTGCTTCAGGGTCGTTAGCTGTCAGCAAAGGATGAGCGTTCATCGCATTTTCCGTAGGACTTGCAGAAGCATATACAGCCACTCTGCCCGTATTCATCTTTTCTTTTACCTGGTCGGCGGTTTGTGTCATCGCATCTTGGGACATCAATTTCTCACGGAACAATTTAGCAGAATACTGCATAGATTCCCGGAATATCGGATCCGTAAAGATGGAAGTCAGTTTATCACCTTGAGGTACGCCGCGAATACCAATCCAGCGACTTTGCGCATTTTCAGCAAAAGCGGTGTACAATATGTCCAGTCCTTGTCCGTCTTTCGCTAAATGTGGGTCAAACGGAACTACATTTGGATACTTTTCTTTAACCATTACCAGGTACTTGTACAAATCATCTGTTGTCTCCAATTTTGGAGAGCCCAATTCTGTATAGATTTTTTTGTTGACAACATAACCGGCATTACCGTACGGCTGGCTTGAATACCAGTTCGGGAACTGATACAGTTTGCCGTCTTCCGAACGAAGCATATTAATCCCGGCTTCTCCGAGCCATTCTTTCAGATTCGGATATTTATCAAGATACTCATCGTAAGGAACCAGCAAGCCGGCCTGGCGAAGCTTCTCTACATCCGAGCCGCGGTCCATCCAAATAATATCAGGCAATGAATTCGATGCAATCATCGTATTGAATTTTTGGGCTGCGTTACCACCGGATTGAATCGGTGTTACGTTAACTTTCATAGTTTCCTTGATGTACTTTGAGGCATCGTCTCCACCCCATGGAGGCATCGTATACCAATCATAATGACCATACAAAGTAAAATCCAAGGGGTTTTGGCCTACAACGTATTTGCTTTCTGTTGTTGGAGTTTCTGTCTTCTCAGGTTCTTTAGCCCCTTCGCTTGCTGTTTTTCCCCCAGTGCCTCCAGCACATCCGGTAAGTATCATTGCTCCTGCCAACAAAGCCGTCATTGTTGACGTCAGTGCCCTTTTTTTCAACCTCATCTCTCTTTCTTCCCCTTTCGCAATGCCCATGGTTTTATGTTAAAGCTTTAGCTTTTAACATCGATTATGAAGCAACTCTACTCTTTTAATGAACCTACCAATACACCTTTGACAAAATATTTTTGAACAAAAGGATATACCATAATGATAGGTAATGTGGCAATCATCATCGTAGCCATCGACAGTGACTTAGATGTGACACTCTGCATTTTTTGAAGTTGGCCCTGTGCCGCTGAATCCAAGTTACCGATCTGATCCGATACGATATTCGTATTAAGGATTTGTTTAAGCATCGTTTGTATTGGCAACAGATTTTCATTGTTGATGTAAATACTCGGATAGAACCAATCATTCCAATGGTTAACTGCTGTAAATAAAGACAAAGTAGCGATGACTGGACCTGAAAGCGGAAGCACGATCCGGAAGAACGTTCCCCAGTTGCCGCATCCGTCGATTTTGGCTGACTCCTCCAAGCCACCGGGAAGTCCTTGAAAAAAGGTTTTAAATATAATCATGTTCCAGACGCTAACCAGTGACGGTATGATAAACACCCAGAAGGTATCCATTAATCCCAGGCTGCGGGTCAACAAGAAACTCGGAATCAATCCACCACTGAAGTACATCGTGATGATGCACAAGATCATGTAATATCTACGGCCGATCAACTCTTTTTTAGTCATGCCATAAGCTAAGATCGCAGTCGTAATGATTGATGCAATTGTACCTACAACGGTCCGCATCACGGAAATATAAAAGCCGTTCAGCAAGCGTTCATCGTTAAATACAATTTTGTAATTCTCCAATGTAAATTCCCTGGGCCAGAAGGTAATGCCGCCAAGCGCTGTATCGGCACCTTTGTTAAATGAGATAACCGCAGCATTCCAGAACGGATAAAATGTTGAGAATGCAAGCAACGCCAGAATGACATATATCATGATGACCATTAGACGGTCTCCAAAACTTAGACGTACCAAGATAATTCGCTCCTTTCAACTAGAGGCCTAAATACTACCATAGACTGTTTCCTGATTTACGTGCAACGAAGTTCGCTATGGTCAACAGACCGACGCTGATTACGGCTTTGAACAGTCCGACTGCGGTAGCGTATGAGAAACGGGAATTCTGAATACCGACTCGATAAACGTATGTATCAATAACATCAGATACCTCACGGAGAACCGGATTCACACCAAGGAGCAAAATGTCTTCGAAACCAGCAGTAAGCAAGTTACCGATCGCAAGAATCATAAAGATGATAACAACCGGCATAATCGTCGGAAGTGTAATCGTAAAAATCTGACGTAACTTACTTGCACCGTCCATATCAGCCGCTTCATACATAGACGGATCAACACCCGCAATGGCAGCCAGATATACAATCGAAGCAAATCCGATTTCCTTCCAAACCCCTGTCGTCACCAGAATGCCCCAGAAGTATTCAGGAATGGATAGAAAACTTACCGGATCTTCGATAAGATTGAGCTTTTGCAGCAGTATATTGATACTTCCGTTATCTGTGGACAGGAGAGACATTACAAAACCTGACACAATAACCCATGATAGAAAATGCGGAAGATAGCTGACAGTTTGTACAATTCGTTTAAATGCCATATGCCGGATCTCATTCAGCATCAAAGCGAGCAAGATCGGAGCTGGAAACCCGATAAAAAATTTCAAAAGACTGATGGCAATGGTGTTTCTCATGACATTAAAAAATTCAGGAGACTCGAAGAACATCCGAAAGTGCTTAAGTCCTACCCATGGACTCTCACCCATACCTCCAAAGAGATTATAGTCTTGAAAAGCCATTAGCACGCCATACATTGGAATGTAGCTAAAGATGAAAATGAGCAACATTGCTGGAAGTACCATCAATTGAATATCCCACTGTTGTATAAACCGGATCAGGATGTTGTTTCGTTTCCGTCTTGGAACATGTTCCCTTTCAACGGATATCTGAGCCATGTCTGTTCCTCCCCCGACTGATTTCTTGTATGCTTTAATTCTAGCGAAATGAAACCGCTCTTACTATTTGCCTATTCAACGAAATATGATACTCAACAATCGAGTTGTGAAGCGTTTTCACTTATTGACCATTAAAGGCACAAAAAAAAACCCGAAGCGAAAGTGCCGCAACGGGTTATACATAACAAAACAAATGATACTAAACAACGGTCAACTGGAGGATGTAGCATTCTTCGACCTTACCGGAGGAAGCAGCTTGCTCATATTGACGGTTCTTTTAACCTCCCATGTATCGGGCTGATCATGTTCATATTGTTCCAAATACGCGATAACTTCCTTGGTAATCGGTGTTGGCGTAGATGCACCAGACGTGACCGCAACCTTACTTATGCCTTCGAGCCACTCACGCTTCAGTTCCGTGATATCACCGATTCGGTATGCCGTTACTCCTGCAATCTCCTCGGATACCTGGGCAAGCCGATTCGAGTTGTTGCTGCGCGGATCGCCCACGACGATAACGAGATCAGCCTGACCTGCTTGTTCGGCCACCGCTTCCTGCCGGACCTGTGTCGCGAGACAGATTTCATTATGAATTTCGGCACCTGGGTATTTCTCCAGCAGCCGTTTCATAATGTGTTTGATGTCCCACTGGCTCATCGTCGTCTGGTTTGTGATGATTATCCGGCCAGGATCCACTTGCAGAGTGTCTATCTCTTCTTCCTTCTCTATCAAATGGACGTGATTCGGAGCAACACCTATAGCGCCTTCCGGCTCGGGATGACCTTTCTTGCCGATATAAATAATCGAATACCCTTCGGCTACCTTCTCTCGAATTAAATCATGCGTCTTTGTTACATCCGGACAAGTTGCGTCAAGCGTTGTCAGACCCCTATCACGGGCCAGCTTGCGCACTTCCGGCGAAACGCCGTGAGCCGTAAATATGACGGTGCCTTTGTCGACCTGATTCAATATTTCCATCCGGTTCGGACCGTCCAGTGTTATAATGCCCTCGTCCTCAAAGGACTGCGTAACATGACTGTTATGAACAATCATACCTAATATATATATAGGCCGCGGAAGATCCAAATTTTTCGCTGCCTGCCGTGCCAGTACCATTGCGTCCACAACGCCGTAACAGTAACCGCGCGGAGAGATTTTGATCACTTCCATGGTCTTCACCTGCTTTCTGCTTATGCGTCACAATCCCTTTCATTATACTCTATTCCAGCGGAGGAGCAAAGATTGTCGGCAGCCAGACGATGAACGTGCTTCCTTCTCCCCGTCTAGTTACGACTTCTACCGATCCCTCATGCACGTCGATAATCCATTTCGCAATCGACAATCCAAGCCCGGTCCCCTCGGTTACCCCCCTGGATTGATCAGCACGGTAAAACCGTTCAAATATATATGGAATTTCATCCTTGTCCATCCCGATTCCTGTATCCAAAAAGCGGATACCTACCTGGCCCTTGTACAGGATTACATCCAGTCTGACCTCACCCTCCGGTGTATATTTAAAGCCATTTTCTATAAAAATGAACAGCATCTGCTGCAAATAGTCGCGGTTACCTTCCACGTAAACCCCATTTAGCACCGACAAATCGCCGGTATGCCACTCGGCCTTCCTCGGAAGGAAATTGGCCCGTCGAACCACCTCTTCAATTAATGGCTGCAGAGCTATAGGATCCTTCTCGAAGGTCTGACCCGTATCCGCACGCGCAAGGGAGAGCATATCGGACAACAGACGGCTCATTCGTTTCGCCTCATCTGAAATATCCCCAACAGCCTCAACGACTATCTGCTTCAACGTTTCCTCATCCATATCCGGGCGCTCGGATGGTGATCCGGCCCAGATTTTATGAAGCAAATCTACATTTCCCCGGATGGTCGTAAGAGGTGTCCTCAGCTCATGAGACGCATCCGAGACAAATCTGCGCTGTGCCGCGTAGGCATCGTCCAATTCTTTATAGAAACCTTCCGTTCTTTCTAGCATGCCGTTGAATGTGCCAATAAGCCTTCCAATCTCATCCTGTGGGCCGTCATACTCAATCCTGACACTGAGATCTGTCCCTTTCTGAATCTGGTTGGCGGCATCGGCTACCGTTTGAATCGGTTTCATCGATTTTCGAGCCAGGAAAAGACCTAGGGTCGAAGCAATGATGAGTGTAGCCAAGGAACCTGTGAACAGAATGGATTTCAGCCGGGCGAGCGTTTTTTCAACGCTCCCAGTATAGGCTCCGACCTGAAGCCATCCGTATATCTGGTTATCCTGTGTATAAACAAAGTCTTGATACACAATAAACGGGTACCCTGCGACATTCTTCTTTTTGAAGCCCTGCTCCTTTTTCGCTTTGGAGACCGTAGGAACTTCGAATTCAAGCCCTCTAAGCCTCATGTTATCTGACAACCACGTTCGCTCATTTTGATACGTGTAGGATTGAACGTAAAGGTCCGCCTCCTCCATACGCATCGTGGAAGATCGGTCCGGGGTAAAGCCCATACTGCCGTCTTCATTGATGGTGGGCACAGGGCGGATTTTGTTATACTGCTGCTGAATCCGCGATTTCAATTCATCATAGGTGTATAAATGAACAAAACCATACACAGCCAGACTGAATGCAAGCAGCGTTATAAACAGGATACCGGAGTACCATGCTGTAAGACGCAGCCGAATAGACATGTTACGTATCCCCCCGTAAAATATACCCCGCTCCGCGGATCGTCTGTATCAACCTTTTACCACCGTGCTCTTCTGTTTTTTGACGAAGCATTGCGATATAAACTTCCAGTACATTCGATTCGCCGCTGTAATCATAGCCCCAGATTTTATCCATAATCAAGTCACGGGACAACACCCGCTTTGGATTCATCATAAACAAATGAAGGAGCTCAAATTCTTTGGCCGTCAGCTCCAGTCTTTTCCCGTCCCGGATTACTTCTCTTGCATCGGCATCCATAGTCAGGTCCTCATACATTATTTTCTGTGTCCCTGACTCTTCGCCCGTTTTCCGGCGTAGTAGCGCTCGAACGCGCGCAAGCAGTTCCTCAAGTGCAAACGGCTTGACCAAATAATCATCCGCTCCTGTATCCAGTCCCTTAACCCGGTTTTCGACCTCGTCTTTCGCGGTAAGCATCAATACGGGGATCTTGCTTCCACCTTCTCTAAGCCTGCGGAGCGCTTCAAATCCATCCACCTGAGGCATCATGACGTCCAATATTACAACGTCCGGCTCTTCTTTCAGCACCATTCTCAAACCTTCAGCACCATTTGAAGCCGTATGGACGTCATACCCTTCAAAGGCAAGGCCGCGCCTTAGCATAGAAATAATCTTCTCATCATCATCTACTATTAAAATTCGGGATCGCATTCGGATATCTCCTCTTATTTGTGTTCTATCGTTTCTCTTACAACCCCATTATATCCATGCCCTAGAGAACAGCACAAGCGGAAGGGACTCTCCCTTCCGCTTGTCTCCTTGTTTTCTTTATGGCTGTTGCTGCTGGGAAGTTTCGAATTCATTCCGGTCACCGATCGTTAACGGCAGATCCAGTTTCTTCCCGTTCCGCACCACATTCAGCGTAATCTTATCCCCGACTTTCTTCGATTGAATAAACTCAATCAAATCCTGGGATGTAGCGTATTTCGTCCCATCAGCTCCTGTGACAATATCATACTGGCGGAGATCCGCTTCATAAGCCGGGGAACGGAATACAATACTATCAACATAAGAACCTTCCGTCACATCCGTACCGAGCTGCTGAGATACTTGCGGTGTCAAGGTTCCAAGTCTTGCTCCGATGAAAGGAATTGGGGTTTTCGGAACCTCTTGATCATTTTTGAGATAATCCAGAACTTCGCTGATCGTCTTGGAAGGGATCGCGAATCCGATACCCTGCGCCTCTGAACTAACTGCGACATTCATGCCGATGACCTCACCCTTCAAGTTAAGCAGTGGGCCGCCTGAGTTTCCGGGGTTAATTGAAGCATCGGTTTGCAGCAGATGTTCATAGTTCCGGTCCTTCTCACCATTCTGACCTGAAATATCAATATCACGCTCTTTGGAGCTAAGTACACCGGCTGTTACCGTATGTTCAAAACCATGCGGGTTACCAATGGCAACCAGCCACTCTCCGACTTTCAGATCATCCGAATCTCCGAGATTTACAGCTGGAAAATCTCCATCTCCTTCGATTTTCAATACGGCTAAGTCCAGCTCATAACTCGAGCCAAGCAGTTTGGCTTCATAAGGTTTTTTGTTATCCTGGAGAGTAACTTGAATGACATCAGCGCCGTGAACCACGTGCTCATTCGTTAAAATGTATCCGGACTTGTCGAAAATAAATCCGGAACCGATACCAGATGGCTGCAGCTGAGAAGATTCATTGTTGCTGCCTTCATTGCTGCCGTTGCTTCCTTGGTTCGACTGATCGCCGAAGAAGTAACGGAATAACGGATCATCCATATTCGAGCTGTTTTGTCTTTGCCCATTACTCTTTACAAGCGTTTCAATCAGTACGACGGCAGGACTCGCTTCATCAACTACGGACGCTACATCGCCGGGGTTAGAAGGGATTTGCGCTGACGTCGTAGAAGCACTGTTCTCATCTGCAGGTGCCAGAGCCGACTTTACGTTCTCATTTCCGGCTGCCTGGGACATGATTGCGGCTTCAGGAGTGAACAGATTAGCTCTGTCTGCTGCAAACATCAGACCGGTAATAACGAGCATACCTGCAAGGAATGACAGGAGCACTGTTTTAACAGAACTCTTTGGTTTATGATTGAAGTTCCATTGTCCGCTCGAGGTCTTCTCTGGAAGGGAACCCCCTCTGCCGTTTCCACCTCCATCTCCCTGGCCAGAAGCTCCGGCTGAATAGCTTGGGGATGGGACGGGTCTTACCGGCTGTGGAGCTGTGATCTCCACTTCTTGCGGTTCACGTCGTCCATTAGAATCATGCCCTTCATTCCGGTCATCTTCACCACTGATAGACTTAAACGGGCCATACGAATAATAATAAGAAGAGTTGTCCGATGACTGATCCAGACGTTCTTGCGGCTCATTGGTTTGTTCCTCATCATTCTGACCAAACCGATTTCTCTGATCGTCCATATTCTTACCTCCTATTAGATCACCTGACCATCTGCAGGTGTTTAATGTTTTATCTGTTCTTATTGTGTACTATAAACCTTAATAACACCTTAAAAACAATTAAAAGGGAGATAAAAACGGATAAAACAAAAAAATAAAATTTACAATCAGTTTGTATTAACCCATCCTTTTCGGTGAGCGTAAATAGCCAGCTGTGTCCGGTCATCCAGCTCGCATTTCATCAGCAGATTACTGACATGAGTTTTGACCGTTTTAATACTGATATGAAGTTCTTCGCCAATTTCCTTGTTGCTTTTTCCTTCGGCTATAAGTAGAAGCACTTCCTTCTCACGTTCCGTAAGTCCCGAGTGATCTTCCTGAACCATATGTTGGCGGATTCCCCGGGTCAAAGCTTCCGATACATCCTTCGTCATAACAGGCATCCCCCGGTATGCACCCTGCAGAGCATAGATAAGTTCATCTGCAGAAACGGTTTTCAGCACATAACTGACCGCGCCCGCTTCAACGCATTCCACCACCAGGTTATCCTCCAAAAAGCTTGTCAGGATGACAATCTTCTGCTCTGGAAATTCCGTCATGACCGCCCGTGTCGTTTCGGCTCCGTTCATAACGGGCATCATCAGATCCATCAATATCAGATCAGGCTTGGTCTCCACCTCAACGTTTCTAAGATATTCAAGTACTTCTAATCCATTTGCAGCTTCCCCGATCACTTCAAAAGACGGATCCAGTGACAAATACGTTTTCAATCCCATCCGAACCATATCATGATCATCAACAAGCAGTATTTTGATCACACTCATTTATTCTCCCCCTATCGCTCCTGATGAATCCAGCCCGTCCCGACTTTTTTCACCAGAATCAGCGCGTCCTTCATCCTCACCCAAATTTTCAAACAACGGTATATGTACTCTGACAGTCGTTCCAGCCCCCCGGCGGCTGATGATATCCACTTGGCCTCCTAGTTTTTCGGCCCGTTCACGCATCGTAGACAAGCCATACGAGCCCTGTCTTTGTGTCATTTCATCAAAGCCCATTCCGTCGTCGCTTATGCTTAACACGACCCGTTTCTGTTCCTCACGGAGCGACATGCTCACAAGACTCGCACCGGCATGCTTCACAATGTTAGCCACAGCCTCCTGAATAATGAGAAAGAGCTGATGCTCTATCGCTTCGGATAGCCCGTCATACAGCTCAACATCCTTCACACCTTTTAAGCTGTTTTGACGGCAATAGTCAGGAAACCAACGCTCCAGCGCTTCTTCCAATGTTTTTCCCTCAAGCTCGACCGGTCGCAGCTGAGCGATTAAAGCTCTCATTTGTTTCTGGGCTGTATGTGACATCGAGATCAACTGCTCCAACACTTTATCGCCATGCTCCGGATTTTTTTTCATGACACCTGGCAGAGAGGATGCCGACATATGAATAGCGAACAGCTGCTGACTGACCGTGTCATGCAAATCCCGGGCCATTCTTCTGCGTTCTTCCAGAACAGCAGCTTCCGCAGCGATTTCTTTTTCAATAACATCCTGTTCCCCAAGCCGCTGAAGAATTTTCATTTTCTTCTCAAGCGCTTCTGTCATACCATTAAATTCTCCATACACCCGTGCAAATGAAGCATCCTCCGCAGCCGGCATCCGTACAGTCAGATTGCCCTTAGCAACCTGCAGCATATTCAAATGCAGCAGGTCCAGCGGCCTCTGAATACGCTGGCCTGCGATATATCCCGCAATTCCTGTAAACAGAACGATACCGACCGTGTAATAGACCCACAGCCGGTTATCTTCAATTATAATGTACCCTCCTTGGTCTGCGACATATAAAAACACAGCCACCGCAGCTCCAATCAACAAAAAGTAAAGCATTAGCACCCACTTAGTGTTCTTAATAAAACTCATATTCTTACCCTACCTTGTTCACTTTTACATCACCAATAAATACGCTGACGTTGATACGAAGCTTCTTTCCTGCTTCCCTGTAGTGCGGGCTTTCCATCCCAGCGCTGCTCATGAAACCGCTGCGGGTCTGCCCAAGAACCGACATATCGCCGATAAATGAACTCGTTTGTACATATACGCCAAGATCCGAATCATTAGGAACAAACACCTTAACATCTCCGATAAAAGCCGAAATATTGATTTTGGTTTCCCCATAAGGAATTTGAGCTTTGGTTAAATCCAGCACCGTATCCCCAATAAACTGCGAAATGTTAGTCGGTTTGAGGGTGAAATATTCATTCCCCATATGCACGTCGCCGATAAAGGCTGATTTATTTATCGTATCGCCATGATTCCATCCATGGTCATTCCAGCTTTCCTTACGCTCTCTGTACTCTTTATGATCATACTTATGATGAGCCTTATGATGATGCTGTTCATGGATGATGAATTCCTCCTGCTCCGGTCTAGAATCTTTCTCCCGGTCTTTCTTTTTTCCAAAAGTCCGTTCAAACATTTCATCCAGCGAAGATTCCATTTTCGGTGCTTGCGGAACCTCTGGGATATCATTCACTCTTTTGTCCTCTTCCCTTTTATAGTGCTTGGGTGGACTTGGCGGTTGGTGATTCTTTGGCTTAAAAATGACTGATAACCCATACCCGATTAATATGACAGGAAGCGCATATTTTACCAGGTCCCCAAACGAAAAGTCGACCATGTCTAAGTTCCGTCCAAGAAAAAACAGACCGATAATCAGCGGCACTATTGATCCCCACATCGCTCCTCCATGTTTCGGACGAGACATAAATCCCTGCAGTCCGACCCAAATCAGAATTACTGGCCAATATGTGGAAATCAGGTGTCCTAGATTCAAATCAATAACGCCCATTTGTTGAAGTATAAAGTACACTCCCACGCCAATGAGAAGAAGCCCGCCAGTCAGTTGGTTCCATCCTCTTCTATTCATATGCAGCATCCTCCTGCTTTTCATTTCGTATTTTTCCTTTGATTACAGTGTACAACAAGTGATACTGCATGGATAGCGGCGGCGGGATGAAACATGCCTCGGTCTCGGGACCGAGGCAAATGGATCATTATGGAAAAACAAGACCCCCGCATATATTTGCGAAGGTCTTGTTTGCGTTAAGCATATGATGCTGATGTTTAGCGGTTAGCTCTGTTTGTGCTACTCTCGCCGAACTCGGCAAACTCAGCGTCAAACTTTTCGTTTGGCGTCTTAAAGTTCTCTTGAACTTTCTGGGAGCCTTTTTGGGAGACAGAAGTGCTATTCTCCTCAGCAAACTCGGCATTAAACTTTTCGTTTGGGGTTTTGTAGTTTTCCTGCACTTTGCTTTTCTTAGCCACGGTATTCACCTCCCTGTTCAGCAATACCATCATCCTCTTCGGGGAACGTCTCCCCGAACAATAGTATGTGATGGACAGGCGGCCATTATTCCAGCTAACCGAGAATGTAATATCCTACCTTAGATAGCTTCTTCCAACACGGAAGAAGGCAGAAACCGGTACGTTTCAATTGCTTCGTCAAGTCTGTGCAACATTTCTTCAGTACATTTGCCGTTTCCGCGTTTAATTACCTGTACCTCGACGTCCTTTTTGCCCCATTCTTTAAATACCTGCTTCGTAGTGGCAAAGTATAGATCAATCTTTTCACCTTTAATAGCAGAACCAGTGTCAGCTACTACACCGTAACCATAATCAGGAATGTACAAAATACTTCCCATAGGAAACACATCCGGATCAGCTGCAATTGTCGACACCTTGTTTTTATCCCGCTTAACCTTTACGCCAGAGTAGGTGAGCCCGTACTGCGGATGTCCCGGGTTTTTGCCGGTTGATTCATAACCCGCGGTATAACCGGTAGCTGTTACTTTTACAGTACGGAGAACTTGATCTTCCTTTGGAGCTGAAACCGCCATGGAAGGCACCCGTTTTTTGTTGTGTTGTTTGGCTTCGTTATCCTCATTCTCTGCCGATAACTGCGGCGGTAGCAAGTAGTGATTGATATTCCCAAGTCCTACAGCACTGAATGCATAAAAACTCGACATCTCGCTAAAGTTGCTTCCTTCAATGACCTCTTCTTCACCGCCTGCTTGCAACTGATCACGAACACTGAATCCATAAGAATCTGGAGACACCGGCGTCATCGTTGAAGCGTTTGTTTCAGATGTGCCAAAGCTATACAAGAACCCTGATAGTAAAATGCATATTAAAAACCTCTGCCATGTTTTCCAATTGTTCATTTGAGAACCTCCCCCTTGCTAGTGAGGTTTCCCATTTTCCAAAAGGTTTATACGTTACATGACAGAGGCCTATGAGATATCTATATTACTTGTTTCAAGAGATGTTCGAAAAATTAAACTACGCGGTTGTTGATCTCTTCTTGGAGCTTGAGTATGACTTCATCTAGAACTTGAGCGCCAAGATCTCCTTCACCACGCTTACGTACGGATACAGCTTTTGCATTCATCTCATTCTCTCCTACGATGAACATGTACGGCACTTTTTCAAGCTGTGCTTCACGGATTTTGTAACCGAGCTTCTCATTACGCAAATCTGGTTCTACGGAAACGCCTGCTAACTTGAGTCGGTCTGCCACTTCCTTCGCGTAATCTTCGAAAGCAGTCGATACCGGAATGACTTTAACCTGTACAGGAGAAAGCCACAATGGCAATGCTCCGGCAAAGTTCTCCAGCAGGAATGCCGTAAACCGTTCCATCGTTCCAAGAATACCGCGGTGGATAACGACCGGGCGATGCTTTTGTCCGTCGTCGCCTACATATTCAAGCTCAAAACGTTCCGGAAGCAGGAAGTCCAGTTGAACAGTGGACAAAGTCTCCTCCTTGCCGAGCGCCGTACGAACCTGAACGTCCAGCTTTGGACCATAGAATGCGGCTTCACCTTCCGCTTCGTAAAACGGCATATCCAAGCTTTCCACAACTTCACGCAGCATACGCTGGGACATTTCCCACATTTCGTCGTTCGGGAAATATTTCTCGGTATCCTGTGGATCGCGGTAAGACAAACGGAAACGGTAATCGTTAATACCAAAGTCCTTGTACACGGTCATGATCAGCTCGATAACTCGTGCAAATTCTTCCTTAATCTGATCCGGACGGCAGAAAATATGAGAATCGTTCAAAGTCATGGCGCGAACACGGTGAAGACCAGTCAGTGCTCCAGACATTTCGTAGCGATGCTGCATACCAAGCTCCGCAATACGGATCGGAAGATCACGGTAACTATGCATACTGCTCTTGTACACCATCATATGGTGAGGGCAGTTCATCGGACGGAGCACAAGTTCCTCATTGTCCATAACCATTCTAGGGAACATGTCTTCCTCATAGTGCTCCAAATGTCCGGACGTCTTGTACAGCTCCACGTTGCCAAGAACCGGTGTATATACGTGCTGGTATCCGAGACGCTCCTCCATGTCCACAATATAACGCTCCAGGGTACGGCGGAGCTTCGCGCCATTTGGCAGCCAAATCGGCAGGCCTTGGCCAACAAGCTGGGAGAAGGTAAACATTTCAAGCTCTTTACCAAGCTTGCGATGATCACGTTTTTTAGCTTCTTCCAGAAAATGGAGGTGTTCATCAAGCTGAGCCTTTTTCACAAATGCAGTACCGTATACCCGCTGCAACATTTTGTTCTTGCTGTCACCGCGCCAGTAAGCTCCAGCCACATTCATCAGTTTGAATACTTTGATTTTGCCAGTGGAAGGCACATGAGGGCCGCGGCATAGGTCAAAGAATTCACCCTGTTCATAAATGGAGATGACACTGTCCTCAGGCAGAGCATTGATCAACTCCAACTTATAAGGGTCCTCCAGCTCGCCGAAAATGCGGAGTGCTTCTTCACGGCTTACCTCTTTGCGAACAATCGGAAGGTTTTCCCCGATAATGCGCTCCATTTCTTTTTCAATCTTTTGGAGGTCCTCTGGATTCAGCGGTTCCTCAAGATCCATATCGTAGTAAAAGCCATCCTCAATTACAGGACCGACTCCAAGCTTAACTGCCTTTGCGCCGAACAAGCGCTTTGTGGCCTGGGCCATTAGGTGCGCAGTACTATGACGCATTACCTCAAGACCATCCGGTGAATCTTGGGTCACAATTTCAATGAGAGCGCCCTCCTCAAGAGGTGTAGACAAATCAACCACTTGACCGTTCAATTTACCCGCAACGGCATTTTTTCTAAGTCCGCTGCTGATGGAAGCCGCCACATCTTCAATGCTGCTGCCTTCCGAATATTCCCGGACGGAGCCGTCCGGAAGCTTAATGCTAATAGCCATCCTGCATTCCTCCTGAAAGAATCATTGTTTAATTTCACGTTTGATCCTTATGATCCACACCTGCAGGACAACATAAAAAACACCCGTCCCGCAAAGGGACGAGTGTTATACTCGTGGTTCCACCCTAGTTCGATCTCCAGAAACAGTCATGTATCTACTGCTCTGAGAAGATCCTTCGTTGGCATTGGGTAACGGTAATGAACCGGCGAAGCCTACTCTCTCTAGAACACTTTATACAGTATCCAAGGACATTTCGACAACGCAGCTACAAAGGGGTAAATCAATAGCGTACCGGAGGAAATTACAGCCTTGTTTCCTCTCTCTGGTCGGTCTTAGCCTGCTTGATCCATGTCTTTGTCGATGCTTTTTACGTGAATTTATCAGTTATTATAATCCCGTTTTGCCGGGAACGTCAAGTCATCATTAGCCAAGCTTCCAAGAAAGGGGCTGCATTCAGGACAGCTGATGCACACCTCCGCCCGGTTATCAAAAATATGTGCCAGTGTGACAATAACCGGAAGGTCCGGCTCCCGTGTATGAATGATCATACGTGCAGGGGATACCGAGATCAACGTACTAACGACCATATCCTCAAATTCCATATCCTGATCGAGCCGTTCCATAACCAGCCCTTCGTCCCGCATCTTCTCGATCGGTCTTAGGCTGCCGTCGAGCAGAAGGAAATCCTCTCCTCCCTTATGCACGACGTGGACTAAAGGCATAAGCGGCTCCTGAAAATACACAAAATATTTAAGCAGACTTACAAACTCCTCATATTGCTGATCCAGCATGAACTCATCTACCGCATACTCCGCCATTTCCCTTAGCTCCTGTTCATATGACTGCATCCGAAAGGTCATAAAGCCATCCAAATTCAGATCAGGAGACTCCGACAGGCAGACAAATATACTGTCCTTCAGCTTCCGCCTGCGCTGCTGTGAATAATCACCTGACGGATTGTCATCCTTTGCAAGCAACATCAAAAACCATTGCAGAACACGCTCGGATTCTTCATTATCATTGAACTCAAATTCCGAAAGCAGCAGCCGGGCTGCAATATCCTGCTCTTTCTCCTCCAAGATGTAAGCTGCTGCCGCTTCAGATACCAGCCTGCGCACCATCTCAGCGGATGAGGTCCATGCCGTGAGCGGCAGCTTTCCGGAACACGTCCAAATGACCCGATCTCTCGAAGCGCTGAACGAAAACTTCAACTGCCTGCATTGTTTATGTAACTCTTTCTGCTTGTCTGACAAGATACGGTAAAAGGCTTCTTTTTCACCGTCAGTCCGTGTATTGACCGATATGCTGAACAGTTCCATGGAATCGCTCCTTTCGGGTTCCCTGTTTCAGTATATGGGGACCTGAGGGGGGATATACGGAACTGATTTTTGGAAAAAGAAGCAAGTTGATCTCCTGCCTGTTCTGACGGGGTTTGCTTGATGAAGTCACGCAAGTAGAAACGGTTTCACCGTAAAAAAAGCCCTGTCTCCACGATACCATCGGGAGAGAGGGCTTAATGTTAGGATACGTATTAATTCTGCATCACAAAATCGCGATCAACGGTGCTATTGTCATTAAACACACGCAGAATATCATACTTCGTGTTCCGCTGGGCAGGGATATTACCACTCTCGCGGATCAGCTTCAAAATGGACTCGATGTTCACTTTATACACCGCTCCAGCTGAAGAAACCACATTTTCTTCCATCATCGTGCTACCGAAGTCGTTGCAGCCGTATGACAGAGACAGCTTGCCAATTTCCGGCCCCATCGTCACCCATGAGGATTGGAGATTCGGAACATTATCGATAGCCAGACGACCGATCGCAACTGATTTCAAGTATGCCTCAGGCGTCTCGCGTTCGCGCTTCAGGTTCGTGTTATCCGGCTGGAAGGTAAAAGGTATAAAGGCAAGGAAGCCCTTGGAGTTCCATCCGTTCTGAATACATTCGTCTTGGGCATCACGTATCCGAAGCAAATGAAGAGCTCTTTGCTCCATCGATTCACCCAACCCGATAACCATAGTTGCTGTCGTATTCATTCCAAGCTTGTGTGCCGTCTGCATGACGTCCATCCACTGGCGCCAGCTACCCTTCAGCTTACTGACTTTCTGACGGATACGGTCGTCCAAAATTTCAGCCCCGCCGCCAGGCAGCGAATCCAGACCAGCATCTCGTAGATCACGAACAACTTCTTCCATGCTAAGCCCTGACACGTCCATCATTTTTACAATCTCTGCCGGTGAGAAGGAGTGCATCGTAATGTTAGGAAAACGTTTCTTGATGTTGCGAAGCAAATCCGTATAGTAACTGAACGATAGATTTGGGTTGGTTCCGCCCTGCATTAAAATCTCCGTTCCATTCACATCTTCAGTTTCCTGAATTTTTTGGAAAATCTCCTCATCGGACAATACGTATCCTTCTTCATGTCCCGGTCTGCGGTAAAAAGCACAGAATCGGCAGTACACATCACACACATTCGTGTAGTTTACGTTCCGTCCAATAACGAAGGTCGTAATCGGATCAGGATGCAGCCGTTTGGTCATAACATTGGCGGCATGACCGATTTTTTCAATCTCATCACTCTCAAAGAGTGTCACGGTATCTTCCAGATTCAAGCGCTCACCTCGCAGCGCTTTATCCAGAATACTATTAACAGTGCTCATATATAGGATCCTCCCTTATCACGGCTAAAAGACAGTGAATCTCACTTGCCTACATATAATAACTTTTTCATCGTACCACATAAAGGAAGTAAAAACGACATCCAGATTACTGGATGCCATTCTACAAATTATGTCATCTGAACACTCCAAGTGCTCCATCCAAATCAGCAATAAGATCATCAATATCTTCCAACCCGACCGAAAAACGAAGCAACCCGTCGGTGATCCCACGTTCATGGCGTACTTTCTCTCCCATTGCAGCATGGGACATCATTGCAGGATAAGAGAGAATACTCTCTACTGCACCCAAGCTTACAGCTACCAGAGGCAGTCTAACCGCATTCAGCACTTTCTTGGCTCGTTCACCTGATCCTACATCAAACGATACGACCGCACCATAACCGCTGCACTGCTTCTCATGAATCTCGCGTCCCGGATGATTCAGCAAACCCGGATAGTATACCGCCTCAATATCATTTCGTCCGGTAAGCCATGCAGCAAGTTTAGCAGCACTTTGCTCACTATGTGTCATACGTGCGCCCAGCGTTTTCATGCCACGCATCAGCAGCCAGGAATCCTGTACGCCAAGCACAGTTCCGAGTCCATTCTGAAGCTGCTTCAGCTGCACTCCAATGCTCTCGGTTCGGGCAACAGCCAAGCCTGCCAGCACATCGCTGTGTCCTCCAAGAAATTTGGTTGCGCTATGAAGAACGATATCTACTCCCTGTTCAATCGGCCGTTGATAGTACGGAGTCATAAAAGTATTATCCAGTATCGTTAATAGTCCGTGATTCTGAGCCCAAGCCGTTATTGCGCCGATATCTGTTATTTTTAATGTCGGATTCGAAGGAGTTTCCATATATACGGCCTTTGTGTTGGATTTTAATGCTCTCTTCACCTGCTCCAGATCGGTCATATCCACGAATGTGCATTCCATGCCCATTCGGTTCAATATGCTCGTTAGCAATCGATATGTACCGCCGTATACATCCTCTGTCACGATGATATGATCTCCCGCCGAGAGCATCATGAATGTGCTTGAGATTGCCGCCATACCTGATGCATAGGCAAAGCCTTGAACACCGCCTTCCAGCAATGCTATATAATCCTCCAACACTTGTCGTGTCGGGTTGCCGGATCTGCTGTAATCATGAACCGGCGGGGCAAACACATCCTCATGATGGAACGTAGAGGCTTGATAAATCGGAACACTGGAAGCGCCCGTTGTGGGGTCAATTTCTCCTCCGAAATGAAGCAGTCTGGTTTCAAATCTAAGGGGATGTCTGTTCTGGTTGTCTTGACTCATCTCTATGCTCCTCCTTCTATTTCAGCTGCAGCAGCATTTAGAGCGGCATCCAGATCCGCAATTAAATCGTCTGCATGCTCAATACCTACGGAGAAACGAAGTAATCGGTCATCCACGCCAACAGCTTCGCGTATCTCCAGCGGGATGTCGGCATGTGTCTGAACCGCCGGATAGGTCATTAAAGATTCAACCCCTCCCAGGCTCTCGGCAAAAGCAATCAGCTTGATATGACGAAGCAAAGGCTCAACATACCTTGCATCCTTCACTTTGAAAGAAAAAATACCTGTATTTCCACTGGACTGCTTCTGCTGAACTTCATATCCCGGATGATCAGGAAATGCCGGGTAGAATACCTCGGATACTGCCGGATGCTCCTTGAGAAACATTGCCATAGCCATTGCATTGCTTTCATGACGCTCCATTCTAAGCGCCAGTGTTTTCATGCCGCGCATCAGTTGGTAAGAGTCCGTCGGACCCAGCACCGCCCCGATCGAATTGTGTAAAAAGGCAATTTCCTCTGACAGCTCTTTCCCCTTGGTAACGATTAATCCTGCTAGCACATCGTTGTGCCCTCCCAAATATTTGGTTGCGCTGTGTACAACGATATCAGCTCCAAGCTCGATAGGTCTCTGAAAGAACGGTGTCAGCAGCGTGTTATCCACAATACTGATCAGGCCATGATGCCGGGCCCAACTACAGACAGCCTCAATATCTGTTATCATCATCAGCGGGTTCGTTGGCGTCTCGATAATGACCGCTTTTGTGTTCGGTTTTCTGGACTGCTCCAGCGCGTCCATATCATTCGTATCGACATAAGTTGCGCTTACTCCATACCTGGACAATATTTTTTCGATCAGACGGTAAGTGCCTCCGTATAAATCCAGTGATACGATAAGATGATCACCCTGTCCGAAGAGGGCGAACACAGTCTGTAATGCCGCCATCCCAGAACTGCAGGCAAACCCGGCATCCCCTGATTCCAATGCAGCCGCCGCTTCCTCCAGAACCTGTCTTGTCGGACTTTTCGTACGGGAATAATCGAAGCCTGTGCTTTGACCCAACTTCGGGTGACGGAATGCTGTAGCTGGATAGATCGGAAAATTAATGGCTCCCGTCACCGGCTCCTCTACTGAACCAATTTGAGCCAGCCTGCTTTCAATTCTCAGTTGTTTCTTCTCCATGTTCGCTCCTCCTTTTAACATTACTTTTCTTTTCTCTCTAGATTTGCGGTCCAATATCATAAGGCGTTTCTTGATATACATAGTAATTCAGCCAATTAGAGAATAATAAATTCGCATGGGCTCTCCAAACGGACGGCGGTTTTATATTCGGGTCATCCTTCGGGTAATAATGGCGTGGAAGTGCAACGTCCAATCCTTTCGCAGCATCCCGTTCATATTCCCACCGAAGCGAATCAGAATCATACTCCGAGTGCCCTGTTACAAACACTTGTCTACCGTCCTTTGAGGCTACCAGATAAATGCCAGCCTCCTCGGATTCAGACAAAATTTCAAGTTGAACCGACTGCTCGACATCTTCCCGGCGCACTTCGGTATGCCTGGAATGAGGGGCATAGAACACCTCATCAAAGCCCCGAAGAAGTTTTACCGTCGGTTCGTTTACGGTGTGGGAGAACACACCGAAGCATTTTTCGGAAAGACTGTATTTCGGTACACCATAATGATAGTAAAGACCCGCCTGGGAAGCCCAACATATGTGAAGGGTCGAGGTTACATTCCTCTTACTCCATTCAAAAATTTCGGTGAGCTCATTCCAATAGTTCACTTCTTCAAAATGAAGCTGCTCGACAGGCGCACCCGTAATGATCATGCCGTCAAAGCGGCGATGCTTTACTTCCTCAAATGTTTTATAGAACGACTCCAAATGCTCTGCCGGGGTATTTTTAGAAGTATGAGATCCCGGATGAAGTAGGACAACATCCACCTGAAGCGGTGAATTACCGATCAGGCGAAGCAGCTGTGTCTCCGTCGTTTCCTTGGTCGGCATCAAATTCAGAATGGCAATCCGCAGCGGGCGGATATCTTGATGAAACGCATGGCTTTCATCCATTACAAAAATGTTCTCCCCAGCAAGAATTTCCTTTGCAGGCAGTGTGTCTGGAATTTTGATCGGCATAATTACTCCTCCTTCGGGTTAATAAATAGTTGATTACAAAAAGTCAGAGAAGGCCAAAGTAACGCAAAAATGACCTATCTCTAATGAGAAAGGTCATATGTACGTATACGTAAACTATGCGCCTCTCTCATCTGTCAGAATTTCGCGGTCCTTAACGATAAGGTCGCGTACATCCTGCAAGAATTAGCACCGTGCGATATTGCCGCCGGTTGCCGGGTTTCATAGGGCTAGTCCCTCCACCTGCTCTTGATAAGATTTAGCTGTATGAAGTTGTCATCTGTTAATACTGATTATTACTTTAAATCAAGAACATTTTTTCGTCAAGAAGCTTTGAGCTAAAAAAATGTAACGTCTCACCTCCTTCTTCCATACCCTGTACAAGGAAGTATCTTACGCTTAATTCCACCTTGAAAGGTAATAACCCCAGCGTTATACTAGACAAGTGCTAATTAACCATATGAAAGAGGTGACATGGAGGATGGACGGTGACCCGAGCCATAAGCTGGATGTGAGTGACGAAAAACCGCATAGGACCAAGATCAGCTCACCGGTGGCGGGCAGCGTTATTTTTCATGCGCTCTTATAGAAGCCTTTATGCCGAATTATTCAGAACACCTGCCGGTATACCGGTAAGCTGATACCCCTATGCCTTTATTCGAGTATGCGCAAGCAGTGAATTAAAGGAGTGATATCAGATGAAAATCCGGTTGGTGAATTCGGGTGTTTTTACCCCCATCGACGACATTAAAACGACACTTACAGCCCCTACTGACGGGTTTTACTGGATCGATGCCGATGTGGAAGACTTGGCGGAACTCCAGCCCCTATTCTCTCTGCACGACCTGGCAGTTGAAGACTCCCAGAGTGAAGAAGAGCAGCGCCCAAAGATTGAAATATACGAAAACCACTATTTTATCGTAGTAAACAGCATCCGCTTTGACGATGAGGAGATTTTCCTCCGGGCCCTGAACATTTTTCTGGGAAGACATTTTATCATTACTGTAACCAAGCAGAAAATTCATGAACTCCGGGCTGTGAAGCCCCTTCTGTGGGAAGATGAAGCAAACTCACCGGACCGGTTCCTATACATTTTGATTGACCTGGTCACAGACAACTACTTTACGGTTGGTGACCGGATTGAGGCACGCATCGATCAGCTTGAAGAAGACATATTGATGCATACCAAGAAATCACATTTGAATGAAATTATCGGTTTGCGAAGCGAGATTTTGTGGCTGAAAAAAGTACTTGGACCCCAGAAGGAAGTCATCAACACGCTGAACAAAAAAGACCTGCGCCTGATCGATGATCAACTACAAAAGTACTTCAGCGATATTTACGAGAATGCTGTGAAAATATCCGAGACGTTTGAAACCTACCGCGATCTGATGAGTAACCTTCGAGAAGCTTATCAGTCCAGTATTGCGAACCGGGCGAACGAAATTATGAGAGTTTTTACTGCCATGACCACCATCTTCATGCCGCTTACCGTAATTACTGGAATATACGGCATGAACTTTGACAATATGCCTGAATTACATTGGAAGTATTCGTACTTTGCCGTTCTCGGACTTATGATCTTTCTCGGGTCAGGCATGTACTATCTGTTCCGTAAAAAAGAATGGTTATGAAACGCTAAAAACGGGTGTCCTCCATTCACGGAAGGCACCCGTTTTGGCATAGTCTACACGGCGTCGCGCTTCTCAAAATGCTGCCGACGGAACCGGATCCGGATTAGGCGAAGACGCTCGTACCGCTGCTCCATACCGCCCTCCGCTGCTGGTTCCTGACCATATACACGCTGCATTACTGGTTTAAGAAAAGTGTCTCCCAGTTCCTCAAAAGCTTTCCAGATGGCCGATTGTTCCGTATCCGGCATGCTCTCAAGCTCCATACGGATAAGAAGTTCAGTATCGTATCCTTCCTTCTCTAGCCCTTCCAAATGTTCGACCAAATCTCTGCGCGACATTCCCGTATTCTGACTCAGTTGATCCAGTGTCAAGCCTTCCGCTATGCCCATCAGCATCGTCCGGCTCATACGATAGTTCTCCAGTTCCTGTTTATACTTATGCTCTTTCTGCTTATAGAGCCAAGACAAAAACTCCTCCTCCTTCAGCTGACGAAATACCCAATCTAGCGGAAACGCTGTAATTCTTTCCAACTTGGATGTCATTTCTATCCAGTCGGCACCATGCTCAGCAGCCTTATTTGACCCGATCCCCGGCAGCTGAAGCAGCTCTTCCTCTGTCTGAGGCGTAAAGGCGCTAATGAGGCGAAGCACACGGTTACTCGCTATAAAATAAGGGGCTTTACGTCCAGCGGCCGCTTTCCTTCGGCGCCAGGCACACAGCTCTGTATACAGCTCCTCCGATCCGTACAGCTCACTGTAGCATTGGAGCTTCAGGGCCGCGTGATTCTTCCCTTTGGAATCTTCCGGCTCATGAAATATTCCTTCGATCACCGGCCGGTAACCTTCACTTAGTTTCATGGTAAGGCGGTGACGGTACACACACAACAGCTCCTGCCATGAGCTTCCCTCATACCAATCATCATCCTGCGCATGTCCATCTGGCTCGATATCTCGCCAGCCCAATCGCCACATTCCTTCCTCCTCCCCAATCCACACTTGTGCGCTGTTCTCATCACTCGCCCCATCATTTCTAGACATCTGATTCATAAAAACAATCTGCACATCCATTAACCTCCCGTCATTTATTTTGTATCAGTACAACGCAAAAAAAAGCACCTTTCCCGCCGTAGCGTCAGAAAGGTGCTTCCCTCGTTTAAAACATCCGTTATACTGTTTACCCATCATGATACCATAATTTGTAACAACGTCAATGGGGATGTTATAAAATCAAAATGTTATATAGGTTGTCTCAACTTTTCTTGTATAATGGACAACAAACATCCTTGGAAGGAGTGAATTGCCGATATGACCGGGGAATCGCAGCAGCTTGATTTTTTATCCGATAGTACTGAGTCCACATCTACCCGTTTCGTCACGTTCATCGGCCCATCACTCAAACGTTTCGATCTGGCCGTTACGACCACGAACTATTTCTATGGGAAGAAGTTAGTTACCGACCTGCAGTTCGGAAGAACTGCCATTTTGGCTGCCGATGATCTAGAGCAGGAAGGGTACCTCGAGCGCACGTTTAGTCTGGAACGGGATCAGGCAGAAGATTTGCGTGAATTTCTGACACTGGTGCTGGGAGATGCTCATTTTACTGATTAATCAGTTTGCAATAAACAGAAAAGGGGATCCCTTACGGTCCATCGACCTAGGATTCCCCTTCGTCTGTTGTAAGACGCTACGCGTACGAATCGTTCCTACAATCGCTCTTGCCCCCGAATTTCTAGATTTATTTCTTAGCGGAAGAAATTCGGGGACAAAGGAGCGTATACTTTCGATGCCAACTAAGCTATAACGTTAAGGATTTTACAGGGCCTCTTTAATAACTTTTTTGTAAAAGAGCACGGATAACAACCCAAAGATAGAGTACAATGCCGTATACAACAGCATAACGATGATCATTGGTGTCCACAGCTCTGTCCCGAAAAAGAACCACCCGGATTGGACAGCAAAATAGCCATGGGATAATCCGATGATGAGAGGAATACCAAAATTAAAAAGCTGTTTCACTTGAATACCCCGCAGTAAATTTCCTTGCGTAAATCCAAGCTTTCTTAAGATCGTGTAATTACCTCTCTCCTCTTCGGCTTCATCCATTTGCTTAAAGTAAAGAATACATCCGGATGTAATGAGGAACGTAAGGCCTAAGAACCCGACAACAAACATGATCAGTCCCATATTAGCTTTCTGCGTAGTGCTGAGATCACTCTGCGACATCGCTTCTCCGTCAAAATTCAATTCGTAAAAAATCTCGTTTGCTTGCTCAATCTTCGTTTCATCCTTAATATCAATACCGAAATAATCGGAATATTCTTTCTGGAGCTTAGGGTCCATATCCTGAACCAGCTTTTGATAGACCGAATCATCCACAATCGCCGTAGGCAATCCGCCACTGTTAAAATACCATGACAGTATCGCTTCCTTACTGGTTCCTATTAATTTTTGCTCAATCGAGCTGGTCTTTCCATGTAAAATAATGTTTCCTGATTCTTTTAATCCAACAAACTTATCAACTGTATCATTAGTACCAGTAAAAAGTGTCTCCTTCGGAGTTAGGTCCATTCCCTCTACCTGTTTTTCACTTACCACGGCAAGGACCATGCTTTCGGCGTCCTTTCCCTCTAGCTTAGAGCCTAATTGAGATACATCTACATTCACATGTAAAACGTTTCTCTGAATCTCATCGTAAACAATATTTTGAGCTGACAATGCTTCTGTAAATTGTTTTTTGTGTTCGGGGCTAGTGACAACGAAATCGTTAGGCACGCTTTGTTCCGCTGATTTTTCGGCCGAATAGTAGGAAATATAACTCAGTGACAGCAATCCAATCGCCAGAGCGGAAACCGTTGTTATAACCGTTAGCAATAAAGCATTCGACTTCATGCGGAACATGATGGATGAGAGAGACAGCACCTCATTCAGTGACAAATACCCGTCCTTGCTTTTACGAATCATATTAAAAATGAAGCTGACTGAGCCTTTGTAGAACAAATATGTCCCGATAATAACCGAACCCAAAATCAAAATCATCGTCATAAACAATTCATTCATTTGTGTTAGTTTACCGCTGAACATATCCGTCGATAGATAGTAACCATAAAGGATTAACCCGATTCCTGCCAGCCCCATCAACATCTCGAACATGGACATTTTTTTCACTTTTTCCTGAGTGGTCGAAACGGCACGGAACAAGGATAAAATGCTCTGTCTTTTAATGAACGTATAATTCATGATCATGATGAGAATGTAAACCACGGCAAACACAATAACCGTTTGGATTAACGCTTCCGTTGAAAACCTTAGAGTAGCTTCTGACTTTACATCTGTTACTTTGAACAAAACCATAAGAATGAGCCGGGAAACCGAGAATCCTGCAAAAATACCGATCAGCATGGATCCGAAATAGAGCATTAAGTTCTCCAAAGTGAGAATCTTGAATATTTCCCCTTTGGTCATCCCGATTAATTGAAACAGCCCAATTTCTTTACTTCTGCGTTTGATGAAAATGTTGTTTGCATACAGAAGAAAAATCGCAACAATCGCAACGAGCAGGACCGAGGCAGCTTTTAAAGCTGCAGCGCCTTTCATCGATCCTTTCAATTCTTCCATCGCCGGATCATACTGCAAAGTGACAAAGGCAAAGTACAGCGCCACACTAAAAATCAGGGCAAACACATAGAGAAAATAATTTTTTATGTTCTTTTTCAGATTTCGGAAGATGAGAGAGTTAATGCTCATTTTGAACACCACCCAGAACACCTTGTGTTTTTATAATATCATTGAAAAAGGCTTGTCTTGACTCCTCACCTTTGTTCAGTTGTGTGTAAATCTGTCCATCTTTAATAAAAATAACTCTGCTGCAGTAGCTGGCAGCAACCGGATCATGGGTAACCATAATAATGGTTGCCGCGAGTTTCTGATTTAATTGGCTCAGCTTATTCAATAAATCGGAAGCTGATTTGGAGTCCAGCGCGCCTGTCGGCTCATCCGCAAAAATAATGCTTGGTTCATGAATAAAGGCACGGGCTGCGGATGTCCGCTGCTTCTGCCCCCCTGATATTTCATTGGGATACTTGTCCTTCAGTTCAAAAATACCAAGCTCCGTTGCCACCGTTTTAAATTTTTGGTCAGCATCTTTTTTGGATACGTTTTTGATGGATAACGGCAGCAGCACGTTCTCTTTAACAGTCAGAGTGTCTAGCAGGTTATATTCCTGAAAGATAAAGCCCAAATGGTGCTTTCTAAATTCAGCCAGCTGCTTTTCTTTCATTCCTGTAAATTCTTTTCCCTCGATTTTAATGGTTCCCTGGCTCACTTTATCAATGGACGAAAGTACATTAAGCAGCGTCGTTTTACCTGATCCGGATGCCCCCATAATACTCACGAACTCGCCTTTGTCTACGCTAATATCGATGCCTTTCAACACTTCTTGCTTATTAAGCTTGTTGCCATAACTTTTATAAATTTTATTAGATTCTAATATTACCAATTTCACTCACTCCTTTTTCTTACTTTCATCATAAAACAGCTCTCCGAACAAATCCTTCGATTCTCCGAACAAATCATAAAAGCATGTGACATTCCTGTCACATGCTTGTGATACTCACAAATTCATTTTTTTTGGGAAACGTTAACGTAAATGTTGTACCAACCCCAAGCTCCGAGGACACATCTATACGGATGGATAAAGAGTCAGCCACCTTTTGTGATAAATATAGACCCATTCCGGTCGCAGCACTATCTTGATGCTGGGTTGTTGATGTAAAACCTTTATCGAATATGCGAGGCAGATCTTTCGGATCAATTCCACGGCCAAAATCCTTGATCACAAGCTTGGCTTGACCGTCGTCGTCATAATCACTTTCAATGATAATGTCGGAGATTTCGCTGTATTTAACAGCGTTCGTTAACAGCTGCCTGATTATAAAACCAAGCCATTTGGCATCCGTCAGCACTTCGGCGACCTGAAGGGTAACATCGAAGCCTATTCCTTTTTGCATACACCAAATTTTCAGTTCTTTAATTTCTTTGAAAATGACTGGCTCTAATGCAGCTTGCTCTATATACAAATCATTTTTAATAAAAGGTATGCGCTTTTGGTGCAGCTGCTGATCAAGCAGCAGGTGAATACGCAGCCACTCATACATCAATTGTCCTTTTAAAGTTTCATCATTAGAGCGTTCAATCATTAGCTGCATCGTTGTGAGAGGAGTTTTTACTTCATGAATCCAGGACAACAATTCGTCTTTCTCCTGCTCCACTTCGATCAGGCGCTGGGAAAGTTCGTTTCGGTATAGCTCGTTCTGAGCAATAACGCTCTCTTCCACAATTTTTTCAAAAGGGCTCTCTGCTTCTGCAAGCGCCGAGAACCCATTCGATTGATCCCATACTTCAATACTTTTATAAAATTTGGTTTCATTATGATACCTTATAAGGAAAAAACCTGTGAAAATAAGTGTGGACAAAAACACTATATATAGGATAGACATAAAGGGGATTGAAGAATCAACGAAGGCAACGAAGAGAATAAGCAGCTGTAGAAACAAGAAAAGCATTATCCAGCTTCGTCTCTCCACAACATATTTCTTAACCATACGAGTTCGCCTCTTCCGTAGCCATATACCCTTGTCCAACCTTTGTTTCAATGAAAGGGTCGAGCGCGATATTCTCCAGCTTTTTGCGCAAGCGGTTAACGTTGACGGTTAACGTATTATCACTCACAAAATGCTCATTATCCCACAAGCTTTTAATAATATCTTCCCGGCTGACAATTTGATTCTTCCGCTCAATAAGCACCTTCAGTATAAACATTTCATTTTTTGTCAGTTCAATGGAACCCTTATCATTAGTCACGGTATTTTTCACGTATTCCACCGTTGCACCTCGCCAGGATCTGAGTTCGATTCGTTCGGTATTATAATTATATACGCGGCGAAGAATGGCTTGAATCTTCGCGATTAGTACGTCAAAGTGAAATGGTTTCTGAACAAAATCATCAGCGCCTAGCTGCATAGACATAACCATATCGGTAGGATGATCTCGTGACGATAAAAATATAATCGGAACGTTGGAATGGGAACGAATCATTCGGCACCAATGAAAGCCATCAAATTTCGGCAGTTGGATATCTATGATAACTAGATCCGGCTTAATCGCGGTAAACTCATGCACGACATTGCTAAAATCATGGATTCCATGCACTTCATAAGACCACTGTGATAGCCTTTCTTTAATCTCCTTAAATAAGGTCATGTCATCCTCAATTAACATAATTTTAAACAAAACAGTCACCACACTTTTTCTTGGCATTCTTTTAACAAGTGTATAGTATAACCTAGCTGGATGCTATAGATTTAAGCTACAGTTGTTGTTCTTGGCACGCTGCGAGGTCAGACGTTGTTCCCATCGCTGTTGTCTCCAGATTATTCTGATTTTTTTTTATCGGTAACAATCCAGAGGTACACGCTTTCGATGCTAGCTTTCCTACGGAAAGCTTTTAGGCGATCGCTATCGCTTGTCCACAATCGTCTGCCCTCTCCGCTCCTTCGTACGTGTGCATCATTTCATTTTCTCTATGTAGGTGGTCTATAAGATGCTCTCTCTTCTCAACAAGTTCACCTAATTTATCACGCTACGTGGTCAGCCGTCGTTCCATCGCCGTTGTCTCCAGATTGTCGTTAAGTAATATCAGATCTAAAATTTTGTACTGCGCATTCCAAAATTCACTGTAATTAAATGTGAAACAAAAAACTTTGATTACTTTCTAAAAGAGATATACAGCCAAGTACTCTACTCTATCGCATGTGTCCGATGCGGCAAAGGCATCCGCCATTCCGGACTACAGATCCGCTATTTACACCATTAAGAAGCTTTTTTTGGTAAATGAGGACTCAGATTCCGTTATTCGGTAAAATCATGCACCTATCAACACGATATCAAGCAAATAACGGCTTACCTGTCCTCATTCTTTCTTGATTGTGGCAAAAATCATAAAATAGCGGAACGCCAGTCCGCAGCGTTTAAGTACTCAGGTAGTAAATCGGCGGCACCCAACGCCGCACCGCACGCTGTAATCTGTACGCGTTCATCTCCCCAAAAATCAAACAAAGCCGCCTGAGGATCAATCCTCAAGGCGGCCTATAAATTACTTATGCGACAGTATCCTCTGCCTTACTCTCAAAAATTACTTCGAAGCCTCGTCTACAGCCAGCTTGGCCAGTGCCAATGCACCACACAGACCTGCGTTGTCACCCAACTGCGGTGGTACGATAAACTGGGCAATGTCCTGGTTCAGGCTTGGATGCGAAACGTAGCCCGCCAGCATTTCCTGCAACTTCTTATGGATCAGTGGGAACAGTTGCTGCTGCTTCATAACCCCTCCGCCCATCACAATTCTTTCAGGTGAAAGGATCAGCACATAGTTCATCAATGCCTGTGCAAGATAATAAGCTTCCATCTCCCAAGCCGGATGATCCGGTGTCAGCTCAGCTCCTGCAACCCCCCAGCGTCTTCCAAGGGATGGGCCTGCAGCCAGACCTTCCAGGCAATCACTGTGATAAGGGCAAGTACCTTCGTACTTGTCATCTGGATGACGGCGTACAATGATATGACCCATTTCAGGGTGAGATAAACCATGAATCAGCTTTCCATCCACAACTGCTCCGGCACCAACACCGGTTCCAATCGTGATGTACAAACAGCTGTTAAGACCTTGAGCCGCTCCCCAGGTATGTTCTCCAAGCGCTGCACCATTTACGTCCGTATCAAAACCGATCGGTACGTTGAAACGCTCCTCCAGCGCTTTCACCACATTGAAATTGCTCCAGTGCGGCTTCGGCGTTGTTGTTATAGAGCCATATGTAGGGCTTCCTTTTACCGGATCGATCGGTCCAAAAAAGCCTGCACCGATGGCTTCCACCCCTTTGTCTGCAAAAAACGAAAACACTTGCGCCATCGTTTCTTCCGGCGTTGTGGTCGGGAAGCTCGTACGTTCGATAACCGTACCATCCTCCTTACCGATTCCGCATACAAATTTTGTGCCGCCAGCTTCAATTGCTCCAAGTATCATGTGAGTTCATCCTCTCCAAGGTGTATGATGTCATATTCATTATGTTTTTTCGGTTCGTTCTGGGTTGGCCGCCCGTTACCTACAGCATGATAAATTTCTACCATCGTTTTACCACAGAATACAGCACGGTGCATCCATCGGCCGCTGCTGTTCCCAGTATAAAATATAATTATACTGGAACACAGTGATGTTTTACAGACAGCCACACCCACAGCCAAAAGGCATCATCTATCGATCATGGCACCAGTGCCACTCCCATCAGATGACTTAAGCTCTTCATCTCAAGCTCCTCAAGCTTGGACAGGACACGCTCATCGTCTATCTCAAGAAGGCACAAGTCCAGATCGCAATCCACAGGTACTTCACAATGAATAGCTGCGAGAGATCTAGATAGGTGCAGCATTTCAAGATCCGCTTCAATTTTGCCCCGAACACTCTTCGTAAGAGAATCCATATTTGCGAGTATACCTTCGATTGTTTCGTATTCCTGAATCAGCTTCATGGCCGTTTTCTCACCGATTCCACGCACACCCGGATAGTTATCACTCGTATCGCCCATTAGACCTTTGACATCAATAACCTGACGTGGGGAAAGCCCTTTTTCCTGGTACAGCGTCTCCGGAGTGTATACCAAATAATTGCCGTGTCCTTTTTTCATAATGATGACCGAAGTCCGTTCATCTACAAGCTGAAGCAGATCATGGTCGCCTGATAATATCATAACATTCATATCACTGCCGAAACGACAAGCCAGTGTTCCGATACAGTCATCGGCCTCAAAGCCCTCAACGCCAAGGTTCGGAATGCCAAGGCAATCTGTGACTTCACGAATAAGGGAGAACTGGGGAATCAGATCCTCTGGCGCTTCAGGCCGATTGCCTTTATAAGCTGCAAACTGGTCGCTGCGGAACGTTTTTGCAGCCATATCCCAGCAGCAGGCCACGTGTGTTGGTTGAAATGTGTCAATAGCGTCCCACAAATAGCGAAGGAATCCGTAAATAGCATTTGTAGGAACCCCTGCCTTGGTTCGGCGGATATAACCACTAGTAGCCGTAGCATAGTAAGCTCGGAACAATAAGGCCATACCGTCGACGAGCATCAGAGAAGGTTGTTTCGTTGTGTTCACTGTAATAAATCGCCCCTTGCTAATATGTTCAAAATCTTGTTATATCATAATCTCAATATGTCATTATACCATATCTGCCTATTTCGTAGTGTCCCGCAATTCATATAATATTTCCATTTGAAAACCTGTTCATAGATACAAAAAATGCCCGGAAACATTTATTGTCTCCGAGCTCAATCGTAAATTACTTGATTTCACCGATGCCTACAAAGCCTTCCATGCATCCTTGAACAGTTCCTCTTTAAACCCTACGGTCACCCGCGTTCCATCAGATACGATTGGACGCTTAATAAGCATTCCATTGGATGACAGCAGCTTAATCTGTTCCTCTACAGGCATACTTGGAAGCTTGTCCTTTAAAGACATTTGCTTGTATACCTCACCGCTCGTGTTGAAAAATTTCTTTAGCTCGAAACCACTTTTATCAATTAATTCAGCCAGTTCCTCTGGTGTAGGTGGCTCGTCTTTAATATGCCGGAGTGTGAGGTCATGTCCTTCATTTTGCAGCCATTTCACCGCATTTCTGCATGTGCTGCACTTGGGATATTGATATACGATCAATTGACTCATTTGATTTAAACTCTCCTTCTATTTTGTCTAGCAGTTATTCTCGTCGGCATCTGTTCCTTCTTCACCCAATCGCTCTAGCAGCCACTTTATATCCTCCGGAATCGGTGCGCGAAAGGTCATCACATCTCCTTTAATCGGGTGGACAAAAGTGAGAAGCTCCGCATGCAGTGCTTGCCGATCAATCCCTTCGTCTAGACAAGTTATGTTCGTGAGATCTGCTTCATCAAATAAAGTGCCGATTTGAACGGGTTTACCGTTCTCCACCAAAGGTGGTGCCGTATAAATCGGATGCCGGTACATCTTATCTCCGATTAACGGGCATCCGATGCTGCTCATATGTACACGGATCTGGTGCGTCCTCCCCGTCTCCAGTTTCAGCTCTACCAGAGACGCTCCGCGATAAACCTCACGAACAGTATAACGGGTTAACGAAGGATAGCCGTCCGGCGTGACAATACGACGGTGAGGATCCAGCGGATCCCGGTCGATTGGGCCGTCAATATTCCCTTCTGTCGGCTGGGGAACACTGTGAACGAGTGCCAGATATCTTTTATCGACGGTTCCGGCTATCATTTGCTCCGATACATGCTGGTGGATATAAGGGTTTTTGGCGATGGCAAGTACACCCGATGTTTCCTGATCCAGACGGTGAATCGCCCTGAAGCGGTAATTCCAGCCCTTCAGCTGCCAATAATGAACAACGCCGTTCGCCAATGTATCCGTGTAATGGCCATGGGTTGGGTGCACAATCGTACCCGCTGCTTTATTGACGACAAGTAAATGCTCATCCTCAAATAATATATCCAAATGCATGGGCTGCGGCAAAATATCGTCCGAGCGCTCCTGCTCCATACGGATTTCCACCACATCACCTGCTCGAACTTTCACACTGATATAAACCCTTGTTCCGTTCAGCATAATTCCCTGTTCGGTCAGCTTGAGCCGGGACAAGAGCTTTCGTGATACACCCATCCGTTTTTGCAAAATGGTTTTCAGAAGCATGCCGTCTTCGCTTACAGGCACTATATAAGCAATTGGCGGGTAGTACAACTCCATATATTATCGGAACACCTTTCCGCTTCGTACATATTCCACATCCGGCATACCTGCTCGAACATTAGCCGTACGTGCTGTCACAAAGAAGTAGTCAGATAGGCGGTTCAGATACATACGTACCTCAGGATTAATTTCAGTCGTTCGAGCAAGCGTCACAGTGAGCCGCTCAGCACGGCGACATACCGTCCGGCACACATGAAGTGCTGAAGACAAAGCAGAGCCACCTGGCAGAATAAACCGCTCCAACGGCGGATTCTCCAGTTCAAATTGGTCCATCCACTCTTCCAGTCTCTCCACCAGCGGTCCGCTCACTTTGTATTTGTCCTCACTATGCTTCGCATACGCGAGATCCGATCCGCAGTCAAACAGTTCGTGCTGTATCTGCAGCAGTTGTTCGCGAAGCTCCTCAAAACCAGCCTCTTGTGCCAAAAAGACAGCCTGCCCCGTAAAGCTGTTCAGTTCATCTATTGTTCCATAGGCTTCAATGCGTGGATCATCTTTAGGCACTCGGCCGCCGATAATTGACGTTTCACCTTTATCTCCGGTTTTTGTATATACTTTCATTTTTCATTCCTCCGTTTGCAGCTAGCCTTGTTATCCCTCATAGGCCAGGCTTCAATTTTGGTTATGCTTCACTATAACATAACTTGATGTACAGATGAATCTCGCTCAGTAAAACAAAAAGGAGACCTGATCAGGTCTCCTTTTATATAATTACATTTTATAATTTTTTCTTCGGGTGTGCCTTCATATATTCGTTGATCTTTAAGTCCAGCAAGCTGCTGATCTCAATTACGATCTCCGATGTAAAAGACTGCTCTTGCAAAAAAAGCTGTTCCATTTTACGACGGAGCATATGAATCTCTTCTTCCAAGGAAATATCCTGCGGAGTGGATTTAGCTGATTTAATTGACCATTTACCATGCTCTTGGCCTTCGGCTACAAAATCACCACGGTATGGCGACAATTCGTAATCACAATACACTGGCAATCCCTCCTTGGATAAGTGAAATAATGCTCCCAAAACAAAATTATAACATAGATATCTGTAATGAAAAGTAAAACTTTTGTTAATTCAAGGAAATGAAACAACTATCTTCTTCTCAAGTTAATTTCTCCACAAATTTACCCATACGTTCCAAAGCTTCACTGAGCTGAGAAATCGACGTCGCATAAGAACACCGGATAAAACCTTCACCGCCAAGTCCGAATACGGAACCTGGAACAGCGGCAACTTTAGCTTCCGTCAGCAGGCGCTGGGCAAATTCATCCGAAGACAAGCCGGTACGTTTAATGCTTGGAAAAGCATAGAACGCTCCCTGTGGCTCGTGACAGTCCAATCCGATATCACACAAGCCTTTAACGATCAGTCTACGGCGCTGGTTGTAGGACTCCATCATCCGGTCCTTCTCCTCCATACCGTTGGTAAGTGCTTCAAGCGCAGCCACTTGTCCCATAGCAGGCGCACACATTACCGTATACTGATGTATTTTTAGCATAGCACTGATCAGATCCGGATGAGCACAAACATAACCCATTCTCCAGCCGGTCATTGCAAAAGCTTTCGAAAAGCCGCTGACCAAGATAGTACGATCCTTCATACCTGGAATCGATGCGAAGCTGACGTGTTTTCCATCATAGGTTAATTCAGCATAGATCTCATCCGAAATCACAATCAAATCATGCTTCTCTACAACCTTGGCAATTGGAAGCCAATCTTCATAGGTCATCGTTGTGCCTGTCGGATTGCTAGGATAACACAAAATCAATATTTTGGATTTCGGCGTAATCTTGGCTTCCAGCGCCTCAGCCGTCAGTTTAAAATGATTCTCCGCGGTCGTTTCAATTCCGACAGAAACCCCTCCGCCGATGGACGTAATCGGTGAGTAAGAAATATAGGATGGTTCAGGTATGAGAATTTCATCTCCTGGAACGATGAGTGCCCGCAGCGCCAAGTCGATAGCTTCACTTCCGCCAACCGTAACGATGATCTCATCCTTCGGGTCGTAGGCAACGTGAAAGCTGTCATGAAGATATTTGGCAATCACTTCACGCAGCTCAGGCATACCTGCGTTCGAGGTATAACCGGTAAATCCCCGCTCCAGCGAATACATACATGCTTCACGAACATGCCATGGCGTTACAAAATCAGGCTCGCCAACACCAAGAGTAATAATATCCTTATTGCCGCTTACCAAATCAAAAAACTTACGAATACCTGATGGTTGAATATCACGAACCAATGGTGCCAAATAGGAATCCATCGGCTTCCTGCTGTTTTCTTTAAGATGCTCTTCGTTCACAATCATACACACTCTTCCTTTACGGCGAGATCAGGAGACGATTGTCTTCTTGACGTTCTTCATAGATAATCCCGTCTTGTTTATATTTTTTAAGAATAAAATTCGTTTTGGTCGATAACACCGAGTCAATGGGTGACAACTTCTCAGACACAAAGTTCGCAACCTCTCTCAAATTACGGCCTTCCACTTCTACAAGGAGATCATACGCCCCTGACATCAAATATACGGATTTCACTTGAGGAAATAAATAAATTCGCTCTGCAATTCCCTCAAAACCTCTCCCGCGCTCTGGTGTAATCTGCACTTCAATGAGTGCGGTGACCTTTTCTTCCTCCACCTTGCCCCAGTTAACGATCGTCGCATATTTTACGATAACATGGTCATTTTCCAGTTCCGCAATTGCGACCTTCACTTCCTCTTCCTCTACGCCGAGCAAAGTAGACAAGAGAGCCGGAGATCTTCTCGCGTCCTCTTTCAACAGGTCAAGCACTTTCAATTTCAATTCGCTTAGCTCTTCCATTCGTAGTCCTCCAGCGTTTATTTCAGCAATTCGGCCATAGCCGGATTCCTGTAAAGAGATTAATACTTATATTACAATAATTCGGGCGGTCTGTGCAAAGAAAAACCGACTGCCTTCCGGCATACGCCGTTTAGATAGTCGGTTCCTCTTTGCTAAAGTTTAGTACACGGGTTACATATTAATGTGTAGGTTGAACGTTGGACTGATGCATAGGTACATTAGGAGCATGTGAAGTAGGAGCCAGCCCGGATGTTTTTTGACTAATGAGCTGACGAGTTTGCTGAACTGTGTTTTGCATCTCCTGCAGTTGCTTATCTACATCACTCTTCATGGCATGAGGCACAGGAGCAGCATACTGATTCTGCTGTTCGATCAGTTGGTACATTTCCCCTTGCATTTTGAGCGTTTCGGCAGTCAAATTACTGAACATACTGCGAACGGTCGGGCATGCCGATTCCGTTGTTGCTGTCGTGTATTCACTTACAGTACGTTTCAACCCATCCAAGATGGTGTTGAGCAAATCCTCTTCCGGCAGGAAGGAACCCTCATTTGGGGATGGCATATGAACTTCCTCCTTAAACATTTTTTATGTGATGGAATCTTACTGAGACTGGGTAGGTGCGACGCTTTGATGACTCTGTAGCGTTTGAATCAATGTATCCATATGGTTTTCATGCTTGTGCAGTAATCCCATAATTGTCTGCTGTACAGTCGGATTCTGAATGGATGCTGCTGTTGCAGCGCAATGCTTGGCGAGCGAGCTCTCATTAGAAATACAATCGACGATGTAATCTAATTCCTTCGAAGTAAGAGGCTTTAGTTGGTTATTGGATGGCATGGTATTCATTTATTATCCCCCTTCCATATTAGGTGTACATGTGTAGTATGGCTTGTTCGTTTATTTCTATGTCACGCAATAAATGTCTGAAGGAAGATCATACTGAGGATACAGTGTAATGAGTTCACTTCGAAGTCTATATACGGGAAGGTGCATTTCATGAAGTTAACCGGAGGCAATACGCCATGGAGCGGCCAAGATATTCAGCGTTTCTCTCAGCTGGAGAGCAATCTCTCATGTGATGTGCTGGTCATAGGAGGCGGTATAAGTGGTGCGCTCGTATCTTATATTTTGTCCAAGCAGGGAGCAGATACAATTCTGCTTGAAAAAGGGTGCATCGGAAAAGGCAGCACTTCAGCCAATACCGGACTTCTTCACTTTATGAACGATGATACATTGACAGAGCTTATCCAAACGCTCGGAGAGCATAAAGGAACTGGCTTTTACAGAATGTGTGAAAGATCAGTAAACCGCTTGTCTGAAATCGCCAGCAGCCTTTCTGTCGATACGGAATTCAGGCATCGTAGCAGTCTCTATTATGCCAGCACGGAGGATGATGCGGGAAAAATACGCAATGAATACGATACACTTACTCGCCACGGCTTTAACGTCGAGTATTGGGATCGACAGACCATTAAGTCACACTTTCCATTTTCCAAACCTGCTGCTATATATACGCAAAGAGATGCTGAAGTGAATCCGTATAAGCTGGTACACGGCCTCGTCAGTGACGCTGTCCACCAAGGACTGCGGGTATTTGAGCACAGCGGTACCGAGAACATTGAATACTCAGACAATGGCGCCACTGTAAAAACAAAACACGGTAGCATCCACGCCAGGATTCTGATCTGGGCTGCCGGGTATGAAACACAGGAGTGGAAGCCAGACCGCATAGCATCACTGAAAAGTACCTATGCAATCATGACCGAGCCGATACAGGATTTATCCTCATGGTATGAACGCGCCTTAATTTGGGAGAGCAGCCGTCCTTATCTTTATATGCGCACAACGCAGGACAACCGGATCATGGCAGGTGGACTGGATGAACCACTTCATGAATCTGGATGTCCTGATGTGAATCTTACAACCCGAAGCCGACGCCTTCTGAAGGATATCCACGACCTTTTTCCTGAATTAGGAAAAATTTCAGTGGCTTGTTCTTGGGCCGGTGTTTTCGCTTCCACTCAGGATGGAATTCCTCTCATTGGCCGGCATCCTCATTTCCCTCACAGTTATTTTATTGAGGGCTATGGCGGCAGCGGGACAGTGTACAGCATGTTAGCTGCTGATCTGCTTGCGGAGGTGGCTAATGGCAGCGAGCCTGAAGAGCTGAATTGGTTCTCTCTAACCCGTTCATTAAAGACTAATTCTTCATGCAATTAAAAAAGGAACATGAAAGAAAGCCTCCGCAGTTTTGCCGACGGAGGCTTTCTTTTTTAAGCGGCTGGCTGCCGGCTTTTCATAATTTTTCGCATAAACACCCAAGTTCCTATAGGTGACATACCCAGCACTAACAACAGCAGCGTGACGGTCAAGGGATCCTGCCGGAAAGATAACACACCGATGAATATAAGAAGACCAGCTATTCTTCCGACCATCAGGCTGATTTCTCTTACAACAACAAGCTCCACTCTTTTCTCCGCATTATTGCGGTTCGTTCCCATCAGATCAAAACTGACCGAGATCGCCGGGAGCATGTACAATGGTATAAATAAAGATGTGCCTACGCCTAGAATAAGAAGGGTCGTGTAGTTTACCTTCCACAGCAGCGGTAAGATCACAAGCAGCATGATTATGGCCCCCACCAGCATTCCGTAGCTTCGGTAAGCCGGCTTAAACCATTTCCCTGCAGCCCAGTAGCTGACCAGTGATACTGCAGAAGTGATGAGCATAAATTGTCCAACTTTGGCTTCCTGACTTGTTGCTGAATACACAAGTAGAAAGATGAGAAAGGAGAACACGCCCTCTCGAATTCCCTGCATGACCAACCCGCCCATGGCAAAGCGCCAGGTTCCGTCAACTTCCTTTAATCGTTTAATTCCTTCAATCCAGTCATATTGGCCGCTGACTTCTCTCTTTTTGAGAAAAAAACTGAGCAGGACTGTGCAGCCGAATATAACCATAGACATGGTGAAAATTAACCGGTATCCTTTCTCACCATGCAGCAATGTGATCAGCCAGCCAGATACCCATGGACCTAATATTCCGATCATAGATCCAAGCAAACCGACCCAGCCATTGAACCAATCGCGATTCCCAGCGTCTGTCACCTCAAAATAAACAACGTTAAATGCAAGCCAAAATAATCCCAGAGACGTTCCCAACAGCAGGCCCAGCGGCCAAATATAATGAACCGCATTCTGTCCGGTACCCAGAATAAACAAATAAAACAAACCTGACACGGCGATTCCCAGCCGAAGTGCGTTCATTTTATTACCTTCCTTCACCCACTTGCCCGCAATCCAAAACGTCAATCCCAGCGCGATCTGCTGCGCCATCGTGAACCAGGCGATCATCAAGTAATCCTGTCTGCTTTTCCAAAAATATATGTTCAGAAAAGTTCCTGACAATGCGCCAGCTAGTACAAACATACCGTTTACCGCCAACAAGAGAACCACTTGGCGGTCCTTAGGCGCTTTCATAAACTCGCCCTCCTCAGCAGCCGACTTGTTATTCCAGGTTAAGTTGCCCAACCTCGGAATGGTTCATAACCTAAAAAGCGGAATTGGTAACTTATTCTTAAAGACTATTGTCTGTTGTAAGACGCTACGTGTACGAATCGTTCCTACAATCGCTCTTGCCCCCAAATTTTTTTGAAGACCACAAAAAAGCCACTCAAGGATGAGAATCCTTGAGTGGCCTCTTCAGGCTGCCTGCCTATTTGCTTTTCGTCAACCCTTCAATCAACCGAAGACGGTCGTCTTCTGTGAGACTATACTGCACCTGGAAGCATCCTGAACAAATATATACATTCATATTAAACGGAGGTTTCAGCAAAGGCCCCTTCATGAATGGGATTAATGTAGGATCAAAACCTTCTCCACTTACACGCTGTGTTCCCGCGAGCATCATATATTCCCGGCAATGGAAGCATTCGGGTGTCTCATCCTGATGATCCAGCACCTGCTCCACAGACTCCTCGTATGCCATGAGATCATGGGCTTCCCCATACTTGTCCAACGTTCGTATAGCTGGTACCGCTCCATCTTCAGATCCCCAGAACGGTTTGTTTAATATGTCGCTGCTATCAAAATCATTGTAAGACTCATCAAACTCTTCCTGATGCCCATTCTCCTCATCATCTCCATCAAGTGGGACGCTGAGCGTACGATAGCCCTTTAATTCATTATCACAGTGCGGACAGTTCTCTTCTGGACCAATCTCCTCATCCCATACAATCTCAGTCTGGCACCATGGACATATAGTTGGTTCCATAAACTCATTCATCCCTTTCATTATTCAAACGATCCAAAAAGATCGTATACATTAATTCCACATCAAGTATACAATGCCTGACAGGAAAAAGATCAAGGCTGCCGCGAACAACACCCGCGGTAAATATTTCATGGCCATGTTCCTCCAAAATTTACATAATGCTCGCGCCTATTACATATGACAAGGACACGGTAATGATCAGAACAATCAATCCAACCGCCCGATTATCTTTGCCGATTTCTTCATCTACTGAAAACACCGGTGTCAAAAACTCGAGCAGTAAATACGCAGCTAACAGCAAAATGAACCCCAAGAAGGACCATTTGATCATATCATAAACGGACGTATTGGACTCAATACTATACCGCATTACATTACATATGCCGAATATTTTGCCGCCGGTAGCCATCGCTGCAGCAACATTTCCTTTTCGAATTTCATCCCAGCAATTGTATTTTGTGACCACCTCAAAGCAGGCCAAATATACGATCAACGCTAAAATCGCAACCGAGAAATAGCCGACAAGAACACCCACAGGGTGTTCCAGCAACTGATCAATACTCTCCATCATTCCCCGCGTTCCTCCCCGAAGTCGGCATCACCTTAAGATAAACGGTTCACCGGCCGTAATGCAGATGCTATAGTTGTATACGAGTTAGAGAAAGCATCGGTTCCTAATATATTGCACTATTTCAGTTCCGCAATCGTAACCCCTGTTCCGCCTTCCCCGTAATTTCCAAGACGGTAGGTTTTTACATGCTTATGTTTCCGCAAATAATCCTGAATACCTGTCCGTAAAATTCCCGTCCCTTTGCCGTGGATGATAGAAACTTGGCCAAGATTGCCCAAAAACGCTTCATCCATAAACCGGTCCACTTCGATGAGAGCTTCTTCCAGGTTCGCCCCGCGAAGATCAAGCTCTTTACGGATATTTTCATCACGGGTACGCTTCAGTGTCGTAACATGACGTTGACCTTGGGGTTTCTTGGCAGATGCCGGAGCGGACACAAGCTCCAGATCCTCTAAAGATACCTTCATCTTCATAATGCCCAGCTGGACAAGAGCTTCTTTGGGGCCAGCCAGTTCAACGACATGGCCTTTCTGATTGAGGCTGTATACCATAACCTCGTCACCAGGTTCGATCGAACGTCTCTCGGTGGCGCTGCGCTTTCCAGCCGTCTTCCGTTTCTGCTCAGGCTCTGCTTCATCCAGACGTTTACGCGCCGCAATAAGTTTATGTTCTTTAACCGAAGCACCCTCTTCTTGAGCGAGTTTACGCAGATCTGTAATAATATCTTCTGCTTCGCTCCGGGCTTTATCCACAATCTTCTTGGCATCCTGACGGGCCTTTTCAACCCATTTATCCCGCTGTTCCTCAAGCTTTGCAAGTTCGTGATTATGCCGGCTCCGCAGTTCCTCCATTTCTTTACGAAGAACTTCTGCCTTCATACGCTCGGTCTCAGCTGCATGACGATTCTCTTCAAGAGATGCAATCATATGCTCTACCCGCTGATCTTCTTCTTTCACTTCACCGCGGGCATAATCCAGAATCATCCCCGGAAGACCAAGCCGTTCTGCAATGGCAAAAGCGTTACTTCGACCCGGAACACCGATCAGAAGGCGGTAGGTTGGACTCAGTGTATTAATGTCAAACTCCATGCTGGCATTAATGATCCCTTTTCGTTCGTAAGCATACGCCTTCAACTCAGAGTAGTGGGTTGTGGCAATCATCCGGCATTCCATCCGGTGAATGTGCTCCAGAATAGCTATAGCCAGAGCTGACCCTTCAGCCGGATCCGTTCCCGCACCGACCTCATCCAGCAGCACCAGACTTTTCGGAGTCATATTTTTCAAAATCCGGATAATATTCGTCATATGGCTGGAGAAGGTACTTAGGCTTTGCTCAATGCTCTGCTCGTCACCGATGTCTGCGTAAATCGCATCAAACACACACATCTGGCTTCCTTCCTCGGCCGGTATGAACATGCCGGACATCGCCATCAGATTGAGCAATCCAATGGTTTTGAGCGTAACGGTCTTACCGCCCGTATTCGGACCAGTAACGATGATGGACGTGTATGAGTTACCCAATTCCACATCAATCGGAACGACCTGGTCGATCGGAATAAGCGGATGCCGGCCTTTTTTAAGTTTCAAATAACCACGGTCATTCATACGTGGCAAGGAGGCCTTCATAACATGAGCCAGCCGGGCTTTGGCAAAGATAAAATCAAGCTGACCGGTAATATCAATATCGATACTGAGCAGATCGGCCTGATCGCCAACCAGAGCGGTTAATTTTTGTAAAATCACTTCAATTTCTCGTTCTTCTTTCATACGCGTCTCACGCAGCTTGTTGTTCATCGCTACGATGGACTCCGGTTCAATAAACAAAGTTGCTCCCGATCCGGACTGATCATGTACAATCCCGCCGAAATAAGAACGATATTCCGCTTTTACCGGGATAACAAAACGATCTCCCCGGATCGTTATAAGTTGATCCTGCAGCATCTTGGATACCGACTGTGAGCGGATCATACCGTCGAGCTTTTCACGGATACGTACCTCTCCATTTCTCAGTTCACGACGGATTTGAGACAGTTCCGAACTGGCCGAATCCATAACTTCAGCACTTTCGTCTATACATGCCTTGATGCCATCTTCCAACGACTTTTGTTCCGAAATCAAATCACTCAGGTTATATAAAATTTCAACGGGTTCGTCTTCATGGATCTGCGCAATAAATCGCTTTAGTCGGCGCGACCCCATGATGGTATTCGCTACAGCCAGCAGTTCATGGGGACTGAGTGTTCCGCCGATCCGGGCACGTTTCAGCGAGTCTGTAATATCCGTTATTCCGCCAAACGATGGGCTTCCTTTCAACCGGTCTACCGTGTAGGCCTGGTCAGTAGCCGCAAGCAGCTGTTTAACGTCGTCTAATTGGACCGATGGCTTCAACTGTTCCGTTGTTGCCTTACCCATGGAAGTTTGGGTGTATTGTGACAATGTATTTAAAATTTTTCGATATTCCAACGTATGCAAAATCTTGTCATCCAAGAAGTTCACAACTCCTCTCAATCAATGCCTTTATTATAGCCGAGACCTTGAATTTTCGCCATTTATAGGGATTATTTCAATAAATCCTTCCACACATAACTCAGAGTACATCTGAACAAAATAATTTTGCGCATGATTGCAGCATATAAGGAGGTACGATCGATGCAGTTTCTCGGGCATGTCGTTCGATTTATCGTTTCTGCCCTTGTTCTAATGCTTGTCGGGTGGATCGTTCCCCAATTCAACGTTGGCGGATTCGGTAGCGCCCTGCTGCTGGCTCTGATTATTGCTGGTTTGGGTTGGATTGTTGAAAGTGTATTCGGGACACGGGTCACACCATTCGGACGGGGAATCGTCGGTTTTCTGGTCAGTGCGCTGGTCATTTACGTCGCCCAGTTCTTTATAGCCGATGTCAGAGTAACGGTCTTAGGAGCTCTTCTTGCCGCACTCGTCATTGGAATCATTGACCTGTTCATCCCTATCGCCTGGCCTTTCGATGAGACCAAAAGCGAACAGAAATAATCCGGCTTTCAAAAACAACGCCCCTGTTCCCCTACGAACAGGGGCTTGTTCATGTCAAGAGAAATCTCTTTTATTTCTGTAAGTTCACTAATTATTCATATTCATTTCTGCGCATAAACCATTTTTTTACGTTATCATATAGAAGTAATTGACACATAATATTAATAGTTAGGAGAGAATGATATGAAAAAAACGCTTGCATTAATCACATCCTGTATGCTGCTGCTTCTTTTGGCGGCCTGCGGCGGAGATAAAGAAGCTGCTCCAACCAACGGAACCGGAGTAACAGATACAGGTGTTGCACCTGAAGCAGAGCTTGTAATTAGCGGATCAAACTACCAGTTTGATCAGCCTGAGTACACACTTAAAAAGGGTGTTCCTGTAAAGATTACTTTCAAAAATGAAGAAGGCAATCATGGTGTACTGATTCCTGTACTTAACCTACAACTCGACAGCAAAAATAATACAGCTGTTGTAACACCAGATAAAACAGGCGAATTCGATATCTCCTGCTCCATCATGTGCGGTCCTGGACATACAAAAATGATCTCCAAACTTATTATCGAAGAGTAGGACACCTCTTTTCGATCATAAGCACGATAATAACCTCCAGAATTCCAAGGGAAAGTCACTTGTGAATCTGGAGGTTTGTTTTATCCTGAAACGAATTTCACAGCAATGTTTCCCGTGACAAGGTTCTCGGGTGTCAACGGTGATCCTGCTCTATCAATTCAATCCATTCATTATATTCAACCTGAAGCTTAGAATACTCTTCCTGAAGCTTCCGGTGTTCCTCCTCCAGCTTGTCCGACTTCTCACGCTGAATTTCAATTTCTGCTTGCAACAGTCGATGTTGATGCATTACCAGCTCATACTGTTCACCTAACTGAGAAAGCTCCTCGGACGTGGCTTTCTTCTCATCTTCCAGCAGTTCACACGTCTGACGGGACGCTGCTACTTCCTGACGCCAGGAGTCCATCTCCTCCTTCAGTGTCCCCTCCGTCTGCTCCCATTGTTCCCGTTCATTGACCAGAGTCTCGTATTTACTTCGCCACATAGCCAACTCTTCCTCTGCCAACCTTAGAAGCTCACTGTGTTCTTGTTCACGGTTTTCTCGTTCAGATGCCGACTTGCGTAGCTGGTCCAACTGACCGGATACGGTGTCATATTCTTCTTCAAGCATGGCGTACAGTTTACGGGTCTCTGCCTCCTGGGTCGAAGCCTCTCGGCTACTCTTCTCCAGCTCTTCGACTTTGAGTTGAAGTTCACGCCGCTCCTGTTCAGATGACTGACGCCGGGCCACGTCACGTGCCGCTTCGTCTTTCAGAACATTCAATTCTTCCTGAAGAGTCTTCATGCCCTCTTCTAAAGTTTCAGAAACCTCAAGCGCTTCAACCATGCGCATTTCTAAATCTCCGATTTCCTCTTTACGCTGCTCAGCAAGAGTACTCCATGATTTGACCTCAGCATTCAGACGCTGAATATCATCATGCAGCTTGCGGGAACTTTGGTTCGCATCTACGACCAACTTCTGGAGCCGGCGTCGTTCTTCCTCCGACTTCACAGCCTCCTGCTTTAGAGAATCCCGTTCTCTAGCTAACTGTTCTGCATTATCCTTGGAAGTCTTCAGCTCTTTGGTGGAACTTTCAAGCTGCTGCCGTGAATGTTGAAGATTCTCCTTCAGCTTGGATGACTCTCCCTTTAGTGTGGAAAGCTCTTTCTCCGTTACAGTCAGACGGGATTGCAGGTTGTTCGCGTTACTTTGTTGTTCCGCAAGTTTCTTCTCCAAGGCCTGAATAGCCGTTTTATGCTGCTGATCCTGCTGTGCAGAAGACTGCTTGTAGTTCTGCTCCAGTTGTTGAACAGACTGAGTATGCTTCTGTTCCGCCTGCTGGGAAGCACGCTTGTAATTTTGCTCCAGCTGCTCTGTGGATTGCTTATGATTTTTTTGCATCTGCTGGATCTGCACTTCATGCTGACGCTTCATTTCCTCCAACGCCTGTTTATGACGCTTCTCCAAATCACTACTCTGTTGGGTAAGTCTCTGCTCCAGCTGCTGTTTCTCCTTCTGGATATCTGCCACCCGCGCAGATTCTTTCTGTAGAAGCTCTTTCATACGCTCGGATTCCGCAGTTAAATTCTCTTTTACAGTTCCAAGCTCTGATGCAAGCAGGGTCTGTTCATTAAGTTTGCGTTCAAGCTCTTCGTTCTTCTTCTCGTATGATTCCTGCTGCTCTAATTGCAAAGTTTGAATACGGGCCAATTCGGAGCGAAGTTCACTCCGTTCAGCCGTAAGAAGTTTAACCTCGTTCTGGAACTGCTGCATTTGAACAGCTTCCTCAGCCATATGCACGGCAGCAAGTACGGCAATCCTAGGCGTATCCAAACGGGAATGAGCCTTCGATATAGTGCGCATACGATCATCGACATAATTGGCTACCTGTTTCATATAATCACTGCTGCTGCCAACTAGTTTATAGGAAGTTCCGTAAATTTCTACGGTAACACGTGTACGATCCGGTGTAGTCACTGTTGTGCCCTCCTTCAATTGTGTGTTGATTCTAAGGTGTCTTTACGGTCTTTCCTCTTTCTACATTATATATGAGAAAGTCATTCTAGACGAACTCCAAGTAAGCTAGACCGTATTTTCGACTGTATATTTATCGATCAGGTAGTCTGTTCTCCTGACTATCAAGATATCTTAAATGTAAAAGAAAAACGTCATCGACGTACCTCCAAAGAAGACAGACCGCATTTAGCGGTAGTTTTTTTGCGAGATCAGGATGCATTTTATTCCGGTGTTTATACTTTCTTATCTTAAAAAAAACCGCATCGAATGTGTAATTCGATGCGGCTTTCCCCAATTCCTTCTATTTTCTCAATTCCGCGCCAAAAGTTTGCTCTAGCGCCTGAACTGCTTTTTCATTTGCTGCCGCAACTTCCTCATCGGTAAGCGTCCGCTCCTGATGACGATACGTGAGGGATATAGCCACACTCTTCTTTCCTTCACCCAATTTGCTGCCGGTGAAGACGTCAAACACTTGTACATTCTGAAGCAGCTCGCCTGCATGTTCGCGGATAACTCTGATCAGCGATCCAGCTTCTACCGCTTCATCGACTACTACCGCTAAATCTCGTTCCATAGCCGGGAATCGCGGAAGATCACGGTATTGTACGCGGCTGTTAGCGAGTTCGTAAAGCGGATCCAGCAAAATTTCAGCTACATACGTATCTTCGAGATCTTTATCTTGCTGAAGCTGAGGATGAACCTGGCCGAGTGTTCCAAGCTTCACTTTGGTACTTCCGTTCTGAACATATACGGATGCAGAACGTCCAGGATGGAAGCCATCAGGCTGGTCGGCCGCATAAGTGATCTGCTCGCCATCCAGACCAAGCATTTCAAATACCGTTTCTAACGCACCTTTCAGATCGAAGAAATCAACCTTTTCAGGCTGCATATTCCACTGCTTGCTTCCAAGGCGTCCTGTCAGAAGGAGTCCAAGCACAGGACGTTCCAGCGGTTGCTTTGTTAATGTATCTTCATGTGTATGGAACACGTTTCCGATCTCAAACATCGCAAGATCCGGATGTTTGCGGTTAGCATTGTAAACAGCGATATCCAGCAGCTGTGGAATCAGGCTCGTGCGGAGTACGCCACGGTCCTCGCTCATTGGCATCGCCAGCTTCACCGCTTTTCCTCCGTCCCCGAGTGACGTGAACGTTTCCGACTGCTGAGGGTGGATGAATGAATATCCAAGTACTTCCTGCCATCCAGCGTGAGTCAGCATACGACGGATTCCACGGCGGATAGCCTGTGATTTCGTCAATGCCCCCGGTGTCGTCGGTCCTTCAATTGCAGTTGTAGGGATATTGTCGTATCCGTAAAGACGGGCAATTTCCTCAATCAGATCTACATCTAACTGAATGTCACCTCGACGCGTTGGAACTTCCACCTCAATCAAACCGGTAGCCGCGTCACCACATGCGAAATGCAGACGGGCAAAAATCGTTTTGACTTCGAGCAAAGACAGGTCTGTGCCGAGATAAGAGTTCAGTTTCTCAAGAGAAAGCTCAATCAATTTCGGTTTGGAATCAACTGCTCCAGCTTCTACAATCCCTTGATGCACAGTTCCTCCGGCATATTTGGCTATTAAGGCAGCCGCACGATTCAGTGCCGGAATGACTCTGGCTGGATCTACTTCTTTCTCAAAGCGGGAGCTTGCTTCAGAACGGAGGCCCAGCTGACGTGATGTTTTACGAACCGTTCCACCATCGAATTTTGCCGATTCCAGGAAAATGTTTACCGTATTGTCTGTCACTTCAGAATCCAGTCCACCCATAACGCCTGCCAGAGCTACAGGTTTACCGCCTGCTGTAATGACCAGCATATGCGGCTCCAAACGTCTCTCCTGACCGTCAAGTGTCGTCATCGTTTCGCCGGCTTTAGCCATACGGACAAGTACAGAACCATCAGTCAATTGATCACCATCAAATGCATGCAGCGGCTGTCCGTATTCCAGCATAACGTAGTTAGTAATATCAACAATATTGTTGATCGGGCGAACGCCGGCAGCCATCAAGCGATTTTGCATCCAAAGGGGCGAAGTGCCAACTTTAACGCCTGTAATATAACGGGCAGCATAATGAGGACACTGCTCTTCCGCCTCAATCGATACGGAGATATGTTTCGCCGCCGGATCACTAACTTCTACCAGTTCCTTCTCAGGCTTAGGGAGAGTGATTTCTCTTCCCAGAATCGCACTCACCTCATAAGCAGCTCCTAGCATGCTAAGACAATCGGACCGGTTCGGAGTCAAATCCAGTTCAAGCACTTGGTCATTAAGTCCAAGCACATTTACAATTGGTACGCCGACATCTGTTCCTTCCGGCAGCACTAATATTCCTTCCTGCAGCTCTTTAGGGAGCAGCTTATCATTCATGCCAAGCTCTTTCGCGGAACAAATCATGCCTTGTGAAAGGACGCCGCGCAGCTTCGCTTTTTTAATATCCAATCCTCCAGGAAGCTTTGCACCAACCATAGCGACAGGCACCTTTTGACCTGCATCCACATTCTTAGCGCCGCACACGATCTGCAGATCTTCTTCTTGTCCAGCATCCACGATACAAATGTTCAGTTTGTCCGCATCAGGGTGCTTTTCTTTGCTCTTTACATATCCAACAACTACTTTATTAATTCCCTGATTGCGATCCTCGATCACGTCGATTTCGATACCCGCCGAGGTGATACGACTTGCCAGCTCTTCAGCTGGTACACCTTCCAGAGAAATATAATCAGACAACCATTCCGTTGATACTCTCATTACCGTTCACTTCCTTCTTTTGTTTAAAGTTATATCCGTGCGAACTGCTTCAAGAATGACATATCGTTATTGAAGAAATGACGGATGTCATCAACACCGTATTTCAACATCGCAATCCGTTCAACACCCATTCCGAAGGCAAAACCGCTATACTGCTCCGGATCATATCCGCCCATCTCCAGTACCTTTGGATGAACCATTCCACAGCCCAGAATTTCCAGCCAGCCCGTGTGCTTGCATACACGACAGCCACTGCCCCCGCATCTCACACAAGATACATCCACTTCTGCACTCGGTTCTGTGAACGGGAAGAAACTCGGACGAAGACGAATTTGTGTATTGTCCCCGAACATTTCGCGTACAAATTGCAACAGAGTACCTTTTAAATCACTCATGCGAATATTGCGTCCGATCACAAGCCCTTCAATTTGGTGGAACTGGAAGGAGTGTGTTGCATCGTCATCATCACGACGGAATACACGACCAGGGCATATAATTTTAACAGGCGTTTCGCCCTTCATGTCCAGCATCGTGCGAGCCTGAACCGGCGATGTCTGTGTACGCATCAGCAGATCTTCAGTCAAATAGAAGGAGTCCTGCATATCACGAGCAGGGTGGTTCTTAGGAAGATTCAGCGCTTCGAAGTTGAAATAGTCAGTCTCTACCTCAGGGCCTTCTGCTACACGGTATCCCATCCCGATAAAAACATCCTCGATATCTTGGATAACTCTGCTCAGCGGGTGAACCGCACCTTGAGCAAGTTTGCGTCCTGGCAGTGTAACATCCACCTTTTCCGCGCGCAGACGCTCTTCGGTTTCTTTACGCTGAAAATCCTCCTGTTTGCTTGTGATAACTTCTTCGATGGCTCCACGCACTTCGTTTGCGACCTGGCCGATAACCGGACGCTCTTCAGCGCTCAGAGATCCCATCCCTCTTAAAATTTCAGTCAAGGCACCTTTTTTTCCCAAGTATTTGACCCGTAGATCATTTAAACTTTGCGGATCTGTTACCTCCTGCAGTTGGGCCAATGCCTCCTGCTTCAATGCTTCCAATTTTTCTTTCATAGCCTCTTGTGCCCCCTTCTTCATCTCAGTGAAGTAAAAAGTAGTTCAACTCAACAAAAAAAGGCCTTTTCTCCCGAAAGGGACGAAAAGACCGTGGTACCACCCTTGTTAGCACGCTAATACATAACTCGAACAACTTCCGTTATTCAGCAGCCATCAGCCGCATGCTCACTTTAACCGACATAACGTGTCGGAACCCGTTATCCCCTACTGATCAGTCTAAGCCGCGTTCAGGGAACTGCTCCGGAGCGAACTTCAGCAGCCTGTTTCCATAGAAACGCTCTCAATCTGTGGCGTCTCCTCCCTGTAAAGAGGCACTGCTTACTCTTCTCCATCTACGCATTTACATTTTTCAGCATATATAGTCTATATTATATTCAATTATGCCTCTCATGACAAGTTCATATGCCTATTTTACAGATGAGTAAAAAGTACTCCGTGGATCAGTGTCGATCAATCAGCATTTCAGTTTCTTGAACAAGCTGACCAAGCATATCTACACCTTCTCTTGTACAGTCTTGCTCTGAAGACAGGAGCGTCATAATTTTATCAACACGCAGCTTGTAATCCTTCGGTTTCATTTGAAAACTATCCACTAAGGCCACCGCTTTTTTCTCATTGATACAGTATTCCTTATTCTTTGCGAACAGCACCTGATTTAAGCAGGATATCGTCCGGAAGCAGCAGCCCGCTACATATGAGATATCATCTTTGTTAACATTGCTGTCAGCGTGCATCAAAGAAAAAGATGCTTCAAACCTGAAATATCCGATCAATGCATCCTGCAATGCTTTGGGGTAAGGTGTCGTTTTGGCTTTTAGATTTCGTATTTTACCGATGGGGTCCACCAGTACTCTACATATCGATATCTCCCCCATGTACATTACATTTAGAAAAGCATGTGGATGACCAGCATGATAATGCGTTGATACTACGCCTGACAAACATTCATCAATGACGCCCGAAACTCTGTGAATATCTCTAAGAATCAGGTCGACATGATACCCCTGAACAGCAAGCCAGCCCCCGGCATTTACCCATGGACCCCAGCCGCCTAATGGCGTAACTAATTTCCCTCTTTGTTCATCATCCAATTTTTCAGCTACTCGATTCATCTCTTCGATATCAAAACCAGCCTGTTCATCGTAATAAATACCGATGTCGATATCGGAGGCCGGCTTATGGTTCCCCCTGGCTCTTGATCCGCCAAGAACGATACCGACCACCCCGGGTACATGTTCCAGTTCATTGCTAACGTACTTTACGATTTCATCTACAGTCATTGTTGTCATCTCCTAAACCAGATTACTCATGCGAAAATAACATCAGTTAATCAATGACACCGCATCATGCTCGGCTCAATCCCAAGCATGATGCGGTGAAGTTTAGCCACGTAGCTGTTCCAGCTCATGTCGCAACGCACGTATTTCAACCAATTGCTCGGCTTCTTTATCGCTGCTGTCCGGGGTGGATTCCAAAAGCTCCTGAATCCGGAACTCCAGCTCCATCCGCCGATTCTCCTTCTGGCTGTCCCCCCTGATAACACGGGTTCGAGACATCTGCTCCTCTTCCTCTTCTGCGCTGCCTTCAAACCATACGGGATCTTTTCCAGAGGCCAATGTAAGCAGTCGATTCGACAGCTTCCGAACGAGAAAACGGTCATGGGATACAAGCGCAATGGCACCAGGGTAATCTCCAAGTACCGCTTCAATCACTTCCCTGGTATCCACATCGAGGTAATTGGTTGGTTCGTCAAGCACCAGGAGATGAGCACCGCTAAAATACAATTTCAGAAAAGCGGCTCTGCATTTCTCACCCATGCTTAAATCGCCTATCTTTTTGAATACATCATCCCGACTGAACAAAAAGCATCCCAGTAGTGTTCTCGCCCGGCTTTGCGTCATGTCGGGGAGCATCAACAAACTGTCCAGTAGGGTCGTTTCCAAACTTAATCCTTCCAGCTCTTGTGAGAAATATCCGATTTTTAACGCCGGATGCTGTATCACCTTGCCTTCAGACGGTTCAATATCACCCATTAGCAGCTTAAGCAGCGTTGTCTTGCCACTTCCGTTAGGACCGCGAACCGCCAAGCGATCACCGCGGGACAATTGAAAAGAAAGCTTGTTAAAAAGAAGCCCGTCTCCAAATCCAAAGCTCAGATCTTCTACACGAATCAGCATTCGTGCACCCAACGTTTCCCCGCCAAGCTTCATATTGAGTTTAGAATCATTCCGTGGCTTATCCACGCTCTCGGCTTCAAGACGCTCCAGCGCCTTCTGCTTCGCATGATAGCGGGAAATGTTCTTTTTCGCTTTAGCCTTGTAGAAACTCGCTGTGATTTTCACTTCGTTGTTGTCCCCAGCCGAATTATGCGCCTGATGAAACCACTCCTGATATCTCCGGATGGACTCCTCCAGGGCTTTACGAGCTAGTTCCTGCTTACGGTGCAGCGCCTCCTGTTCCCGCAATTCTCGCTCCTTCTCCTGCTGGTATGCGCTATAACCGCCTTTATACCGTTTCAAGCCTTCGGAAGTTAATTCACAGATTGCCGTAGCTACCTTATCCATGAATACCCGGTCATGGGACACGAACAGAACGGTTCCTTTATAAGAAAGCAACCATTGTTCCAACCACAGAAGGCTCTCCCCATCTAGATGGTTGGTCGGCTCATCCAACAGAAGCAGCTGCGGCTCTGATACTAACAAGGCAGCGAGTTGAGCCCGGGTCTTTTGCCCACCGCTTAATTCGCGGAATGAAACGGTCCACAGCTCAGAATGAATCCCGAGCATGGTCATCGCTTTTTCAACCTCGGTTTCCCACTGAAAACCATTTTTTGTCTCATATTCGTCAAGCAGCTGACCGTATCTTTCCAGCAACTCTGCACTCTGATCCTGACTGGCCTGTTGCATTAGCTGCTCTTGCTCGGCTAATTCATGCTTCAGATGCCATAATGCTTCGTTACTGCCTCGCCGAACTGTTTCTAGCGCTGTCATATGATCTTCTGGTTGGTCTTGCTGTTTAAGCCAGCCCCAACGATTTCGTGATAAACGTGCTTCAACACGTCCAGTTGTTGGTTCCGTATCCCCTGTCAATATGGACAAAAGTGTCGATTTCCCCGAGCCGTTTCTGCCAAACAGAGCAACCCGTTCCCCTTCAGCTACCTCTAATTGAATATTTGAAAACAACGGAGTTCCTTGTAGTTCAATGCTGATATCGGAAGCCTTTAATATAATGGTCATATTCCTCATCCTTTCATGTGAAAACTCACGAAAAAACCGCAGACGACGTCTGCGGCAGATGATTGGAAAAGTGTATATCTGAAATAAGTGCGAATTTACAGGGAATAAGTACACATGCTGTTCATTCCACACACAGCCACTTCATTGGTACACCAAAGAAGCAATTACCCCTATCAAATCTCGCCGATTCATACGAATGAAGTTCACCGTATCGTCTTTTTCAGACACACCAAATCTTCCCCTCTACCGCCGTAGAGAAAACGCCTGCATTAACGCTTGCAGTTGTCGAAAGAAAGGGTGTCTTACTTCATCGTATAGGTTACCTCACAGTTCTTGGAATGAATTGGTCTCATTATAACAATAATCTTCCCGTCATGTCTACATTTATTCCCCTTGATCGAGCTTCACACCGCTGCCAAGCCTTTGCGCCTTAGCCCAGTAATAACCCGCGACCCCTATGTCGAAGATCGCTAGACCCATCGGGTTAAAAAACACCGTATTTTCCGTCCCTCTGTGAATGAGTGCGTCACGGCATACGATTTCTGCGAGCGTACAGACATCCGATGACTGCAATCCATACTTGAGATGCAGCTGCTCCACATCTGTATTTTCACGACAAACTTCATTCCAGTCGTCAACCACGATCGTTTTGATATCTGCAACGCACTCGGGTATATAATCACGAAGGGATACGCCCAGCAGTAGCACTCCCTCCTTCGGGACTTCATCGATGTACCGGTCAGCCGATACAGTGCAGGTAGCGATGATGTCGGCATGACGGTATGGGATACGCCAATCATCCGCTATAATCGTAATATTCCGCAGTTCGGCGGGAACGGTTGCCGGATCAATTCCTCTCAGATCGTACAAGATAACCTGCTTCAATTTCTCACCAAGGATCGCGGCGCACATATCAAGATGGAGTCGGCCAATTGGCCCCCAGCCGATAATCCCGAGCCTAATCCCTGCAGGTTGCCGAGCCTCCACATAGGCTTTTAGCATCACACCACTGACGGCTGCCGTTCGGAGTCCGCTCAGCAGTCCGCTGTTTAGGAAAGCTTGCGGCTGCCGGTTGCCGTATCGTTCAAAATTATCGTATTATGTGCCCTTGGCAGTCCGTGGAGGTGGTTTTTCGGGAAGCTTGCAATCCATTTAATCCCGGCCAGGTTGAAGCTCCCTCCCACATAAGCTGGCATCGCGATGATCCGATTCTCCGGATTTCCGAATCTCAAATATGGCTTTAACGGATGCACACAATCACCCTCATCCTCAATCCGGACAACATCCTGAATGATGCCAGTCAACACATGCCAATCTATTCCTAACTCCTGAATGTGGCTGTCGTTCAGGTACAGCATAGACTACTCCTCCTGTAGCAAACGGGGGGCGAAGCCAATCTCCCGCTGTACCCAATCATCGTTATATATGGTATCCATATACCGTTCGCCACGGTCTGGCAGGATCGCTGCACATACAGCTCCTTTCGGAATATGCGCTTTCATGCGAAGAATCGCTGAAATGACACCACCGGATGATGCACCTGCCAAGATGGATTCACTGCTAACCAGTTGACGGCAGCCCTCAACACAGTCCCGATCGGATACATATTGTACCTCATCTGCAATCCCCTGGTGATAAAGCCCCGGAACGATGCCTGCACCGAGACCCGGAAACTGACGAGCACCTTTCGTTCCTCCAAAAATAACGCTTCCTGTGGCATCAACCGCTACGATTCTTGTACTCAACCGCCTGGACCTGATATAATCCGAGCAGCCTCGAATCGTACCACAGGAGCTGACACCGCAAAATAAATAATCGATAGAACCAAGCTTATCGCAGATTTCCCTCATCGTCATCTCGGTGTGAGACAGACTGTTGGCCAAATTCCCATACTGATTCGTCCAATAGGCATTCGGAATTTGCTTGACCAGCTCACTGACCCGGCGAATACGAGCCGGCAAAAACTCCCCCGTCTGCTCGTCAGGCTCAGTTACAAGATCGATTTCCCCACCGAAACTGCGAATAATGCTCTTGTGCTGCTCGGTCGTCCGGGGATCAACAACACATATAAAGCGTAAGCCCAGATAGCGGCATAGTTGGGCTAGACTAATGGCCAAATTCCCTGAGCTGGATTCCACTATGACACTATGCTCTGTAATATCACCACGACGGATCGCTTCCTTCAACAAATAGAGCGCAGGCCGATCCTTGGCACTTCCCCCGGGATTCATTCCCTCCAGCTTTCCGTATACTTCAAACGACTCCCCGCTAAACAATCGCGACAATCGAATGAGAGGTGTACCGCCAATCGCGTCAACAATTCCTCCCTCAAGCTTCATTCAGATCCCTCAACTTTGTCATAGTAAACTTTTTTGTGTTTAACCCTACTTCGCTGCTCTTCATCTTGAAAGCTACCGTACACGACCTGAATCCGACCGAGAATTCCTGAACGGATCATCGCTCCAATCTCCGGTATGCGTTCCTCCAATTCTTGTCGAACGGCCTCCAACAGCAGTCTAGACGCCTTTGTTTTGTTCGTATGCTCCTGTCCATTTAACTTTTCTGGTCTGTGTCCGTTCGAGCAGTTCGGATCGTCGAGACTGTACACAACCACCTTAAGCTCATTTCCATCCATATAAACACGAACGCTGCTCAATCGCCCCAAGTGCCGATTAACGACATCTTCAATATCGTAGATACTTATTTTTTCGCCGTGCTTCAAATCTGGTCCGATTCGTTTGACAATGCTTTGAAAGCTCATTCGCTCCACACCATCCACGATGATGGGACGCAAATCCCGCACCACGTCATACGTCACATAACGAAGCGCAGGGAAAGATTCCCTTACCGTCGATGTCAGAACGAGTACTTGTTCCTGTTCGGGTAACGGCTCCACCCCTTCTCCGAGCACTTCCGTCCCGACTCCTTCAGCAATCAAGCCTTCGGTTAGCAAATAACGTCCATACTGGGGTGAGTAATAGGCCAACGTCCCCATTTCAATAGATCCGTAAGTATCCGTAATCCGCTCCACAGCTATGCCCAGACGTTCCGCCGCTCGCCTTATCCAGCCAGCCGGGGCCATCTCTCCTACGAGAATGACATGACGGATTCCATACGATTCGGGATGCTCGGACGATAGCAATATACGATCCAAAATGGATGGCATTGTGTAGAGCACTTCTGGCTGAAAGCTCTGCAATCGAGCCAAATGCTGCTCAATAGGCAGGGTATAGGGAATTGACGTAACCTCCATCCCCAATTGTCTAAATACCCGGGCAGCCGTAGCTTCCGCATGACCGGTTCCCATATCCGCCAGAGCGGTTCGGTAACCGGCCGAGCCCATAATTGTACGGAACACATCCAGCTTGATTCTCATATATGCTGCTTCATCGGTTTCGGAATAATAAATTGCTTTGCGCCTGCCTGAGCTCGTGCCAGAGGTGCGGTATTCGTAAAGACCATCCGAGCCGGCAAGCGGATTATCAGAGGAGTAGTAGTACCTTTCCAAAACAGAAGCGGTTATAAGTGGCAGTTGTTCTAATTCAATTTTCTTATCCTTCTGTAGTGATTCAAGCCACTGGACATACCAGGGACAGAATACTCCAATTCGTTCAATAATCCGATGTAATTCTTCAGACGAGATCATAAACAGACCTCCTCTCTCATTAGGCAAATCGCCCTGCTTTACAATCCACTGTATGCAGCGTGAGTTGGCAATGTTCTTGCGTCTATGACGGGATTAATCCTGTAATTAGGGCTATATTTAATAATTGTAGCTATTTTTCCGCTATGTAGGCAGCTAACCATACCATCCCGTTCCCCTCACCATATCATAGACTGTTAAGTACCAGCGCCTAGAATGAAGGGAAGAATACAGACATGTTAAAAAGCATTCTAGTAAGTAAAATGCACAAAACAAATCTGATGCTTAACAACTCAAAGTTAGCTAAGCATATCCCACTCACCAAACGTTTGAACCGGCAGCTTTTATCCCGCATGCTTGAACAACACGGTATGATATATGTAAAACCTGATAAAGGCTCTCAGGGAAAGGGAGTCATCCGGGTAGAGAAAATAAAGCAAGGTTATCGTTATCAAAGCGGAGTGAAAGTATTTACCTTTACAAGCTTCAGCTCCATGTTCTCTTCCATATGCAAACACTTTGGCCATCGGCAGTATCTGGTTCAAAAAGGCGTTCATCTGCTCAAGTATAACGGCCGCCCTTTCGATTTTCGCGTCATGATTCAGCGCAATCCGAAACGTAAGTGGGAATGTACCGGCACAATCGGACGCCTTGCTCACCCAGGTAAAGCCGTTACTAACGGAAGCCAAGGAGGTACGATCTATGAGCCTTCCGTACTACTTGCCCCCTTCGCGAACAAGGGAAAGACTGCAGCTGTGCTGCGTGGTATGAATAGAATCACCCATGTGACTGCGGCCAGATTAAGCCAGACGTATCCACATTTAAACGAGCTCGGGCTAGATATCGGCTTGGACCGGAGGCTTAAGCCGTGGATTTTGGAGGTCAACACCTATCCCGACGCAGCTCCGTTCTCTCTACTACCGAATCCCAAAGTCATGCGCACCATTGTGGCGTATGGCAAAGCTTACGGAAGACATCACAGAACGACATGCACCAAGGCGAAAAGGGCCCCGTAATCTCAAAAGCCTAATCACAGATAGTCTCTTAAAAATGATCAGGAAACGGAGCTCATTCGTCTACATTTTCTGATATTTTAACAAAACGGCTGAACAGGAATCGAAACTTCGATGATTCCTACTCAGCCGCTATTTATGTGTTATGAACCACGAAAAACAAATATATTGCTTTTCTACAACAAAAAAAGCCTCCGCCGCTATAGTTAGCGTGCCAGAGACTTGGTTATGTATATAATGGAGCGGGTGATGGGAATCGAACCCACGCTACCAGCTTGGAAGGCTGGAGTTCTACCATTGAACTACACCCGCATATATGACAATCGGGATGACACGATTTGAACATGCGACCCCCTGGTCCCAAACCAGGTGCTCTACCAAGCTGAGCTACATCCCGTCAACAATATGCTGTCTTGAAGACAAAAATAAATATACCATGTGTGTTAAACAATTGCAACTGGTATTTTCATACAATGAGTGGATCAGGGGAGACTAAAACTCCCCTGCGTCTTCATTGAATCAAAAACGATCTCTCAAAATCCCGTGCCCCAATCGGGCGGCTGAAATAATAGCCCTGACCTTCATGGCATTGCTGATTCCTAAGGAAGCTAAGCTGATCCTCCGTCTCGACACCTTCAGCGGTAACCTTCAACTTCAAGTGATGAGCCATTGTGGCAATGGTAGAAACAATAGCTGCATTCTTGTTGTCCCGCAATATTTCGTTAACAAAGGATCTATCAATTTTAAGTCGGTCAATAGGCAAATTTTTCAGATAATGCAAGGAGCTATACCCTGTCCCGAAGTCATCGATACTGATCTTAATACCTAATTTCTTCAATCGGTGAAGCTGATCCAGAGCTGCCTCCTTATCGAGCGTCATCGACTCTGTAATTTCAAGGTCCACATATTGGGGTTCCAGCTGTATCTCTTTTAAAATAGCGGCAATCCGTTCCGGAAGGTTAGGTTGAATAAACTGTCCCAAAGAAAGATTGATTGAAACACAAAGCGGCCTATATCCCGCCATTTGCCACTGCTTGTTTTGCTGACAAGCCTGTCTTAGAACCCACTCACCGAGCGGTACAATGAGTCCGCTGTCCTCGGCAATCGTAATGAATTCACCAGGGTATACAATTCCCCGTACAGGGTGGTTCCAGCGGACCAAAGCCTCCATCCCTACAACCTGACTGGTTTGCAACCATACTAGTGGCTGGTATTCAAGGAAAAACTCTCCTCGCTCCAATCCGCGCCGTAATTCAGTTTCCATGATGAGCCGTTCCTGAGCCTTCAGCTGCATAAAGGGAGCATAGCGCCGTATACGGTGCTCTCCTTTAGTATCATGGACAGCCGTATCTGCATTCTGAACCAGCTGGTCCGCCGCAGTCCCGTCTTCTGGATAAATAGCGAAGCCTGCCGAAAGTGATAAATGATAGTCACCTAACTCATACTGTAATGGTTCATTAAACAGATTAAGGAAGCTTTCAATCCGATCAACCATCTGTTCTGAGGTGCCACCATCCGTTAAGATAATGGCAAATTCATCTCCTCCCATACTATAAACCTCTTCCCAGATTTTCGCTTCATGTACAATACGTTTGGATGCCATTTGTAAAATACAATCGCCAGCATCACGGCCCAATGAATCGTTAATGGTCTTAAAGCGGTTAATATTCAGAACAGCCACCGTCAACCCTTCTATCCCGTGACCTTTTTCGATAAAGGTTTCCAAACGCAAAAGCAGCTTCCGTAAATTAGGAAGACCTGTCAGATCATCATGATAAGCAAGGTAGCTGATCTGCGCCTCTGCCTTCCGCTGCTCATCCAGAGGATCCTGAATCGAAAGGCGGTAACCACCGCGGAGAATCAGGAAGCTGCCAATACAACCGCAGGCGAGCCCCAAGAGATGGTCCACATCGGTGATATAGGAAGATTTCATAAATAAAATCTGACCCAGGATAAAAAAGATAAGTCCCCGGATGATAATTAGAAGAGAGGGAGGTTTTTCAGCATGTCCCTTATATATAATCATCCCGACTGCTAACAGTAAGAGGGCCAAGATGCCTGTATCCGCTGCTTTCTTAACCATAGTCATGCCTTGCTCATTGATCAAAACCGGCCGTGATTGCCACATGAAAAATAAAGTCACTGCTGCACAACTGCCTAAAATACTGATCATAAGAATAATTCGCTTGTACAATGTACCTACAGCCCGGTCCCGAAAGCTGAACGTAAACAGAATTCCGAGAGCCACGGCATATTTCGATAATAACAGCAGCCACAGTGATTCGTTCATGGATAGAGTCCAGTGGAACAAAGGAAACCCGATAGCACCCAATGTATGAATCAGATCAAAGATAAGCACGAACAAAAACAGCATGCCTGTATAAAGCCGCTGACGCGAAAGCTGGTTGGAAAAGTAAATCCATCCCTGTGTAAAAATCGAAAAACAAATAGCCACATTCGCTACACCAGCAGCCAAATATAAAGGAGCGTATTCGCTCCAGTCTTGAAACCGGTAAACCGGATTTTGAAAAAACAGGAGCAGGAGGACTGCTACAACAACGGCTATGCCCGTTCCTACGGTCTTTCTCTCTTCTACATTGTTCAGCATGTTTAGCTGTACCCCCGTCAATTTTGTGTCATTTCAATAGATTTACTAAATTATGGATTCCACGTAGATCTTCAATTTCCTGCATCACTTCCTCGTAAAGCGACATTATGCATGACATCGTTCGACAATTTGTCGTTTTATTCAATTTTTATCAACTAAAAATTTAATTAATATTGTTTTTATTCCCTTGTTTTTATCGGTTTTGTGCAAAAAATATGTGAATAAATTCAAATAAAAAAGCACTCTCCCCTCAAGGAAAAGTGCTTCTAGTCATGTCATGTCATTTCATTTCAACTTGATATGGCATGGAAATGTTATTTTTTAAACGTAACTTCCGGTGTTGTCAGCTTGTCATAAAAGTCGACAGTCTTGTCTTTGTCAGCCGAAGCTCGTAAAGCCATCGCAGAACGAGGATGTTCATCAAGCGTACCTGTGATCATGTAAGGAATGAGGTAGCCCCATTCTTCTTTTTCACGAAGAGGGATCATAAAACGCTCAATGATGTCCAATACGGGACGAAGTTCGTACTTGGTTCCCTTTAAATGAGTAACCAGAAGCTCTGTCGGGCAGTTGCCGGCAGCACGCCCCATACCGTAAACAGACGCATCGAGCAGCTCAACACCGTTCTCGGCTGCCACCAAGGTATTCGAGAACGCCAACTGCATGTTGTTATGTGTATGCACGCCCAGACGTTTGTTTGGCAAATGAGTCTTAAATTTATCCACTAAATATTTAATATCTTTATGATCCAGACTGCCGTAGGAATCAACGATGTACACAACGTCAACTACGCTGTCTTTAATCAGCTCAAACGCTTCAAGCAGTTCGTTCTCCATGACGTTCGATAAAGCCATAATGTTAATAGTAGTCTCGTATCCCCGGTCATGAAATACTTCGATAAGATCCAATGCTTTGTCTACGTCCTTGATATAACAAGCTACTCGGATCAGATCCAGCAGACTCTCTTCACGCGGGAGAATATCATCCTCATCAACACGGCCGATATCGACAAGTGCTGACAATTTAGTTCTGCCTTTTTGCGGGATCACTTCGCGCAGGAAGTCATCGTTGAGAAAGCGCCATGGACCTGATTGATCGGCACCCTTCAACAACTTGGGTGAATTTTTATAACCGATTTCCATATAGTCCACGCCTGCCTCATTCAGGCCGGCATATAAATTTTGCACGAATTCTACACTAAAATCCCAATTATTAACCAATCCACCATCGCGGATGGTACAGTCTACGATTTTGGTTCTACTACTTTTCATCCAAGTTAAACTCCCTTCATCCAAGTTTTCTCTTCATCATACTTGAACGACTGACGAAAAGTAAAGAAAAAAAAAGTCCGCGACAGCGGACTTTACCCAATAGTAGCTATTCAGTTGTTTCTTGGGTGAGAGCCCAATCCGTAATGGTGCGAACTAAAGCTCCTGTCGCTCCTTTTGGGTCAACACCCCGTTCTTTAGGTAAAAATGCAGTACCTGCAATATCAAAATGAACCCAAGGAAGGCCGTCGGCAAAGGTACCTATGAACAATCCCGCCGTAATGGTTCCTCCCAAGCGCCCGGTTGAGTTTCTTACATCGGCCACATCACTCTTCAGCATGTCCCAAAACTCTGGATACGCGGGAAGAGGCCATACCTTTTCTCCAGCTCGTCTAGATGATGCAACAAGCGCTTGAAGAAAGGTTTCGTCGTTGGTCACTGCGCCTGTTGCGACATCGCCAAGAGCAGTGAGCACAGCACCGGTCAAAGTTGCGACATCGATAATGCGCGATGCGCCGAGTTCCTTCGCATAAGTAACACCATCTGCCAGAACCACGCGGCCTTCCGCATCCGTATTCAATATTTCAATTGTGCGACCACTCAATGTCGTTATTACATCTCCAGGCTTCACCGCATTTCCGTTTGGCATGTTCTCCGCCGATGGGATCACCATCACCACATTAATTTTAGGTCGTATCCGGCCCAAAGCCTCCATCACACCCAATACGGTTGCTGCTCCGCCCATATCACTGATCATTTCTTCCATACCAGCTGCCTTTTTAAGGGATATACCTCCGGTATCAAACGTTATGCCTTTACCCACAAGACCAATGACATGATCCCAAGTCTCAGTTCCTTGATATTTGATCACGATCATTCTTGGGGGATTAACACTACCTTTACCGATGGCAAGCAGGCCTCCCATACCTTTTTCCTCGATCTTCTTCTCATTCAGCACATAGCCCTCCATGCCGTGGCGCTTTGCCACACCCATAGCGCCTGTGCCAAATCGTCAGGAACAAGCATATTTCCCGGCAGGTTGGTAAGGTCGCGGGCCAGACATGTCGCTTCTCCGACTGCTTCTCCGCGGGCAAATCCACGTTCCCAAGACTCCTCGGTACCGGCATCGCTATGATTGTCTTTCGTAAAAAAGACAACTTCCTGAATGTTTTCCTTAACGTCCTCCTCTCTCTTGTACCGTTTCGCTTGATATCCGCCTAGCAAAAAACCTTCCGTCAGAGCTTGAGCCGCTTCTTCTATATCTTGTTCCACAGTAAACTGCATCATCGTCGCAGGAACTTCAAGCGAAAGTTTCTTTGCGCCGATTTTCACAGCCGCTTTAGCTCCCTGTGCTGCAGCCAACCGCAGCTGCTCTGATGTCATCGGCCCTTCTGTTCTACCCGTCAAGATCAAAGTTCGGAAACCGCCTTCGGTATGTATCGGCAGCACATATGTCCGATTCGCCGCCCCCTGAAATAACCCTCTTTCATTCAGTTCTTTTAGAAGGTGATCCCATTCAGGTGCTACCCCTCCTTCTTTCATCTGCTGTTTGGTTACCAGAACAATGAGTGCATCACTGTTTACTTGATCGTAAGTGACCCCACTTTTCCAAGTCCATAACATTCAAATTCCTCCATTCTACAGATATATTTATGTCTTAAACAAGTGTTTTTATAAATACTATGTAATATTGTATACAACCACTTGCATCATTATAAAAGGGAACAGCCCGTTCATAAGAACGACGACTATTCCCTGTAAAATTCATTATTGTGTTAAAAGCTTGTCCCCTCCATTTTAGGAAGCATTATTTCAAACTCTGTTCCCGTACCGACATGACTTTCCACGGCAATCGAGCCTCCGTGATTTTTTATGATACGGTAACTAACCGACAGGCCGAGCCCTGTCCCGCCTTCTTTTGTTGTAAAGAACGGATTGAACAGGTGATTCAATGTATTTTGATCCATCCCGCCACCGTTATCGGATACAAGAATACTAACATGTTTGTCATGATGCTTCATTCCGATTTCAATCATACCCACACCGGGGTCATCCAGCTTCTCATCAATCGCATCTAAAGCATTTTTTATCAGGTTTAAAAGGACCTGCTTGATCTGTTTAACATCCACCGATATATAAGTAGGATCCCGCTCATCCAGATGTAAACTAATCTGACAGCCCTTCATCAGGGCCTCACTTTCAGTCAATAGAACAACTTCCTTCAGCAGTGAAGCCACCGGAATGACTGTGGTTTGCGGTGCTGATGGCTTGGAAGAGTTCAAAAACTCATATATGATATCGTTCGCCCGATCTATTTCCGTTAGAATAATACGTGCATATTCATCTTTCCCAAGGCTCATCAAATGCGGCCGGAGCAACTGGATAAATCCCCGGATAGAAGTGAGAGGATTTCGGATTTCATGTGCGATGGATGCTGAAATTTTGCCCAGCATGGCCAGTTTGTCATTCTGATAAGCGGTCTGTTCAATCTGCTTAAAATCAGACACATCCTTAACGCTGATCAGAAAATCTCCTTCCATTTGATCACCATATGTCATCGTGATCAACCACGACTTACCGTATTCGTCCAGAAGCTCATGAAATCTTTTGCGATGAAAGATGGTTTCCCGAAAGAGCCGCAGTATTTTTTTCTTCTTGAATCTGGTGAGCTGGGGATGACGCAAAAGCTCAGTTAGAGTGCAACCCGCAAGTGATTTTCGTGACACGCCTAACAGCTTGGCCATTTGTACATTCACAAAGGCCAGAACCCCATCGCTATCAAAAAGGATGATCCCGCTGTCGAGATTTTCCAAAATATTCTCATACTTTGTTCTTACAAGCTGATTCGGATGAAATGATCCCATTTCCTCCAGCTCAGTTCCTCGGATTTCACTCAACAAGATGGCTCCCCCTTTTCTCAAAAAGATGAACTCGCCAAAACACAAGTTTCATGCAGACAAAGACATATGGGTACAATCTCTGCAGAAAGACAGCGCCTGTTTTTACACGTTTTATTCATGATAGTCACGCCTGCAGAGAAACGTCAATCAGAGATACTGTCGAATAACATCAGATCTCAACAAAAACAATTTTAACGTTTACTTTTTCGCAACTCACGCCGTGTTGGCATAGCATCTTAGCGAGATAGGGATTTCACCTGTTGCCTAACGAGTTCAATCTATCTCATCATGAGAAAAACATCAATCGACGTACTTCAAAGAAGACAGACCGCACTTAGCGGTTGTTTTTCTTGCGAGATAAAGACGCACTCTACTCCGATGTTTATACTTTCTAATCTCTTGAAAAAGCCCTCTTGTCGGAGGGCTTAGCATGTGGGTTACGCTTTTTGCTGAAGCCGAATACGACGTTGACTCATAACCGCAAGCCTTCTTTTTAACTCACTTTGCCACTTTTCATCCTGCATCCACTTTGCTACAGCCAACAAATCAAGCGACATATCAATTTGGCTTTGAACGACCTCAAGGTCATCTTCGGACTCCCGATTTACTACATTCTCAAAAATGGTTTCTTCATCTTCCATCACATAATCCTGAAAGTCCACATGGTCTGCACCATCGCCGTGTGCGTATTCCGCTAAAATTTCATATTCATTCTCCACCCGATAATGGACTTCCACTCGATGGCAAACCGGACAAAACAACAGGGGAACATTATGCACTTGAGTTCGATAATGCTTCAACGTACCTTTTGATCCCACCATACTAGCCCCACAGCAAAAACTCATATCGTTCACCTTCCCCTGCTTTCAATATTGTTTAGACATTGTATTCGCTTTCATTGCCCCTAATTCCTTCAATTTGAATACTATTGTAAAAAATTGGGTCATTTGTCCTGAGATACAAGTATAAAGGCCTACACATATATACGTTATATATCTACCATTACTGGCTAAAATAAACGTCCGTTAACAATCTGTTGTTGAAAAAAGCCCCCACTGCCTGCAATCTGACAGGCAATGAGGGCTCAATCCTATATTAGATCATTCGCTTGTACTTACAGGTTGGTATCTCCTGGTTTCCAGTTCATAGCGCACAGTCCACCGGATTGCAGAGCTTGCAGAACACGAAGCGTTTCTTCAACGCTGCGGCCTACATCGTTATGGTTAACAACTTGATATTTCAATTCGCCTTCTGGATCGATGATGAACAGACCACGCAATGCAATGCCCTCTTCTTCAATCAGGATACCATAGTCTCTAGCAACATTTTTCGTGATGTCGGAAGCCAGTGGGAAGTTAAGTGTTCCCAGACCGTTAGCATCCTTGGATGCGTTGATCCAAGCTTTATGGCTGTGTACGGAGTCAATGCTGACACCCAGCACATCCGTGTCCAGTGCTTTAAATTGATCGTATGCATCACTCAAAGCTGTGATTTCAGTAGGGCATACAAATGTGAAATCAAGCGGATAGAAGAAGAACACAAGCCACTTGCCACGATAATCAGACAAGCTTACTTTACCAAAATCTTTACCATCTCCGGATACCATTTCCATTGTGAAATCCGGTGCTGCTTTACCAACCAAACGTTCTGCCATGATTGATTTCCTCCTTAAATATATGTAAGAAAATAAGTTATTCTCTCATATAATGTAGATTGATGTTCCTATGAACATGATGTTATCATTGAGACTTGTCAAAGTCAACATTATAGAAGTTATTAATTTATAATTATTATAAATAAGGGGATTATTCGAACAAAATCACGGTTTGCGTCTATTGCTTGCGGATGGCTGCAGCAATCAAATCACCCATTTGAGTTGTGCTCAACGCCTTGCTCTTATCGACTGCTATGTCAGCTGTGCGGTGACCCGCATCCAGTACCTCTGCCACAGCGCGCTCAATCGCATCTGCCGCTTCTGCGTATCCAAATGTCAAACGGTACATCAGTGCAACGGACAGGATAGTGGCAATCGGATTCGCCAGACCTTGTCCCGCAATATCCGGAGCTGATCCGTGAACCGGCTCATACAATCCATAATCTCCTTCACCCATCGAAGCTGATGCCAACATGCCGATGGAGCCGGTAAGCATTGCTGCTTCATCACTCAAAATATCTCCGAACATGTTCTCCGTTACGATAACATCGAAGCTGGACGGCCGACGAAGCAGCTGCATCGCGCAATTGTCAACAAGCACATGCTCCAGCTCAACATCCGGATATTCAGGAGCGATCCGATTTACTGTTTCACGCCATAGGCGGGATGTTTCCAGCACGTTTGCCTTATCGACCGAAGCAAGCTTCTTACGTCGTTTCTGTGCAATTTCAAATGCTTGCCGTACAATACGTTCCACTTCCATCGTGTTGTAAACGCAAGTATCTACCGCCTCTTCTCCGTTCGCTCCCTCACGTCTAAATTTCTCACCGAAGTATATACCGCCCGTAAGTTCCCGCACTACCATCAGATCCGTACCTTCCAAAACTTCCGGTTTCAGCGTAGATGCATCCTTCAGGCAATCAAATATTACAGCTGGTCGGAGATTAGAGAACAGCCCCAACTCTTTACGAATGCCTAGCAATCCGGTCTCCGGACGAAGTTCTTTCGGATTGTTGTCCCACTGAGGTCCGCCAACCGCGCCAAGCAATACCGCATCCGCACTTTTACACACATTCAATGTTTCCTCAGGCAGTGGTGTTCCCTTCTGGTCAATGGCGATTCCGCCAAACAAAGCGTGCTCAGTCGTGAAAGAATATCCGAATACGTCTTCCGTCCGTTTAATAATCTTTTCCGCTTCTGCCACCACTTCCGGTCCAATTCCGTCCCCCGAGATAACAGCGATTTTTTTCGTTTGTGTCATGGTAAGTCACTCCTTATCGATATGTACATACGTCCGGTTTATCCTAGTTACTGTTGTAACATATATCTCGCTCGTTTGACCAAGATATAGAATCTATGAACTTTATAAGTTTTTCCTATAAGCCATTCACTGCGCTTGAATTATAAAGAGCCGTCAAAGCAAAAACAGGCTCCCCGGCTTGAAATCGGGAGCCTGTTTTTTATGTTCACCATTGGACAGATGAAGCGGTTCTTAACGTTACAACGTGACGCGGTCACGACGTCCGAACGTTTTACGTTTCTCAATCAGCTGGTTAACCGCATCCACATAAGCGCGGGCACTCGCTTCCAGAATGTCCGTGCTGAGTCCGCGGCCTTGGGCTGCGACATCATTTTGAGACAGAACCACGTGTACCTCACCGAGCGCATCCTTACCGTGGGATACCGACTTGATCGAATAATCCGATAGCGTAACCTCTTCAGCCGTCACTTTATCGATGGCATTATAGATGGCGTCGACTGATCCGTTGCCTTCAGCCTCTTCCTCAATCGTTCCATTCTCCGTCTCAATCGTAACTCGAGCTGTAGGTGTTGAGGCATTTCCGTAAGCAACAAACATCGTTTCCAGCTTGAATACTTCCGGTGTATCCGTCAACCTCTCTTCGAGCAATGCGAGCAGATCGTCATCGGATACTTCTTTTTTCTTATCAGCCAGCACTTTGAACTTGGAAAAAGCCTCATTAACTTGTTCTTCATTCAACTCATAGCCGAGATCCAGCAGCTTCTCGCGGAATGCATGGCGTCCGGAATGCTTTCCGAGCACCAGCTTGCTTTCTTTAAGACCTATAGATTCCGGCGTCATAATCTCATAGGTTGTTTTCTCTTTCAGCATACCGTCCTGGTGAATACCGGATTCATGGGCGAACGCATTCGCACCGACAATTGCTTTATTCCCAGGGACTACCATGCCTGTTAGCTTGCTGACAAGGCGGCTCGTACGTGCAATCTCCGTCAGATGCAGTCCGGTTTTGGCCTGGAAAAACTCCTGACGCGTCTCGAGAGCCATGGCGATTTCTTCAATGGCCGTGTTACCGGCACGCTCCCCGATTCCGTTCACCGTGCCTTCAATCTGATCCGCTCCATTCATAATAGCCGAGAGCGTATTAGCTGTCGCCATACCAAGGTCATTATGACAGTGAGCGCTCAGCTGCACCTTCTCAATATCCGGAACATTTTCCTTCAGAAATCTAAAAATAGCACCATATTCCGATGGGTTCAAATAACCGACCGTGTCCGGGATGTTGACCACATTAGCACCTTCGCGGACAGCCATACCAACCATCTCGGCCAAAAAGTCACGCTCTGTGCGTCCGGCATCTTCAAGCGAAAACTCAATCTTGGAGAAATATTTTTTTGCGTAACGGATAGCAGCCTGTGCTGTTTCCAGTACTTGCTCCTTCTCCATCCGCAGCTTGAACTTGCGATGAATCGACGATGTTGCAAGGAACACGTGAATACAAGGATCCTGTGCTCCCTGAAGTGCTTCGCGGACGGCGTCGATATCCTGCTCCCGTGAACGGGACAGACCGATCACTGTCACATTTTTCACAGCACGCGCTACAGCGTTAACAGCGGCCAGATCTCCGGGCGAAGCCGCAGGGAAGCCGGCCTCCATGCGGTCGATTCCCAACTTTTCAAGCTGATGGGCGATCTCTACTTTTTCACGGGTGTTTAAGTTTACGCCAGGTGATTGCTCTCCATCCCGTAGCGTTGTGTCAAAAACATAAATCTTACGCATGCTGACACCTCCTTGAAGTTTTGCTCTACATAAACCTCCGGCGGCAGGAACATGAACATCCCATACCGCCGGAGTTTGTTATTTAGTACATTATAAGTCTTACTTCTTGATCCAATGCATCATTTCACGCAGCTGGGCACCGACAACTTCCACCGGATGCTCTGATTCGTTGCGGCGTGTTGCAGTTAGGAATGCACGGCCAGACTGGTTCTCCAAAATAAAGTCGCGGGCGAATTTACCCTGTTGAATGTCGGACAATACTTCTTTCATCGCTTTTTTCGTTTCTTCCGTCACAATGCGAGGTCCGGTTACATAGTCACCATACTCAGCCGTGTTGCTGATGGAATCGCGCATGGAAGCCAGGCCGCCTTCATAGATCATGTCAACGATCAGCTTCAGTTCATGCAGACACTCGAAGTATGCCATTTCAGGAGCATATCCAGCTTCGGTCAGTGTTTCAAAACCGGCTTTGATCAGCTCGGAAACGCCGCCGCACAGTACAGCTTGCTCACCAAACAGGTCGGTTTCGGTTTCCTCACGGAACGAAGTTTCGATAACGCCTGCACGAGTACAGCCGATACCTTTAGCATAAGCAAGACCGATTTCTTTTGCTTGTCCTGTTGCGTCTTTCTCAACAGCGATCAGACCAGGTACACCAAATCCTTCAACATAAGTACGGCGCACCATGTGGCCCGGGGATTTAGGAGCTACCAACAGGACATCGTTTTCCTTTGGAGCTACGATTTGTCCGAAATGTACATTGAAGCCGTGGGAGAACATAAGAGCCGCGCCTTTTTTCAGGTTTGGTTCAATATCGTTCTTGTATACAGAAGCTTGTGTTTCGTCAGGCATTAGGATTTGAACTACATCTGCGCGACTTACAGCTTCACCTACCGGAAGCACTTCAAAACCGTCATTTTTGGCTTTATCGAAGGATTTACCTTCGCGAAGGCCGATAACAACGTTAATTCCGCTGTCACGCAAATTTTGTGCTTGAGCATGACCTTGGCTTCCGTAGCCGATTACAGCAATCGTTTTGTCCTTAAGTACGTTGAGTTCTGCATCTTGTTCATAGTAAGTAGTTACTGGCATTTTATAAGTCCTCCTTTGATTTTAAAGACCCTTCATGAATGAGCGGGTATTTCAATAGACCCGAAACTCCCTCCGGTCTCCTGAAACACCCGCTCATCACGTTCCGGGTGTGTGCCTCATTACAATCGTTATAAAAATGTTGAAGTATTACGCGTTGCCGCGGATCATCGCGGTAGCGCCGGTCCGGGTAAGTTCCCGGATTCCGTATGGCTTAAGCAGTTCGATCATTGCATCGATTTTTTCTGTATCACCAACAACCTGTACCATCATGTTTACAGCGCCAATGTCAACAACCGATGCTCGGAATGTATCGACAACGCCAAGTATTTCCGGCCGTGATGCAGGCTCGGCCTTAACTTTAATCAACGCCAACTCTCTGGCTACCATTGGCTTGGAACTTAGATCGATAACTTTGATAACATCAATCAGTTTGTACAGCTGCTTCTCAATTTGTTCCAGTGTCGTGTCATCACCTGTTGTAACGATGACCATACGGGACAAACCGGCTTCTTCCGACTGACCTACTGTAATGCTCTCAATGTTGAAACCTCTCCGGCCGAACAATCCGGCAACCCGCTGGAGGACGCCAGGCTGATCGTTTACGAGTACAGCTATGGTATGTTTTAAACTCATCATCTTACGCATCCCCCATCAGCATTTGATCAATTGTTGAGCCCTGGGTTACCATCGGATATACGTTTTCGCCTTTCTCTACCACGAAATCGATGAGTACAGGTCCCGGAGTTTCCAATGCCTCTGCCCAAGCGGCGCGTGCTTCTTCCTTGGTTGTAGCTCTCAAGCCCTTCACCCCGTAAGCTTCAGCAAGTTTCACGAAGTCAGGACTTCCTGACAGGTCGATGTGACTGTAACGATTGTCGTAGATCAGTTCCTGCCACTGACGAACCATTCCAAGTACTTGATTGTTGATCACGACTATCTTTACAGGAATGTTGTTGATGGCACAGATCGCAAGTTCCTGCGAACACATCTGCATGCCGCCATCCCCGTTAATCGAAATGACCAACCGGTCGGGATGCGCCATCTGGGCACCAATCGCTGAAGGGAAGCCGAAGCCCATCGTTCCAAGGCCGCCCGAAGTAATCCATGAGCGCGGCTGATTGAACTTGTAATACTGAGCAGACCACATTTGATGCTGACCTACGTCCGTTGTTACAATCGCTTCGCCGTCCGTCGTATCGTTCAGCATTTCGATAACCCACTGCGGCTTCAGAACTTCATCCGAATCCGTATATTTATACGGATATTCCGCTTTCCACTTACGGATCTGATCTCTCCAAGCGTCGGCTTTCATTGCAGCCGGTACATCCGGGTTGATCATTTCAAGCACTGTCTTACAATCCCCGACAATTGGAATGTCGGTTGGAACGTTCTTGCCGATTTCAGCAGGGTCGATATCGATATGGACGATTTTCGCATTCGGCGCAAAGCCGTCAAGTTTACCCGTCACCCGGTCATCAAATCTGGCGCCGATGTTGATCAGCAGGTCACATTTCTGAATGGCATGATTGGAAGTATACGTCCCGTGCATCCCCGGCATTCCCGTCCACAGCTCGTGTCCGCTTGGGAAAGCACCGAGTCCAAGAAGCGTGGTTGTGATCGGAATTTGTGTTCGCTTCACGAATTCATGCAGCGCTTCGTGTGCTCCCGAGTAGATAACGCCGCCGCCGGCAATGATCATTGGGCATTCCGCATCCTCAATGGCCCGGCACAGTTTATCAAGCTGCAAACGGTTAGGAACCGTTCGAGGATTATATCCTCTCAGGTTAAGGCTTTCACCTGGTTTGAACAGTGTCTTGGCCGCCGATACGTCCTTCGGAATGTCAATCAGTACAGGTCCCTTACGTCCTGTGGATGCGATATGAAAGGCTTCATGGATGACCCGCGGCAGATCCTCCACATCCCGGACCAGGTAACTGTGCTTCGTTATCGGCATCGTAATGCCAGTAATGTCGGCTTCCTGGAAGGCGTCCGTTCCGATCAGGGTTGTTGCTACGTTACCGGTAATGACTACCATTGGGACCGAATCCATAAAAGCTGTAGCAATACCAGTCACGAGGTTTGTTGCTCCAGGGCCTGACGTTGCAATACAAACACCGACTTTGCCGCTTGCCCGGGCATATCCGTCAGCCGCATGAATGGCGCCTTGCTCATGACGGGTCAGGACATGCTTGAAATCCTCAAATCCATACATGGCGTCGTAAATATACAGTACGGCTCCTCCCGGATATCCGAAGACGCACTCGACACCTTCCAAAAGAAGGCTCCGAAGCAAGATTTCCGATCCGGTAATCACTTCGGGCTTCATCCATTTCTCTCGTAATTGTTCTGTAGACCGCACTTCTGGAGTTTGCGCGCTCATCAGTCATCCTCCTCTCAAATATTGGATCTCTCCTATGGCATTTACAACAAAAAAACCTTCCGTCCTCCACACCGGATTTCTCCGTGTGAGGGACGAAAGGTTTAGCTTCCGTGGTACCACCCATGTTTGCTTCACATTTCGCAATGCAAAGCCTCAGCAGGTATGAAGCCGCCATCTATAAGCCACAGCTTCAATATCTGCGGTTCGTAACGAGAACCAGACGATTTCCCCTAATAGACACTGTCCTATTAATGTGCTGAAGTATCAGACTAGCGTTTTTCAGGGAAACAGCTCCGAGGTGAGCTCGTATAAAAGGGATTTTGGTGGAGGTTGCAGCTGTTCCGTCCACTCTCTGAGCAAAAGAGCCCTTTAAACTTCGTCCTCATCATTGCCGATTGAATTATTCGTTAAAATGTTTAGAAACATTATATGATTCATTGATTCGAGAAGTCAACACATTTATTTTACTTCATACGTCAGCTTTTCATTCTTTGCCTGCCCATCCCTCTCCCAATCATTCCCGTTAACACCCTCTTAGCCCTTGCTACATATGATAATTCGAGATCTGTTTAACGGCAGCGAGGGGAGGCAGGATTTATGATTCGCTACCGCAAACCCGGACAGGATGATGCGGCCATTTTACAATTAATTGAATCACAACTGGTCCCTTTATCCAACCTGAGTTCCAAGGAATTGGACACCATTCGTAAAGATATACCGACAAGACTCCGCCGGGGAGTTACACTGGTTGCTTCCCCCAATCAGGAAGGGAACGTAATCGCTTTTATCCATTTCATGCTTCATGGTGAGTTATTGTATATTGACATGCTAGCCGTTGCACCCGCTGCACAGCGGAAGCGCCTCGGAATCTCCTTGATGAAGCATGCTGAAGGTTTCGCATTATCACGCGGATGCAAACGGGCCAAAGTTATGGTGGACTTAGGAAACCAGAAAGGGCTCTCTTTTTACCAAAAGCTTGGCTATAGCATCGTCCGCATTATTACACCTAGCCAATGCTATGAAATGGAGAAGATTTGGTGATTTTATTTTACCAGAAAGGTCTTCCAAATCCTGGACCAAATCCTGGACCGAAGCCTGGACCGAAACCGCCAAAACCTGGACCGAAGCCGCCGAAGCCGCCGAAACCGAATGGAGAAGTTCCGATTGCCAGAAGATCAAACAGTACGAGTGGTATAAAGGCTTTTGTTTTCACTTTTTTTCCAGTTTGTTCTAGAATAAGACGATTTCCAGAGATCCGGACCAGTTTGCCCGTTACAACACCCCCGTCCTTCTTATACGCTACGATGTGCTTGCCCACATATTGCTTAACAACTGCCTTGCTAACAGACTTATGCATAAGATCCCTCCTTCGGTATATACAGTTCAGTTTATTCCCGGCAAGGTCTTGATGCTTGTTTTATTGCCCTGTGTAAGCAATATAGGTATGATGGCAAAAAAAAGAACCGCCGAGTTATCGACGGTTCTTCTTTAAAATATAAGAAAGTATAAGTTTTATACTTCACTTTTACTTGGCTTATATTTCTCGAAGAAACGCCGCCGCCCTTTAATTAAGGACGCCGAAGGCGTTTCTTCTTGCTTATATCTTAAGCGTTCACTTTATCTTTTGCTACAGTTGCCAAAGAATTGAACGCAGTCAGGTCGTTTACAGCCAGATCAGCCAGCATTTTGCGGTTGATGTCCACACCAGCCAGTTTCAGGCCGTGCATCATTTTGCTGTAGGACAAGCCATTCAGGCGTGCAGCAGCATTGATACGTACGATCCACAGTTTGCGGAAGTTACGTTTCGTTTGACGACGATCACGGTATGCGTATACCATGGATTTCATAACCTGTTCGTTAGCTGTTTTGAAAATACGGTGTTTGGAACCGAAATAACCTTTAGCAAGTTTCAATACTTTTTTATGTCTACGACGAACAACAAATCCGCCCTTAACTCGTGCCATATTAAAAGACCTCCCAATAATTGTTGTTTACTATTTCAAGTTAGCCAAGCCTTGCTTCAAACGTTTAACATCTCCAGGTGCCATAACCGGGCTAGTCCCGAGGACACGCTTCGCACGCTTGGATTTGTGGGAAAGCAAGTGGTTTTTGTAAGCTTTGTAACGTTTTACTTTACCAGTACCAGTAATTTTAAAGCGGCCTTTCAGGCTGCTGTGTGTTTTCATTTTAGGCATAGTACAACTTCCTCCTCATAATATCTCTTAGGCTTTAGGAGCCAAGATCATAATCATGCTGCGGCCTTCCAGCTTAGGCTGGCGCTCCACGATGCACAGTTCAACAACTTCTTCTTTTACACGCTCCAAAATCTTCTGACCAATACTGGCGTGTGTGATTTCACGACCGCGGAAACGCACGGAGCATTTCACCTTGTCGCCTTCTTTAAGAAACTTCACGACATTGCGAAGCTTCGTTTGGTAATCGTGCTCCTCAATGTTAGCTCGGAACCATACTTCCTTGATATCAACGATCTTCTGGTTCTTGCGGGCTTCCTTCTCTTTCTTCTGCTGTTCATAACGGAATTTACCGTAGTCCATGATGCGACATACAGGCGGCTTCGCCTGCGGGGCCACGTTCACCAGATCAAGATTGAGATCAATCGCCATTTGCAGTGCTTCGCGAGTTGACTTAATACCGATTTGTTCGCCTTCTGCACCGACCAAACGTACTTCCTTCGCCCGAATTTCGTCATTGATCATATGTTCCTTACTGATAGTCCTCCACCTCCGATTATAATAATTCATACCTGTCATAAAACAAAAAATAAAGGGATACCGATTCAACCACCGGCATCCCTATTTGATACACATCTCAAAAAATGAAATTTATTCATTCGTAGATTTCGTGATCAAACCAGCCGACCCCAGTCGGACAGGTGAGAAGCGGCGTGCTTCTGCTTACAATCAGTATTCAGTTCAACACCAAAATAGTGTATCACTTCATTCCACTTGTGTCAACAAATTAGTTTCAATTTTTTTCAAAAGAATTAGCCCTGCTTGCTCTGCACTTCTTCCAGGCGTACCACGCGTGTATGCTCTGTATGACTCCACGTCTTGTTATTTTGCGTGAAGAAAGCATATACGGTGATCGGATACCAGGACAGCAGATATATCGGGAACAGTACAAGATAAGCGTAAACTTTCTTGAAAGTCACCTTCTCCAAGATCAGAGCCATCATGAAAGTGAAGATATTCGCGGCAATCGCAGCAAAGCTGAGCCAAAATGGCAGATAACCAAACAAGTTAGCGATATTGGGACCATCAAAGAAAGAATTGTCAACCCATATCACGGCAGTCAGAATGAACGTGAGCAGAACAATATATACGTTGATTCCGTACAGTGCGAGATCCAGCTTTACGATGCTGCGTTCTTTAATAGCACGCCAGAGCAGTGGAAAGAAATAACGGCGCGCAACCGTAAAGTGTCCCTGCATCCAGCGCAGACGTTGTCTTGCCGAAGCCTTGAATGTCAAAGGCTTCTCGTCAAAAACTTTGGCGTCATAGTTAAACTTTGGATAAACGCCGCGCATGACACTGCGCATTGTAAACTCCAAATCCTCAACCAAGCTGGTTGCTCCCCAGCCCATTTCCTTCAGCAGATTGGTCTCAAAGCACATACCAGTACCGCCGAGGAAGTTCGCCATGTTTAGATTGTGACGGGACATCTGCCACAGACGGTTAATGTACCAATAGGACACACCGTAAGCAGCCGTAATCCAAGAGTCCTCAGGATTCTTGGTATCGATATATCCCTGGATAACTTTCGCTCCAGAGCAGAGATCGTCGTTCATTTCAATCAGGAAATCCGGATGCGCCAGATTGTCGGCGTCAAACATAACGACCGCGTCGTACTGACGAGGCATTGCCCACAACTCTTTCAACATCCATTCGATGGCATAGCCTTTCCCGCGAAGATTCTGGTTCGTGCGGACACAAGCATTCATTCCGTGTTCACGGACAATATCAGCCGTCCGGTCTGTACAGTTATCGCAAATAACGAACACTTCGTATAGATCTTTAGGATAGTTTAGCTGCTTCAGGTTTTCCATCAAAGCTCCAACAACCTGTTCTTCATTATGGGCCGCTACGAGCACTGCAAATGACTTTGTCGGTTCAAAATGCTTCTTTTTCTTTTTCTTGACCAACCCGAATAAAGAGAATGTAAACTGGTACACACCAATCACGACCAAAAACAATTGGAGCGCGACAAAAATGGCGTCTATCATGATTCTCCGTAACCCCCTTTTTATACCCTGAGAATATTTTGATGTTTTTTTCTCTCTCTTATTTCTTTTGTGTGTTTCATGACCCTTTGTTACTGTCTTTGTCTTTTGTTCCTAATCTTTGTCTACTGTTTTTTGACCCTGGTGTCACAGGATCGTTTCGCGCGTCATATCGATTTTCCACACTTTAAGATGATTTGTCAAAAGCGTGAATAGCTCTAATTTCGAAGTATCTTGTTAAAAAGAGCTTCGCTTGCTTTCAGCACGCCAGCAAGCTTCGATTCAAACGGCATTAGTTCTTATTTTCAGCTGTTTTCTTACTTTTTATTTACTCTGCCTGTCCATTCTCCTTAAAAAAACTTTGTCCACTAACTTATAGACGTAATGAAACGGAAAAAAGTTTAGTTTAGGGCTCCAATTTCCTTTAAACTTTTTGCCACTCATTTGAATCATTGTAGCGGTAACTTTTATTCAAGTCAAAAGACCACAGACCCTTATTTCCGTCAAAGTCCGTAACAATCTCCCTTACTCATTGATACAGGAAAAACGCATTCGGCCACTCGCTGTATAGAAAAAACGGGAATACAGGACAAAAGTCCTCCAACCTTATAAAATTATATTTTTCCCATAAATTAGCGGATTATGGCGATTCTTGCGGCTATCTTGCAGCTATAGAATATAGCCCTTTCTTCAGCAAACCCGGCTCTAGTCTGTTGCAATATCCTCTCAAAGTCGATATGTTATGGATATTGAATAATGCTGCAGGAACGGGTGAAAAAGAGTGGTTAAAAAAAGAGTATTGCTGTTATCAGAGGGCTTCGGCGCTGGCCATACGCAGGCTGCTCACGCGCTCTCCAGCAGTCTACGTCAGTTATCTCCGAACGTTCAGACAAGAGTCATGGAGCTCGGAAGCTTTCTGAACCCCAAAATGGCTCCGTTGATTATTTCGGCCTATCGTAAGACCCTTACGTCCCAGCCGCGGCTGATTGGTTACATGTACCGGCATCAAAAGTCCTTTAACCGGTTCACTACCTTGGCACTGCACCGGATTTTTTATACAAGCACCAAAGATGTTGTTCGGCAGCTACGGCCCGACGTCATTGTATGCACCCATTTTATTCCCAGTGCTGTTATTTCACGGCTAAAGCGTTTAGGGACGAACATCCCCTTATGTACAGTCATAACAGATTATGATGCCCATGATACCTGGATCAGCCCGGAAGTCGATCGCTATTTCGTCTCTACACCGGAGGTCAAACGTAAGCTGCTAAACCGTGGTGTCTCCCATGCTAAAATCCAAGTCACCGGTATTCCTATTCATCCGGACTTCTGGGAACATCCTAGCAAAGAAGAAATCAGGGAGAAGTTTAATCTGGCCGCGATGCCTACAGTTCTCGTGATGGGAGGCGGCTGGGGCATAATGAATGACCAAGTCGTACATGAATATCTAACCAGGTGGCGTGAAGAAATACAGGTCATCTTTTGCTTCGGTAACAATGATAAAGCACGAATAGAAATGGAAAGCAACCCACGTTACCGCCATCCAAACATACGAATATTCGGCTTTACACGTGAAGTAGATAAACTGATGGAGGTTTCCGACCTGCTGGTAACCAAACCAGGTGGAATGACCTGCACGGAAGGTCTTGCGAAAGGAATTCCGATGCTGTTTCACCATCCGCTACCTGGGCAGGAAGAAGAGAACTTCCATTACTTCATCGCACAAGGTTTGGGAGAGCCAATCTCATCCCTTGAAGTACTCGGTAAATGGATGAATATGCTGCTCAACCAGTACGATGAAATCCTCATGCGGCGTTCGCGAAATTTAGACAACATTCAACGCTATCATCCACTGCAAAGTGCGAGGAGTATAATCGACATGCTGGAAAATGAAAAGGTGCACTCCTGATATGGAGGCACCTTTTTTTCAATGCTGAAGAAATAATATCTTCTATTATAGCGGTTGCAAGCGCTGTCATACCCTACTTTCATTTATGTTGCTTCTGAATACCGCTTACATCCCGTATTTTTTCAAGCGTTCAACCTTGTACTCTGACAACGCTTCTTGCCCAACAATGACCTCGCAACGGTGAATTTTAATTCCTTGTCCGACAAATTTTGTTTCATACTCCGTCATTACAAATTCTTCATTCAACCCTTCCCGGTGAAGATCAAGCGAAATGTTGGTCATTTGCAGTCCATAATCCGAAAATGCATTTAGGGAGAATTCAAATAAACTGACGGAATCTGTCTTAAAATGGATCTGGCCGCGCTCATTCAGAATTGTTCTGTATTTATCAAGAAATCTTGGATGAGTTAACCGCCGGCGACCGTGCTTGGTTTTTGGCCATGGATCACTGAAATTCAAATAAATCCGCTCAAGCTCCCCGGGTTCAAACACTTCCTCCACATTCTCAATATTCATCAGAGCGAGCTTCAGATTGGGCGGTGTAACTACGTCCTCAGCTGACCAAACATTGCGCCCCTTCTCACTTGCCCGTCGAATCAGCTCATCGTACATATCCACCCCGATAAAATTCACATCCTGGTGCTTGTAACTCATTTGGCTGATAAACTGCCCTTTGCCCATACCGAATTCCACATGAATCGGTTTGTCATTACCAAACAGAGAAGCCCACTTCCCTTTATATTGCCGGGGATCCAGAACAACCAAATCCTCCTGCTGCTCCAGATTTTCCCGGATTCCTTTTCTTCCGCGTAGACGCATGATATACCTCCGAAACTTATCCTTTTAGTTAACCTATACTGAAATATTGTGACGAAGTTACCTCTAAAAGTAAAGAGCCAATCAAAAAAGAAACGCCTTCGTCGTCCTTTTTAAAGGGCGACGGCGTTTCTCCAGAAATATAAGCCCAGTATACAATATGAAATTTATATTTTCTTATATTTAGAAAAAGGAACCTCTTTCTTTTGCACAAGGCAAAAGCAGGGTTCCTTTTTCGTTATATTTGGAATTGGGGTTCCGCGGTAGTTAAACTGTGAATAGTCTACCTTTCTTCAACTGCAAAATCAAATGTCTTTTCGAAGGCAGCCCGGATTTTACGTTGTGCCGAAGCCTTGATTTCCTGATTGGCGTTAAATTCTACTCCTGTCAGGGCCAAAGCTTCATCCGGGGTAAACTCCACAGTGATTCGTTCGTTAGTATATGTCTTTGTAGGCGTTGAATTCATTCTAATCACCTCACGGTAATAGTATATCCAAAACATCAGATGAATATGAATTCCACTTCATAATTATTGATTACCCATGGTTTGTCACAGTGAAACAGTTACTTACATAAATAAATATAGCAATTTCATGAAAAACGATCAAGAGAGGTGATGGTGAAAGTTTGCAGTGCATGACGCCATGACCTGTTTTTTGATACAATATACAAAGAATCTGATTCATGCTATGAGAAACATCCCATAGATTACAAAAGGAGAGCACATGAATACATCTCTTACACCTACTCCGCTCATGTGGGGCGATAAACGATTTCATACATGGAATTATGAAATGCGCAACCAGTTTCAGGATAAAGTGTTCAAGGTTATGCTTGACGCCGGCTTTACTTGCCCGAACCGAGACGGCACGATTGCCAAAGGAGGCTGCACTTTCTGCAGTGCCCGAGGTTCAGGGGATTTTGCTGGACGAAGACGGGACGATCTGGTGACCCAATTCAATACCATTCGGGACAAGCAGCATCAGAAATGGCCTCATGCGAAGTATATTGGCTATTTTCAAGCTTATACTAATACCTATGCCCCTGTAGAAGAACTTCGGGAATATTTTGAGGTCATTTTGGAGCAGCCCGGCGTGGTTGGATTATCCATTGCTACCCGGCCTGACTGTCTTCCTGATGATGTCATCGAATACTTGGCCGAACTGAACGAGCGAACCTATCTGTGGGTAGAAATGGGGCTGCAAACGATCCACAACTCAACCTCTGAGCTCATTAACCGTGCTCATGATACTGAGTGCTATTTGGAGGCTGTAGAGAAACTCCGCAAACATAACATCCGGGTGTGCACCCACATTATTTACGGTCTACCCCAGGAAAGCCATGAAATGATGCTCGACACCGGACGAGCTGTCTCTAAGATGGACGTTCAGGGTATCAAGATCCACCTGCTTCATCTTATGCGCAAAACTCCAATGGTGAAGCAGTATGAAGCTGGGCTTCTGCGTTTTCTAGAGCAGGATGAGTACATCAAGCTGATTGTTGATACATTAGAATTTTTGCCGCCGGAAATGACTGTTCACCGCCTGACTGGAGACGCCCCTCGCGATCTGTTGATCGGACCGCTGTGGAGCTTGAAGAAATGGGAAGTACTTAACGCCATTGATGCCGAGTTAAAGCAACGTGATACATGGCAGGGTAAAATGTGGAGGGAGTCCTGATGGGCTTCCTTTCCGTTTTGAGTTATGCCCATAAACTGGCTACTGAGCGTCTTCAGCCCGGAGGTATCGCAATCGATGCTACAGCAGGTACCGGAGCAGACACACTGTTTCTTGCCAAAACGACCGGTCCCCGTGGCCGTGTCTTCGCTTTCGACATTCAAGAGGAGGCCTTGACCCTAACCCGTCAAAGATTTACAAAAGAGCCTGCCGAACAACTAGCCGAAGTATCTTTGCACCTTGCCAGCCATTCCCTCATGAAGAGCTCCATCCCGGCCGAATATCACGGCAAGGTGTCTGTTATAATGTTCAACCTTGGATATCTGCCAGCCGATCGGTCAGATAAACAAATCATTACTCTGCCGGAAAGCACTCTCTCGGCACTGGAAAGCTCTCTAGAAATGCTCGCTCCTGGCGGCGTTGTGACGGTTGTCCTTTATCCAGGACATGAAGGCGGCAGACAAGAAGCAGCAGCGGTGGAGGATTGGGCATCCGCCCTTTCCCCGCGCACTGCTCAAGCTATTATGTATCGCGGTATTCAACGTCCCGATGCACCTTATCTCATTGCGCTGGAGCGAAAAAAAACGTTATGATAGAATCTTAGCAGTACGCTGAGAGGTTCTATCTTGGTACCTGCAAGCGTTGATAGCTAATCCTATACTTATGGTTTATGAAAGGTAGATGAAACAACATGACAAAACCGTATCCGCTGTTATTTCAACCTGAATTTAAAGAACGTGTATGGGGCGGGCGTGCCCTTGAACAATTCGGTCTTAACATACCTGAAGGCCATATCGGCGAAGGTTGGATGATCGCAGACCATCCGAACGGAACGACTTCCGTTGTCAGAGGGGAGCTGGCTGGACTCGGTTTGGATCAGGTTCGCGAACAATTCGGTGCTGAATGGTTTGGCAAAAAGGGCTTCTCTGAAGTTAACGGCCGCTTTCCACTGCTGATTAAGCTGCTGGATTGCAATGATGATCTGTCCGTTCAAGTACATCCGACAGATGATTATGAAGGATTGCCAAAAGGCGAATTGGGAAAAACAGAAATGTGGTACGTGCTGGATGCTAAACCGGACGCCAAAATTATTTACGGGCTGAAAGAAGGCGTTACCCGCGAGGATCTCAGAAAAGCGCTGGAAGACGGTACAGTTATGGATTCTCTCCAGGAAGTACCTGTGAAAGCTGGTGATACTTTTTACATTCCGGCTGGAACTGTCCATGCCCTCTGTGCCGGCGTTGTCGTAGCCGAAATCCAGCAAAATTCCGACACAACTTACCGGATATTCGATTATAACCGTCCAGGACTCGATGGCAAGCCTCGTGAACTCCATATTGAGGATTCATTGAATGTCACTGCATATGAAGGATCGGGTGCCTCAACCATGAGCACAGACAATGCGGTGCCTGGAAAATGGCTAGAATTAGCCAAGTCGCCATATTTTATCGTTGAAAAAGGCATTGTAGAGGGTCCTTGGAACCTCACTACGACCGAAGATAGCTTTACGATTCTGGTTATGTGTAACGGAGAAGGCACCCTTAAATGGGATGGAGGGTCCCAAGCTTATACATCTGGACAATGCTTCCTGCTGCCTGCAAACCTCGGATCCTACACACTGGAAGGAAATTCAACGGTTCTTCGTTCTTATCTGCCTTAATTGGATTAAATATGAAATAGATCTGATAAATTATCGTTTTGTGGAGGTGCGGAAAAGCATGCAATCCGAGACGTTTACCATGTTGAACACCCAGGCGATGAACATATTTGTATATCAATGGCTTCCAGATCCGGACACGGATATTAAGGCAGTTCTTCAAATCGCTCACGGTATGTGTGAAACGGGAGCGCGTTATGAGGAGCTGGCTTCCCTACTTACGGAGCATGGATATGCCGTTTATGTCCACGATCATCGTGGTCACGGTAGAACGGCTGAAAATCTTGATACTTTGGGTGATCCCGGCGAGAATGGATTTGAAGGGATGATCGAAGATTTGGTCCTCCTTTCTACCGTTATTAAGGAAAGACACCCTCAGCTTCCGCATTATTTGCTCGGGCACAGCATGGGATCTTTCATTACGCAAAAGATTATGTGCACACACAGCCACCATTTTGACGGGTTTCTCCTCTCTGGTTCCAATGGCCCTCGGGCCCTGCTCAGCGTCGGTGAAAATCTCGCTGCTGCTCAGGTCAGAATAAAGGGTGCTGCCCACCGGAGTGTATTGATCAATGCGATTGTGTTCGGGCCTTATAACAAAGGCTTTGGCCCTGTCCGAACTCCTTTCGACTGGTTGTCCAGTGATCCGGAAGAGGTAGACCTCTATGTGAACGACCCGTACTGCGGACAAGTGTGCTCTGCTCGTTTCTTCCAAGAGTTTTTCGGTCTGCTGCGGCAGATTCACAAGCCTGCACTTCTAAGCAACCTTGTGAAAGACAAACCGATATATATCTTTTCCGGTGACGAAGATCCGGTCGGCCTGCGAGGAAAAGGTGTACGCAACCTCATTGAGTTGTACCAGAAACTCGGAGTTGAGCAATTGGAATACCGTCTGTACCCCGGCGGTCGCCATGAAATGCTTCATGAAGTCAACCGGGATGAAGTCGCTACACATGTGCTGGATTGGTTGGAGCGGCATGTACCTGACCTTGATAAAGAGGCTCCTACTGCAGAGCCTGTTTTGTAACACAGCAATTTCTATAGGCATTATCATTATGTTGAAATTCCCACAAAAAGCGGCTGCGATCCATATGGATCGCAGCCGCTTTTCTATATCCTACCCCACTTTCACACACAGTTCCATAACTTAATATAATAAACAGATAAACAGCAAGTAGTATCCCCTTAGTAGTACATTTATCATATACAAAAACAATTTGTCATGATAACATAATTGCCGACTCAAATATTCAAAAGTTCAGATATATGAATATAGTAAATCAAGGAGATAACTGCGATGGACCGAAACATTCAACAGTTTAAAGCCGATTTTTTCAAAGCACTCGCTCATCCAATGAGAATCCGTATCCTGGAAATCTTGAGCCAGGGGGAGCGAAATGTTAATGAGCTTCAGGTAATGCTAGGATCGGAGGGCTCAGCCGTATCCCAACAGCTTGCTGTACTACGCGCTAAAAATTTGGTTAACAGCGTGAAGGAAGGAACAACGGTGATCTATTCACTTCGAGATCCGCTGATCAGCGATCTGCTCGGAGTAGCCCGGCAAATTTTTAACAATCATTTGGTGGAGTCGATTTCACTCTTAGAGGATATCAGCAAGCAATGATAGGAATGATGAAACAGACTATTTAGCTAAAATGAGCTATTAACTTAACAAGCTGAGTTGACTGTAATTTCCCCGCCTGACGGCGGGGTTTATTGAAGTTACAGGGCAATGAAATATAAGAGAAGAAGGGTAGAACAAATGAAATGGACGGGTCAATTTAGTGGTTACTCGGCAAGTGCTTTTCGCAAGGATTTGATATCTGGCTGTATCGTGGGGATTGTCGCCATTCCTTTAGGGATGGCTTTTGCCATAGCTTCAGGGGTAAAGCCGGAGTACGGGCTGTATACAACGATTATTGCAGGCATACTGATCTCCCTGCTCGGCGGCTCAAGATTTCAGATCGGCGGACCAACCGGGGCTTTTATTCCGATTTTGCTCGCTATTGTCATTCAGTATGGTTATGAGAACTTGCTGATCGCCGGATTTCTAGCGGGAATATTCCTCGTGCTTATGGGGCTTCTTCGTCTGGGTTCCCTGATCAGATTCATTCCCAAGCCAGTAACCGTTGGATTTACATCAGGGATTGCCGTCATTATTTTCAGTGGGCAAATATCTAATTTCCTTGGACTGCAAGGCGTAGAGCGCCATGAATACTTCTTTTATAACATGAAAGAGATCGTCTTACGGATTTCCTCAATGAATCTGTACAGTGTGCTAATCGCAGCTATCTGCCTCACCACACTAATTATAACTCCTAAGTATTTGCCTAAAGTTCCAGGCTCGCTCGTAGGTATCATCGTTTCCACTTTGATTGCTGCCTTGCTGTTCCCAGGCAAAGTAACGACAATAGGGTCCGCTTATGGAATCATTCCTGGAGGTCTGCCCCAATTTGCACCCCTGGAACTAACCTGGGATCGCGTCGTTATGATGCTTCAGCCTGCTCTAATTATCGCTATGCTTGGAAGTATTGAATCGCTGCTGTCGGCTGTTGTAGCTGATGAAATAACGGGTACTAGGCATAACAGCAACCGAGAACTAATCGGACAGGGCGTGGCCAACATGGCGACCCCTCTGTTCGGTGGAATTCCAGCTACGGGCGCCATTGCACGTACAGCAACGAACATTAAAAGTGGCGCAGTATCTCCAATTTCAGGAATTATTCATGGTGTCGTAGTCTTGATGATTGTTGTCCTGTTCGCCCCTTATGCCTCCAATATTCCGCTGGCAAGTATGGCCCCGATTTTAATGGTTGTAGCCTGGAATATGAGTGAATATAAAACTTTTACTCATATGCTCAGAACACGGACCACAGACTCGCTTATCCTGCTTGTTACTTTCCTGCTGACGGTGTTTACTACACTAACGGTAGCCGTTCAGGCTGGGCTGGCTTTGGCTGTTATTTTGTTCATCAAACGAATGAGCAGCATGCTAGCGGTAAATAAAGTATTGCCGGACCACTCCTCCAATAAAGAAAAGGTGCAACCGCATATGGTAACCGAAGATCGTGACTGTCCACAAATTGGCATATATAATGTCGAGGGCACTTTATTCTTCGGCGCTTCCTACACTTTTGAGAGCTTCGGACAGAAGCTTTTGGCAGCCCCCGATCTTCGAGTCGTTCTGCTTCGCATGGGCAAAGTACCGTTTATGGATACGACCGGCGAATCCAATTTTTCCAGACTGATCAATCGCCTAATGGAACGTGGGGTCGTCGTCATCATCTCCGGGATACGTCCGCAGCCCAAGAAACTGCTTGTGAAGACTGGATGCTATTCCATGATTGGTGAGGATCGCTTCTTCGAACACACGGGAGAAGCATTAAATTACGCTTTGGAAAATATTCAATATAACAAATGCCTGGGGTGCACCCAGTATGCGTTCCGTGAATGTTCGAAGTTAAGCACCAAGGGAATTTTGAATGATAAGCATATTTCTTAACCCTGTTACCTAATTTTCGCTGTTTTTTGCACCTACCATAGGCTCATCGTTATATTGAATTTCAACACAAAATAAGCGGCTGTGACGCATTTGGGTCGCAGCCGCTTATTGTTATGTCTGAAACGCTTCTACAGGCACTTGGATAACTTCATATAATCATCTACACAAATACCCGCGTATCCTCGTTCCTTTCAAACATATAGACCGCCAGCAATGAAAATGTGACGGTGAACGCTAACAGAATCGAAATGTTCAGATATACATCTTTCGATATGCCGTTCTGCTGCAGCGAATGAAGCGTGTCGAGCAGCCACCGCTGTGGCAAAAAAGAAGCCGTTTTCTGAATCCAGGCCGGCATTGTCTCGATTGGAAGTAAACAGCCAGCCATAAGACTGGTAGGAACGATCAGCAGAGATTGTACAGCTGTTGCGAGTGCCGTACTCCGAGCAGATGCAACGATGACCATCGATATACTGATTGCCACCAGAGCAAAAATCACCAGTAGCACAAACATCTGCCAGAGCGGTAAACCGCCATCGATCCGAAAAGCAAACCTCATCACCAGTAATGTGACGATGACCTGCACCGCCATGACGAACAAATGAACCACCATATTCGAAACATAATAGGACCTAGATGTTATTGGTGCAGTCAGCACCCTGAAATAGGTCCGGTTCTCTTTTTCGCGGAGAATGTTTCCGGCTAAAGACATTGCAAAAAACAGCATGAGAGTGATGAGATAGCCGATCGACTGCCTGCTCTTTTGCTGATCAGCAGAAATATCATCCACCATTTCACCCGATAATGACACGGATTTACTGCGAGCCTGGTTGTACAACTCAGCAAAAACAGTTTCATCACCTTTTGCGATACGCGCTATGGCATCGAGATCATTCACATATCCGGCAAGAAGTCCTTTTATATGTCTCGTTGCCTGTTCTCCATCAACGGACACCATCTGCAGTCCGCCCGGTTTACCGGAATGTACTCCTTCGGAAAATCCCTGCTCAAAGATCACTCCCCCCTCAAGTCGGCCAGATGCGACCTCACCATCTAAAGCAGACAAATCAACCATTTGGACCTGAATATGGCTTAGTCCATCCAAATACTGTACGGCGTCCTCGGCCAGCTGAGTTTTATCCAGATTTGCAACACCAATCCGTAGCACAGTCTCATCCTCCGCACTGCTGTATGTTAACGCCGATAAAAAAACACCCAGCAGCGGTAGCATTAAATATACCGGGAGAATTTTACTGCGGATCGTTGAGCGCCATATATTCCGCATCAGCCAAAGCATATCCTTCACTTCGCAGCCCTCCAAATCGTTTGACGCACCAGTACAGCTGCACCCAGCAAGCATACAGACAACCCGATGTTCATCACCATCGCAGCCAGAGCAGCCTCCGTGTCATTCCCATGGACAATCTGGATTATCGCCTTATTTGTCCATTGCAAAGGTGAGAAATTAGAAACGTTTTTCATAAATCCGGTCATGTTCTCAACAGGATAATACGAGCCACCAAAAAACATCGCTAGCTGTAAAATGACCATAATGACCGTCTTGGACGCCTCTCCCTTTAGGATATAGCTGATTCCAATTCCAAGACTGAGAGCGAAGATGATATGAGTAAGCAGGATCAGGAACACGAGCCCGAAATCCCCACCTCCCCAATCGACCCGAAAAAAAACAGAGCTGACAAGCACAGCCAGAAGGATGGATAGAACCTGCTGTACTGCAGCTCCTCCAACTTTGCCGATCATGATCTCAGTTCTTGATACCGGTGCAACCATCAGCCGCATCATCGTATTGCGCTTTCGTTCTTCTTCCATCAGATTACCCGCGCTTAATGCAGTGTACATAATAATCGTCGTTATCACAGCTATCGCAAAATAATGAACCGCATCAGTTTGTGCCGGGGCCTTCAGGATCCGCTCCTTTATGAAGTCGCTATTTCCGGTTTCGGATAAGACCTCCAGGTCAAGATTCGTCTTAGTCATATCAGCAGACAATCCGGTATGCGTGGCGAACGCGGCTAGTGTGTCCTGAACGATGCTGCCTTCCAAGCTCTGTCTACTGTTCAAGGCATAGTGCAGTCCGTTATTACTAATCTCAACATACCCTGTATACTTACCACTCTGGACCTCATCCTTCCAGTCCATTTCATCCGTCGCAGCCTCGAAGTAAATCCCGCTTTGTTTCGACCCTTGAGTAAACTCGTTCCACTTATCCCTTGAGAGATCTGATGAAGCTGTATATTTGTAGAGCAGATCTATATCTTGGATGGACACACGGGGATTAAACATATGATTCATCACAGATCCCAATAGAAGAATAAGCACGCTCGGCAATATGAGTAAGAATATGGTCAAACGGATGTCGCGGAAAGATAACAGCTCTTTTCTGACAATCAATAATATATTCACAAGCCCCCCCCTTCCTTATGCGGTGAGCGATCAATCCCGCAGATTCCTTCCAGTTAAAGTAAGAAAAATCGTCTCCAAATTAGGCTCATGTGACTCTAGAGCGCGAATTTCAATCCCGTTCTCGACCAGCGTATGAATGATATCGTTCAGGTTGTTAACCTCGGCAGAGGAATTGATTTTCAGAATATGTTCTTCCAATTGGACTGTGTTAACACCTTTCACCGCTTTGATCCGCTCGATTGGCACTGACTCCATGGACGACAGCTTGATCCAGATATTTTTTGTATTCGTCATCATCGATTTCAACTGCTCCTTCGTCCCCTCCGCGATGATCTTCCCATGATCGATAATGGCCACGCGGGTGCAGATTTCCTCGACCTCCTCCATGTAATGGCTCGTATACATAATCGTACAACCCATCTGGTTAAGCTTCCGGACGGAGTTCAAAATATAATTTCTTGACTGCGGATCAATACCCACCGTAGGCTCATCCATAATGAGCAGCTTAGGCCTATGTCCGATGGCACAGGCGATGTTAAGTCTACGCTTCATGCCGCCTGAGAAATTATTGGGGTAGCTCTTGTGCTTATCCGCGAGTCCAACAAAGGCAAGAGCTTCTTCCGTTCGTTCCTTCAGCTCTGCTCCTCGCAAGCCATATAGCCCTGCAAAAAAATGCACATTTTCAAAAGCTGTCATATTTTCATAAATGGCGATCTCTTGGGGAACGATGCCGATGTTTCTCTTCGCAAAATGACTTTGTGTTTCAATGCTTTTCCCCATAATCTTAATGCTCCCCTTGGTTGCGGGAAGCAAGGATGCGATCATGTTGGTCACCGTGCTTTTTCCGGCACCGTTCGCTCCAAGAAATCCGAAAATTTCACCTTCCTGTATGGCCATCGATAAATTGTCTACCGCTATAGAATCATCAAACGCTTTAGTTAAATTCCTAATTTCCAGAACGTTCATATTACCACCCCTCAGCTAAGTTAATAGCTGTAATCGCTGCCGCCATCAACGCCAGCACGAAAGCCGGCACAACCTTATCTATCGGATCTTTGACCCTGAAATGAGCCGCCATGCCACCGACCATGGTAATAAATAGCCAAACCCCTGCTGCAGCTGCGGCCCAAGGTATCCAGAATCCGATGACAAGTCCTATTGCACCGATACACTGTACAACTCCCGTTACTATTCGGAACCATTGTGGCAGGTCTAACCGCCAGAATATGTCGATCTGCTGCTTTGCTCCGAACATTTTCTGGAGACTTAGTATAGAAAATAAAAATATCAAAATACTTTGCATAACGATGGATACATTCGCCAAGGCAACGTCCCTCCCTCTTTATCTAAATTAATCATAATGAAAAGGATGAACCTGTCATAGTGCACAAGTTCATCCTTTTCATGTGAGAATTTCATGTTTTTACTGTTAAAAACTCATACAGAGGTTTTCGGTAGCAATGTGGTCACAGAAAATCCTCTCGATCCGTCAACGATAATTCTTCCGCTGACTGATGCTGTTCTTTCCTCCATGCCCAGAATGCCGAGACCTTTGACCACCTGTTTCGCTCCATTTCCGTTATCCGCTACTTCAGCCTTAATGACTGTATCCAAGACCAGTATATCGATCGACAACTTACTGCATTCTGAATATTTCACCGCATTGGTCATGGCTTCCTGTGTGTTTTCCATAATAATCTTCCACTGAAGCGGCGTAATGGCATCAACATTTCCCTTATACGTCAAAACCGTTTGAATCGAGTGGGTGACGGAAAATGCATCAATGAGTAGCTTCAACCGGTTAATGCCCAGCTGCTCGAGTGGAGGTTTGGTCTCTTTTAATACATGCCGTATATCTTCGATCCCATCTTTAGATATTTGAATTGCATTATTCAGTAGCTCTGCGGCTTGATCCGAATGAACCTGAAGCATCCGCTTCGACGCTTCCATTTGAATTAGTGCACCCGTCATGGCGTGCCCAATCTTATCGTGAATTTCTTGAGACATCCGATTACGCTCCTCCAGCTTGGAGGTATATTCAGACTGTAAAAGATATGCACGATTGTCATTCAGGCTTCTGGTTAACCGCTTAATATCTTCACGCATACGCTCCATATCGTCCTGGTAAGCAGCTATTCTGTGCCTAGAGGTTCTGATGCTTGTGTACAAAATGAAACTGGTCATTGACAGACAAGCATAAAGGATCTGCAAGTCCTTATCGATAAAAGCAAGTGGAATCAGAACTAATACCAGTGACGTCCATGTACGTATCCTTATACGGATACCGTTAACAACCTCATAGAAACTCATCGGTAATAACAGGATCAACTGCTGATCTACATAGAGAGAGCTTACAATCACGAGAAAAATGGACATCGCTGCCAGCGACTGCTTGGCCCTATGAGGTTGAACAATATTCAGAAGGATATTTAAACTTAGATACAGCAATATTGATAAAATAAACCAGGGTGAAATAGAAATATTCGATGTGACGGCAGACGCGAACACATACATCAGAAGAACGATCTTGTAACCGATCCCCCACATCATGATGGATCCAATATGCTTAGCCACTTAATCGATTTCCCCTGAAAGATAGTAAACTGCAATTTGCGTTCGATGTTCCAGACCTGACTTGCCGAGAATCGAGGTCACATAATTAGCGATTGTCCCTTCCGAGATAAACAGCCTCTTGGAAATTTCTTTGTTTGACAATCCTTTGGCGATCAATTCAATAACACTCATCTCCCGCTCGGTATATGAAGACGCATCGAATCCTACCGCACGCTCCGCGCTCGAAACCTTGCCATTGTCTGTGGTTAGGTTGGACTTAATCTTTTCCAGCACTGCATCCTGCAGTACATTATGACCTTTATGTACGCTTATAATCGCGCTTCGGATCAGCTCAGGATCGTTATTTTTCAACAGATATCCTTTAGCGCCATATTTAATAGCATTCAAGATATATTCATCATCATCAAACGTTGTCAGGATCAACGGCTTCGTCTGCGTACGGCTCGTCAACAACTGCGTTGCTTCAACCCCGTTCATATTCGGCATCCGTACATCAAGCAGCGCCACATCGACTACGTTCTGTTCACAGAACACCACTGCCTGAGCTCCGTCCTCTACCGTTGCCAGAACATCGAATTCCGGGAAGGATGTCAGAATAATTCTCATCCCTTCCCGGATAAACGAATTGTCATCTGCAATAATTACATTTATCTTCAGGTTGGTCACGCTCCATTTCAGGGCTGTCTATTTAAACAGTCTGGTACTGGAGTTTATTTTAGCATGGATTATTCTTCCATCGCATGGTTTTGGGTTCAAAAAATAAATCGGGGTGTCCCAAAAGTCGATTGACCTGGGACGCCCCGTTTGTCTGTTATGCGACGCTACGCGTACGAATCCGTTCCTCCAAACTTTCTCAATACTTTCAAGATGTGATACTCGTTATGAGGAATCGTGCCCAAATACCGAGCACCTTCTCTACTTGGGGCAGCTACAGATACAGCAATATTTTCCTTCGACACGTCTAATCCTACGTATTTTATGGTATCCTTCATAGTACAGACTCTCCTTTGCAATTTAGCTCTGATTTTGGTTTTGGTTTAGCTTCTACTACACCATTATTCCCAAAATTAACCTAAGATGTTGCAATTACGGGGAGTCTGTCTCGTTCATGATAACTCTTGCCCCCGAGTTTCTTGAATTATTCCTTAAAGGAAGAAATTCGGGGACAAAGGCGCATATGCTTCCGAAGTAGCTTTCCTTTGGAAAGCTTTTACCGCTTCGCTTTTCCGGAATCATTTCGTCCTCTCCGCTGATGCGTGCATGACCACTAAAAAACTCCCCTTCGTAAATGGAAGCATTGAGCTACCAAATTATCAAGGGGAGGTTTCTTTTGTACATTCAATATTTATTAGACCAATTCTAGCCGTTCGCTCGCATTGTGACCATCTACATTTGGGACTCACCTTTCACTTTTATGATCAAGGAAGTGTAATCAAGAAAGGCTTCACCGTGTTGGCTAGACTATAGTTAGTGGTCGCATCCCAGTTGATTGACCATGTCATTGCCCCCCGGATATCCGGGTACTTAGCAACTGGCTTATAGCTTCCACAGCTGTTGCCGGTCGCCAGACAGTTCAGCGCATTATTAACGACCGTTGGAGAGACATATCCTCCCCCTGCTGCTGAAGGTGTAGCGGGGACACCTATACCTAATTGGGAAGGTGCTACCCACTGCAATGTCAAATCCGAAAGAGCAGTCAAGAAATCCACGCTACCCTGTGTATAACATTTTCCGTCACGACCCAGCATACATCCAGAGTTGTAATATTGCACGTTAATTACGGTTGTAATATCCTTCAGGTTGTTATAAAGCTGTATATAGGATGTAGTCGAATTCTGCATGTCTATCGTTTGAGGAGCCATCGTCAGAATAAAATCACTTCCGACTTTTTGCTGTAACTGACGAATCGCATTGGTTAGATTAGGTACATTCATGCCTTGCTCCAGATCGATATCCACACCATCAAGACCAAATTGAGTAATGATACCATACATACTATTCACAAAATTCGTCACATTAGGTGAAGCGTTATTTAAATTAATATTGCCCAGTTCTCCTCCAATGGACAAAATGACCTTCTTCCCTTGTGCACGTTTAGCCTGAATATCCGAAAACAGATCGGCATCCGAATACCCTCCCAGAGCTGTAGACAATGAAGGATCTACATTAAAAGTGACACCGCCTGGATTAGCAGGATCCATTTCAGCAAACGACAATACAATAATATCGTACTGGTTTGGTATATCTCTCACTTTCAAGTTGCTGGCGCCATTGATAAAGTTCTGCCAGTATCCTGTCAGTATATGCTTCGGTAGCTGACCACCACCCCCGCCTGTCCCTCCTGCGGTTGTCGCATTCACCGTTTCACTTGCCGGGGAGAGATTACCTGCACCATCTTTGGCAATAACCTTAAAGGAGTATGTTGTGCTGGCTGAAAGTCCGGTAATTGTAGCTGTAGTACCGATTACTGATATAGCCAGCGATGTACCCTGATACACATCATAACCTGTCACACCTACGTTATCCGTAGACGCCAGCCAGGATAACGTTACACTATTAGAGGTGACTCCACTTACAGTTACATTCGCTGGAGTTGTCGGAGCTATGGTATCACTACCGCCTTCGCCTCCACCTTGAACAAGCTGCCACATCGCAGGTACGTTAGGCGGTTCCCATCCTGTTAATGAAGTGTGAGATTGAATAGTCTTATAGGTATTTCCACTATACGTGACCGTGTCGTCTACGGTATAGGATACATTAGATGCCCACGGGCCCCGGTCGGCTGCAGAAGCTACCACCGGCAGCAAGCTCATAATCAACGCTACAACGACCAATAACGGCAAAATTCTTCTCGGCTTGCCCAGCATTCCCAATAAACCTTTTCTCATAAATTAATCCCTCCTATAAAAATGATCAGTAAAATTTCTGCATCTCCACGTAAAACGACATCAGCTCCTTTCAAAACTAAAGGAATGCCTAACTATGACAGCGCTTACCCAAATGGATTTAAGAAATCTCTCAATTCGATTTTTTTTTGGATTTATAGGTTTATAGATTCAACTGCATGTCCCATATCATTAAGCATAATCTACTTTATATGTAAAAAACTCTCAATAGAGCTGTGGTATCAATTTTAAAACTATCAATATCAGAAAGATGCATATTCGGGAAAATATTACGCAACAAAAACGGGTTCTGCACGCGAATAATATAAACCATAAGAAAAACTCCATCAACGTACCTCAAATGAAGACAAACCGCACTTAGCGGTAGTTTTTCTTGCGGGATAAGGATGCAATTTACTCCGAAGTTTATACTTTCTTATCTCTTAACAACAAACAGGCCACCCAGGACTAAGTCTCGGGCAGCCTATTTCTGACTCTTTTTTCTTAAGCACCATGCTCATGGGATGCGCCTTACGCCACATGTTCTAATCTTCCGGAGTTCGGTCAATGCTCAGCAGAGTAACCTCGGTAAAGTCACCATGTTCAACTTCTTCCTCGGTTGCTTCTTCCCGCAACATTTCGTTATTGCCCTCCATACCCTCTGCAACGGTCGGTTCATCTTTGTGTTTAGGATCCTGGCCATCTATCATGTTTATCACTCCTCCATCCGTTAGATTGCCGGATGAAGTTGATTTTTAAACAGCTTTTGTAAAATATAACGGACGACCATCCTCTGATTGCTGATACAGCACGACCAGCATCGTACGGGAAGGAGTTTGTCCGCTTTCCCCGTTGGCAGAAGTCCCAGAGCCGCCATGATGAATAACTTCTTCCAGATTAAACGGAAGCACCTCGATCATTGCATGCTTTTGCAATTCACGTTCACCCAATCCAAGCTTGGCAAAGCCGCCCGTGAAGTCACCTTGTTGATCAACAGCCTGTTTCAATTGGGCAGACCATTCGTTCTTATCCTGAACGAAATCCCACCAAATTTTGCGCGGTTTATACTTATGTCCCAGGAAATAATCGAATTTCATTAGCCCTGTAATGATCTCCATATGCGGGGTTTGCCGGTTTTCGAGGAATGCTGTCAAACGTGTGAACAGATCCTCCAGCTGATGACCGATTTTTTGCCAGCCTTGGGCCTCCCAGTAATCTCCGAACTGCTGAAAGAAATCGAAAGGCGACGGGAATTCTTGTGTCATTAAATAATTCAGCGTATGGTCCATGCGGTGTGCATTCCAGTATTTTTCCAACACATCCTCCAGCCGCTTCAATCTGACAATGTCCGAGAATGGCAAAACATCACTGCCCAGAATTTCGTACGGCGCATGATCCATGTACGTGTAATTGTATTTATGTGCATCGATTCGCATTCCGGTACCTCGCAGCATTTTCAGGAACCCGAGCTGTAGCTCCTCCGGTCCGAGTGCGAATACGTCATTAAACGTCATGCGGAATGTGTCGTAATCTTCGAGCGGCAGACCCGCTATTAAGTCCAAATGCTGGTCAATCTTTCCACTCGCCTTAATTATGCTGACGGTACGAGATAGCTTCGAGAAATTTTGACGGCGCTTTACAAGCTGGTTCGTCGGGTCATTCGTGGACTGCACACCGATCTCAAACCGGAAGATGCCCGGAGGCGCATTTTCCGCCAAATATTCAAGCACCTCGGGTCGCATAATATCTGCCGTAATTTCAAATTGGAATACACAGCCCCGATGATTCTCAATCAAGAATTGAAACATTTCGAGAGCATAATCTCTTTTAATATTGAATGTGCGGTCCACAAACTTGATCAGTTTGGCGCCATGATCAATGAGATATAAAAGATCGGACTTCGTACGCTCAATATCAATATAACGGACGCCCACCTCAATGCTCGAAAGACAGAACTGGCAGTTAAAAGGACAGCCTCGGCTTGTCTCAAAGTAGACGACCCGCTTGCCCAAATGAGGGATATCCTCCGCAAACCGATGCGGTGACGGCAGATCGTTCAGATCGTTTTTCGGACGCGGAGGATTAATGATCACCTCACCGTTCTTACGATAAGCGGTTCCGTACACAAAATGATATTTGCGGTCGCCTTCGATCTCCTTCAAGAGGTGATTCAGCGTCTCCTCTCCCTCACCCATAATGATGAAATCTACGTTATGCAGTCGCTCCATCCAGTAAGTCGTATCGTAAGAAACCTCCGGTCCTCCCAAAATAATCGTAACCTCAGGCATAACCTTTTTGACAATATCAATGACTTTAATCGTCTCTTCGATATTCCATATATAACAGGAAAAGCCAATAACGTTGGGCTTCCGCTGAAACAGATCGGAGACGATGTTCATCACCAGGTCCTTGATCGTATACTCTGTCAGCTCAATATCAAAGTCCTTCTCGCTGTAAGCCTTAAGACAGCGGATAGCAAGGGATGTGTGGATGTATTTGGCGTTTAAAGTGGACAAAATGACTTTCATGATTCACGACCTTCGCTTGATTTATTCCAATATCCGTATTTATCGTGCCGATAATCCTTTTATATCGTTATTTCATAAATTCCGTTTATTCATACTGGTAATGATCGTACTCTGTGTCTGAATTTCCCGACTGATTAAGAAAAAAATCCAGGAACGGCTTTCCGTATTTGCGGAATTTCACTTCACCGACTCCCTTGACTTTAAGCATTTCATCCTCACTCTGCGGACAGACCACACTCATCTCGCGTAAGGTCGCGTCATTAAAAATAATATAGGACGGCACATGCTCACGGCTGGCCAGTTCACGGCGGATGAGGCGCAGTTGCTCGAATACAGTCTCATTAACCGCTGACGGTGAAGAATCACGACTGCTGCTCCGGCGCTGCCCAGCGGATGTCTTGGTAGGCCGCGGAACCCGCTGCATCACTTCCCGCTGTCCTCTAAGCACCTCGGCTGCGGCACTTTGCAGCTTCACGACCGGATATTGTCCTTCTGAGAGAGCGAGTAAGCCTTCAGAAATGAGCACATTAATCGTCTCCGATATTTCCTTCTCCGTGCGGCTAGACATGACACCGTAGGTGGGCAGACGGTCAAAGCCGTATTCAAGCACTTTTTTGGCACGCGAGCCTTTCAGCACTGACGCTACCATTGAAACGCCAAAGCGCTCACGCATCCGGTGGATACAAGAGAAAATCTTCTGGGCATCCACCGTTATATCGATCAGTTCCCGATCATCTGTACAAGAGCTGCACGTACTGCACGGCTTATCCTCGTGAGCCTCTCCGAAATAATCCAGCATAGCACTGCGAAGGCAGCGTGTCGTATAACAATAGTCAATCATCTGCTGCAACTTCCGGTATTCATTATGCTTGCGCTCGGAATCTTGGGGATTCTGTTCAATCAGAAATTTCTGGGTCATAATATCCTGCGCGCTAAACAGCAAAATACACTGGCTCGGTTCGCCGTCACGGCCTGCACGACCTGCTTCCTGAACGTAGGACTCCATATTCTTCGGCATATTGTAATGAATGACATAGCGTACGTTCGATTTATCGATCCCCATGCCAAACGCATTGGTCGCTACAATAACACGGATATCGTCGTACAAAAAAGCCTCTTGGCTGGAAGCGCGCTCCGCATCACTCATCCCCGCATGGTAACGTCCTGCGGACAAGCCCTGCTGCTGCAGCCGTTGGCATAAATCATCCACTTCCTTGCGGGTAGCCGCATATATGATGCCGGATTGGTGCGTATTCGATGCTGCATAATCAAGTACATATTCCCGCTTGTTCTCACCGCGAAGCACAGACATTTCCAAATTGTCACGGCCGAGTCCCGTAACAAACACCTGCGGTTCCTCCAACCGGAGAAGCCGCTGCATATCTTCCATGACTTCCGGTGTAGCTGTGGCCGTAAAGGCCGCCAAGATCGGGCGAACCGGCAATCCCTTTACGAAGGGAGCCACTGACAAGTAGCTCGTCCGGAAATCATGTCCCCATTGGGAGACACAGTGTGCTTCATCGACAGCAACACAGGAAATCTGTAGCTCTGCCATCTCATCCCGGAACCAATCCAACTCCAACCGCTCCGGAGCCACATACAGCAGCTTCAGTTCTCCTCGCTTCGCTTGCCGGATCCGCTCGTTCACTTCCTTACCGCTCAATGTGCTATTGATATAAGCGGCTGAAACACCGGCTGTTGTCAAAGCATCCACCTGATCCTTCATCAGCGAGATCAAGGGGGAGATCACGAGTGTCATACCCGGCCGCATCAACGCCGGGATCTGGTAACAGATCGATTTCCCTCCGCCGGTCGGCATAATCCCCAGCGTATCACAGCCCTCAAGGAGGCTCTCTACGATCTTTTTCTGTCCTTCACGAAAATCGGGATAACCGTAGTATTTCTGCAAATATTCCCGAGCTTTATTGATATTCATCGATTCCGGATGACTCTGTTCCCTATTTAACATATAAAAACTCCTAACTCTAACCTCTTGGCTCTTTCGACAGAACGATCTCTATCCTTTAAGTTTACCGGGGTTTGGTTCAATGGGCAACCAAGAACCGTTCTACATAACGCCGATACATGGAATTGCCCGCCGGTGCATGGTATAGTTGACTGGAAATCAACTTCAGGATGGAGAATGACCATGGATAACAAACGACGTCCCGCCAAGGAAACGAAGTCATATAAACCACAGAATACACGTTCAGGAGCCCCGGCAGAAAGAGGTAGTGACTACCAGGCCAACAAGCCGCGCAGTTCATCGGATCAAGGTCGAAAATCCGGTGGCCGTCAGCATACTCTTAATACAAGCAATGCCAAAAATACCTCCAAACCGGCTCCAGCGAAAACGTATACCGTCAAAGAACCTGCGGAATTACTTTCCTTTTTGTTAAGCAGCATATCAAATATGAGCCGTAACTCGATCAAATCACTTCTCGCACGCGGACAAGTTATGGTGGATGGACAAGCTGTCACGGCGTATAACTATGCTCTTAAGCCCGGACAGACCATCATGCTGAGCAAAGATAAAGCGGCTGATAAGCCGGCGCTTGTCGGACTGTCTATTTTACATGAAGATGATGATGTTATTGTTATCCAGAAGGATGCCGGCCTCCTGTCGGTTGCTTCCCCTAAAGAGAATGAGATGACAGCTTATCGTCAGCTGACAGCCCATGTGCGCAGCCAAAATCCAAATGAACGGATCTTTGTCGTTCACCGTCTGGACCGTGACACTTCTGGTGTGATGATGTTCGCCAAAAGCGAGAACGTACAGCAAGCCCTACAGAACAACTGGCAGGACACCGTAAAAGAGCGTACCTATGTAGCTCTGGTTGAAGGAGCTGTCAAAAAGCCCGAGGGTACAATCACGTCATGGCTTAAAGAAAGCAGCACCCTGAAAATGTATTCCTCTCATTATCCGAATGACGGTCAACATGCGGTAACCCACTATAAAACGATTGAGTCCAACCGCAATTTCTCACTGCTGGAGGTCAATCTGGAAACTGGTCGCAAAAATCAAATTCGCGTACATATGGAAGACATTGGACATCCCGTTGTAGGCGACAAGAAATATGGCTCGAAAGCCAAAATCCTCGGCAGACTCGGTCTTCATGCTAAGGTGCTCGCCTTTATCCACCCAACAGACGGTCAGCTTATGCGGTTTGAGAGCAGCATTCCCAAATCATTCATGAACCCGTTCCGGAAAAGTCATCCATGAACGAGAGCCATACGGAAGCGGTAGAGAAAGCTATATTGTACATGAAAGACCGGTTGAACGAAGATATCACTTCACGGCAGCTTGCCGATTTTGTCGGGTACAGCCCTTACCATTTTACAAGAGTATTCAAATCTGTCACAGGGATCACGATCCGCCAGTACCTCTCGGCACTGCGGATCGAGTCCGGCAAGTCCCATCTGTTAAAAGAGCCTTCTTTGCTTGTAAAAATACTTTATTCTATCGGTTTTAGCAGCATGGGATCATTTCATACGAGATTCAAGCAGTTTGTAGGCCTGTCGCCCAAACGCTTTCGTTCCTCCTCTGAATCGCTTCACAGCTATGTAAGTCAATATGAATCCACACCTCTGTCATTACCTCAAGAGCAGGAAAGCCTGCTCCCCCGCATAGAGTGTCACATAAAAGCGCCGGAATCCTTTCGCGGGTTAATCTTTGTCGGTCTGTTCCCACGGCCTGTTCCTGATCAGAAACCGATCGCTGGAACGGCTCTGAACCTTCGGAACAGGACATGCCAGTTCTCCGGTATCCCACATGGAACTTATTATCTGCTAGCTGCCGGAATCCCCTGGAGCCTGAATCCGAGGGATTATTTTTTGCTGGACTGCTCTCTTCGGGGAAAATATGAAACTTCCATTTTGGTTGACGAGACAACAGATATGAACCTGCAACTTACGCTTAGGGAACCTCTCCCCTTTGATCCTCCGATTGTTGTCAATCTCCCTCTTCTATTATTTGAAAAAAACAAACGAAAAACGAAATAGCGCAAAGTAGAAGAATTTTCCGCCCTCTCTTCAAGGTATACTCTCACTAGATAAGTAGTCTTGAGGCTGATCGCATAACCCAATGGTTTGCGCCTGCTGATCCGACAAGGGCATACTTTGCTACCAATAAGGAGGAACTTTACGATGCAGAATATTTGTGTCATTTCTATTAATGTCACTGATATGAAAGAGGCCATATCCTTTTATTGCGAGATACTCGGTTTCGAAATATCCAAGGTATACGACGATGAATGTATTGTCGGTCTGAAACATGAAGCTGTACCTGTCATCCTGAACAAGGTCGACAACGTTACTGCGGTAGATTATCCCCGCGAAGCTCAAGTTGTGTTAGGGATTCAGACACAGGATCTGAAGGCTTCTATCACTGATTTTCAGGAAAAAGGAATTGAAGTTATCTTTGATACACCGCAGTTTTGCCCTCCCGGCACTTATAGCGCAATTAAGGACCCGTTTGGCAATGTAATTGAACTACTGGAATTCAAGGAGACTTAATTCCATAATATATGAAATGACGGTTCAGGTACGGGTAACGGATATCAAAGACGGACAGGCTTGGTATGAGACACTGCTAAGACGGGCGCCAGATTGCGTTCCGCATGAAGGTTTTGTCGAGTGGGAGCTCCTTCCCGGCTGCTGGCTGCAGGTTGCGGAGGGAACTCCCGCTGTTGTATGCGGCCCTCTGCGCCTAGGTGTGAATGATTTAGATGAAGAGCGGGAGCGGATCGTGCAAAAGCTGCAGGTGGAGCACTTTGAAATACATTCCCGGACAGAGGTTACCGTCCGATGGGCAACGTTTGCCGATCCTTGGGGTAACCGCCTGGGGCTGTTTGAATATCACAGTGAGGCTGACAAAACGGAGCGAATTCGGACGGTATTAGGGAACAGGAATGTGAACAGTTAGATTTTAAGCATAAAGAAGACTGCCCAAGGAGTGATTGATCGGGTAGTCTTCTTTATGCTTCGGTTTAGCGCATATGGCATAACAGCCTTTTCGGATGAACCTAACCGCCCGAGGATTCATACTTAGGTGGCCGGAATGGCTCGTACGCGTAGTGTTTTAATACAGACTAAGGAGCTCCCACGTTAACTGACCCTTTTGAGACACCCCGTGTGTTTTTATGTATTGTAAAGCGCTTCCTTCTGCGATAGCATGAAATCATCCTACTTAAAAAGGAGCGATCATCTTATGACCCATTCTTATTCTTTGCCGAGAAGCACACCGGAACAGCAAGGGATTTCATCGGCCGCATTATCCCGGTTTCTGGACGCTGTGCAGGAGCGCGGCATTGAGCTTCACAGCTTTATGGCTCTGCGCCACGGCCATGTCATCGCGGAAGGCTGGTGGGCACCTTACCGGAAAGACTTGCCTCATACAATGTTCTCTCTCAGCAAAAGCTTCACCTCTACTGCCATCGGACTTGCAGCCTATGAAGGTCTGCTCTCTTTGGACGATCAGGTCATTTCCTTCTTCCCAGACGAAACACCGGATACGGTCAGCGATCATCTTGCCGCGATGTCAATTCGCCATCTCCTGATCATGGGCTCCGGCCATCATCAGGACCCGCTCGCCTCGCTCAACCGGACGCATGGTGAGAACTGGATTAAAGTCTTTCTGCATGCACCGGTAGAACACGCGCCGGGAACCCATTTTACGTATAACAGTGGTGCTACTTACATAGCAGGAGCTATCCTGCAAAAATTGACAGGCGGATCCTTACTGGATTTCCTGCAGCCACGGATTCTGGAGCCGCTTGGCATTGAAAATGCCACTTGGGAGAAGTGCCCTCTCGGCTTTGATTGCGGTGGCTGGGGGCTTTCCGTTAAAACCGAGGATATTGCCAAGTTCGGTCAATTGTATCTTCAGAAGGGGCTGTGGCAGGATAAACAGCTCATTCCCGCTTCCTGGGTAGAGGAAGCCACTTCAAAACAAATATCCAACGGAGATGATCCGAACAATGACTGGAACCAAGGATACGGTTATCAATTCTGGAGATGCCGCCACGGCGTGTACCGGGGAGACGGTGCTTTCGGCCAGTTCTGCATCGTCATGCCACAGTACGATGCCGTTATAGCGATTACAAGCGGTGCGATGCAGTTGGATGGTGTTTTAAATGTAGTGTGGGATGTCCTGCTCCCTGCCTTTCAACAGCCTGTGTCCCCTATCGATTCCGATAGTGAGGCTTCAGACGCTCTTCAGGATAAGCTAAAGTCACTGTCACTCGAACCACCTGTTTATGAGTGCGAATCTCCGCTTGCACAGGAGTGGTCAGGTTTGACCTATCAGTTAGAAGAGAATAAGCTTGGATTTAACACGTTATCCTTCACCTTAGAATCAGGCAGTATTACCGTAACCATTCAGAACGCTGCCGGAGAGCATCAGACTGTGTATGGATCTAACGGTTGGAATGTAGGATCAACCTCCTTGTTGAGGGGTGTTACGGAGACTGTGGCAGCAAGTGCCACCTGGAAAGAGGATAATCTGCTCCTGCTTACACATCAGTTGGTTGAGACTCCATTTTGTTTGAGTATGGCTCTTACCTTTGAAGAGGACGGATTACAAATGTCCATCTCCCAGAACGTTGGTTTTGACTCTATGGAATCCAGCGTTATTAAAGGCGTCGCACTCGCCGGAACGAAGGACGTCTGAGTACGATCTGCCCTTTTTGAAGTAAATATAATAACAGCTACACTTGATAAAAAGGCTGCTTCTACAGTGAATTCCACTGCAGGGCAGCCTTTTGTTGGATTACAGCGAATAACGGGACCCTATATGTATTCTTCATTCCAAGAGTAAGAAAGTGCACTGTTGGAAAAGATAGGATGTATCATGAATTATCCAATATTTGATCATAAGGGGAAATGGCATATGAAACCAGAACCGGAACAGCGTATCACCCTCCACGGATTCAATAATCTCACGAAATCACTCAGTTTCAATATGTACGATATATGCTATACGAAAACCAAGAAAGAGCGCGAAGCGTACATTGAATATATCAATGAGCAGTATAATGCCGACCGTCTCACCAAAATATTAAAAAACGTGTCCGATATTATCGGGGCCCATGTGCTGAATATCGCCCAACAGGACTATGTCCCGCAGGGGGCCAGTGTAACCGTGCTCGTATCCGAGGGACCTGTCGTTGAGGTTCCAGACGCATCATACGATGAATCGCCCGGACCGCTGCCTGACAATGTCGTTCTCCAGTTGGACAAGAGCCATATTACTGTTCACACCTATCCCGAGTATCATCCAGATGAAGGCATCAGCACCTTCCGTGCCGATATTGATGTGTCTACCTGTGGGGAGATTTCACCGCTCAAGGCGCTGAATTACCTCATCCATTCCTTTGATACAGATATTATAACGATTGACTATCGGACGCGTGGTTTTACCCGGGACATCAGCGGACACAAGCTGTTCATCGATCATGAGATCAGTTCCATCCAGAACTATATTCCGGACGAGGTGCAAGACCTGTATGACATGATTGATGTCAACGTCTATCAGGAGAACATTTTTCACACCAAGTGCAAGCTAAAGCAGTTTGACCTTGATAACTATCTGTTCGGCTACACGAAGGATAAGCTGTCTCCGCAAGAGCAGCAGGAAATTACGGAACGCCTGAAGCTCGAAATGGACGAAATCTATTACGGCAAAAATATAGATCGAAGCTAACAAAAGGGTAGGGTGTTCTATTCATACAGGTAAGGCTGGACTCACATGAGCCCAGCCTCTTTTGCTTTCTTTACGGCTTCTTCCCTGTTCCGTACGCCCAGTTTGACATACAGTGTTGAAGCATAATTCCTCACGGTTCCATCCGATAGATACAGCAGGCTCTCTCTTTCATCTGACTTCCGAACTGAACCAACCTATAAGATGAACCATCAATAATAACGTAACAAGGCTGACGGAAAAACAATGAAACAATTCCGTTTCAAAGTTCATGTCGGTGATGAGGATAGCGAAACTTATGAAGTAACCTTCCGTTATTCAGCAGCGGCTGGTTGGAAGATTGATGAAGAGGTTGGAAAAATCAAATAAACCTCGCAGAAACGCATTAGAATTGAATACGTAATCCTTCATATGTATGTATACCAGTGCCATGGCGGACGAGATCTTTTTCCCGTAAATCCTTTACCGCATGCTGAGCGACTGTGAGCCAATCCGGATCCAGTCCGATACTGTTGTGGCTGCCGAATATTTGTTTTACCCCGGAAATGTTTGAGATTTTGTCCAGCGAATTCACAAGATCCACAGGGTCCGTCGTCGGATAAAATGCATATACCGGTGTCTCGTCGTACAGCAAATCTCCTGTAAACAGAAAGCCTCGGCCGGTATCAAACAAGGCGATATGGCCCGGTGAATGACCCGGCGTATGGTAAATCGTCAGGCTTCGTCCCCCAAGCTCGATCACATCCCCGTCACGCAACAATCCTGCTGGCTTGCCTTGATATGGCTTGTAGGACATCGGATTAAACGTTTCCGGAACCGGTCTTGTAATATCCCTGGATATGTCTTTCCGAATCTGATCAATCCCTAGTCCCTTAATTCCGTTTACCAGCCAGTCCTCTTCGGCTTCATGCACGTAAATCTGCTGGAACTGGTCGTGGCTTCCGATATGATCTGCATGCACATGCGTGGTTAGAACGATGATTGGTAAGTCTGTGAGCTGATCGGTCATACGTTTCATCTGGTCGATGCCGAGTCCTGTATCAATAAGTGCCGCTCTTTCCTTTCCGATCAGTAGGAAGGAATGGACCTTCTCCCAATGGCCGAACTCGCTTATCGCAAACGTGTCATCGTCAATTTTGGATACAGTGAACCATGCATCATCAATAATAATCTCATTGTTCATAGGTATTCCCCACCGTTTCATTATTGAATTGTGATGTCTTCGTCATCGTCTTGAAAGCTGATTAAAGACAAATAATAGCTTGTATCCTCTGTGTTCTCACCTGAACCCTCAGGAGCTGACTTCACAAAATGCTTATCAAGCAGAACTTTGAAGTCCTCGATGAAAGCCGTAAAGCTCTCTTCGTTCCCACGTAAGGAATACGTTGATGCGATATTTTTTCTTAACATTTCGTTACTAGAATTCAATGCAAAAGATGACGCCGGCGCATTCACAATCTTCGCTCGTGTGACCTCTAATGTTTCCATAAACACTTGCCTGGACGTTTCGATAAGATCTTCACTTGGAAGCAGATGCTCGTCCGGAATAAAGCGGCTTGCTACAGCGCGATAATATTTCTGAACGATTCCGTTCTTCTCTTCTTTCCTGACCACTTGGATCACATTATGCTTCTCCAGCTCTTTCAAGTGAAAATATATATTGTTACGGGTAATGCCCAACATTTCTGCCAACTGTTGGCCGGTATACTCATTCTTAACAAGATTCATCAATATTTTGGTTCGAAGCGGGTCGGCAATGGCTTTCAACTGCTCATGTGTCTTGATTTTATACACACCAGTAATTTTCACTTTATCACCTCACAATTATTTACCGGTAAAATTTATTTTACTGTTAGACAAAATCTTATCATGATCTTTTAAACAGGTCAATCCATTTTCCTCATTGTTGGCATAGTAATATAGCTGATGTTGTTTCCTCTCTATAACGGGTATGGTATATTATCCACATTCATGTATTTACTCATCATTGTCAGAAGGAAGTGTCTGTATGTTCGATCCAACCATGTTTGAAAATTTGAAGGTTACAGTGGAAAATGTGGTCTATGATCTGGATAATCTGGATGAGAGGATTCTCGTCACAGGCCGGACAGACCGGATGGATATGGCCGTCATGTCACGGGCTTTCAGCCTCAAATTCGAGCTGGTTCCACGAACTGGAGCAGAAGCCGAAATTCGGCTTGACGCTTTTTTAAAAGACCTTGCTGCTGAATTATTGGAAACACCCGGAGAACAGCCAGGTTGCGCGCTATCTCTCCGATTCTATACAGAGGTCAAGATTGTACCCGAGCAGTGCCGGCGTATTTCTGAGCTGATGCAGGTCATATGGGAGCCTCAAATCGTTCCAGTGCAGACGCTTAGCTGTATTTTCGGCGAAGATCCTATCGTTTACAAAAATACGATTGAACTCAAATTCCCGCACAAAATCAACGAGGACAACATGTCAGACATCCCCAATCTGGTGGAACATATGATCCGGACGCTTGAGGGGTTGGCTCAGCTATAAACGTAAACAGGCTAAAGCATCGGCTCATCTTCGTTACTGAGCATATAAAAAAATGGCATACAAGCAATCAGTAAAACATATAGAATCAATGCATACATCAAAATATAGCCGATGCGCATACCCATGGATACCATAGGGACCATCATGCTAATGGATAGAAATGAAATCAGTCTTATTCGTTGTCTCGATTTCTTTGAGACATATTGAAGTGACTTGCAGGAAGGGCATATTAACTTGTTATTAAATGTGAGTATTTTGAGGAAGGTCTCTTTCCAGTTCCAAGAATAGCCGCATTTCTGACAAATTGGCATAACATCACCCCCTCTAAATGTTAACATATACCCTTCTTTTAATTGGTAAATTTTATAGGGTGGTTATGGAAATACCTACAAAAGTGGGTGTCCCAAAAGGTCCATTGATCTGGGATGCCCCCTCTGCCTGTTATGAGACGCTACGCGTACAAATCGTTCCTCCAATCGCTCTTGCCCCCGAATTTCTTGAATTATTCCCTTGGCGGAAGAAATTCGGGGACAAGAGCGTATGCTTCTCCGGAATCGCTTCGTCCTCCCCGCTGTTTCGTGCATGTCCAATTCAAAAACACATAAACAAAGAAACCGCCCTTTGGTAGAATGGAAGTGTCGAGCAACCATCTAAAAAGGAGCGGTTTCTCAGGCCAAACGGCAGAAATCACAAGTGAAAAAAACTGGGACTGCGGTCAACCAGCTGGAAGAAAGACTGCAAATGAAACCAAAGGACAAACCGCTTAGCGGCTTTTTTCAAAAATTAACATCATTTAATATCTATTTTCTTTCTCCTTACTCCTCGGACAATAAACATAAGCGCCATTAAGAAAAATAAAATATTGGCAGAACTTAAAGTATGTTTAGATAATAAGTCTTTAATTATAAGATAAGTTTGGATCACCAATATAATAGAAGCGTATAGAAAATACATATTGGATTTGTCTTTGAATAATCTCATACCAACTAACTGTACTATAATCGTTATTGCAATGGCATACACTAAGATTATTCCCATAGAAATTAGAGCTAAAATAGAAATATTCATAATAATCACTCCTTTACAATAACCATTTTTTACATAATATCACATTTGTTACTTTTTATAAATGTTTTTTGTTATTGCAGAACATTAGCATTAGCCTCGATTTGACGGATCTGGCTCTCGCTAAATCTAATTTCCCCTTTAGACCAACTCTGACCCATTTCATTCCCCAACCTTTCCTGTATATCGATTAATTTGTTATCTATTGCATCATCCACCAGGTTTATTTATTGTTAGCCGACTGCACCACGAGCCTAACTTCAATATCGGAAGGATCTTTTACATAAAATGCACCGTCCCGCTCTTCCAATGTTAATCCTGCCGCATGAATTCTATCGCCAACGACTTTAAGCTCTTCTTCGCTCGGAAGAACAACCGTAAAATAATTCATACCCGCCGCATGACGAGGGGTATTCGGCACGCCAACGCCGGCCCACACGTTTAACCCGATATGGTGATGATATCCACCCGCAGAGATGAACATTGCAGCATTGCCGTAGTGTGCCGTCAGTTCAAATCCGAGAACGTCGCAGTAGAACCGCTTCGCCTCCTGAAGATTGGATACATGGAAATGCACATGACCGATCACGGTTCCTGCCGGAAGTCCGTTCCATTCCGATCCTTCTGATACGGCCAGCAAACCATCAACGTCTACCGGATCAGTAGTCATCATGATTTCGCCTTTCTCATCCCGCTTCCATGTGTCGCGCGGACGGTCCGCGTAAATTTCAATGCCGTTATTGTCCGGATCGCTGAGGTAAAGAGCTTCACTGACGAGGTGATCCCCCTGACCAACCGGGATGTTATGGGAAATCAGATTTCGGATAACAAGCCCTAGGCTTTTCCGATCCGGCACGAGAATCGCAAAGTGATACAGGCCTGCCGCTGTCCGCTCCGGCTGTTGAATTAAACCCTCCACTTCTTCAAGCATGAGCAATGTATGCTTGCCGTCTGCCGTCAGTTCGGCAACTCTTCCTTGCTGCCGAAGCATTTTCAAACCGATGACTTCTGTATAAAAACGAACGGATCTCGCCAAATTGCGGATACGTAGAGAAACATGTCCAAGCTCTGTGGACGGATGCAGCACTGCTGACATAATAACCACTCCTTGTTTAATATCACATTCATGTATTCTATCCAAATAATTAACGACAAATTTGAGGTCTGACATGTAACGACAACAGTTACAACTTGTATACAAATAATTATAGTCGCTTACAAAAAGAAAGTCAACTGCAACTTGCATAACCAATCTAAATAAATTGGCGTCCGAACTGGTGTATGGTTTTCACTTCTGAAAATGACCATAGACGCCTTTAACCTTCTAGGTTACAAGCGTCTATATCCTTCCCGGAATCCTTATGTGAGATACTCTGCACAATATCTTGAAGCGTCACTTCCTGAAGCACTCTCTCCATCGCATTTTGTGCAAGTGAGAACACGGGCACGATTGCATCCTGAATATTCTTGCCTACAGGACATTTCACATTCGGTTGTTCATGAACTGCAAACAGATTATTTTCCTGTACCACTTGAACAGCCCGGTATATATCCAGCAGTGATATTTCTGCAGCAGATCCCTTAAGCTTGGCGCCGGCCACTCCTGGACGCACTTCAACAAGTCCAGCCTTGTTCAACATACCTGTAAGTCTGCGAATTACTACTGGATTCGTGTTGACACTCCCTGCAATGTAGTCGGAAGTGCTTAGCCCAGACTTGTTCAGCTCCAGTATAGACAATATATGAATGGCGACGGAAAAACGGGTACTAATATTCAAAATGCTCTCCTCCATCGTTACAACTTTTCCAATCGAAGAATGTAACTATCATAGTTACATCCAGTAAGGAAGTCAATACCGCCGAATGCCTGGATTTATAGGACACCAATCAGAACAGGCAGAAAAATGAATGATGCCAGCGTCGTCCACAAAATGCACATGGACACAAGCCGGGGAGCTGCATCATACTGCTCCGCAAGGATAACCGCATTTACAGCTGCCGGCATTGCAGACAGAACAAGAATAACCTCAAACAAAGTTCCCTCCACCGATAATGCCGCCAGAATACCCCAAGCAACAAGCGGAGCAATAACCATACGCATCGCCATCCCTGACCAAAATCCTCGGCGGGAGACCATCGATATTTCACTGCCATCACGTACGCCCATCATCTGAGCCCCAAGTATAACAAGAGCCAGTGGAGCGTATGCGGCGGAAAGCATTCCTATCCCTGTCTCCAAGCCTTCAGGAAGGGCAGCATCCGTCATCCGGATCAGTACGGCAAGCAACGCCGCATACACGGATGGAAGCGTAAAAACAGATTTAACGGCCTTCGCTGCAGAGAAATGGGATCTTGCCGCCAGATACACACCTAGCGTATTGATGATAATGATCTGCACTATAACGTACACGGACGCTTTATCCAGCCCAGCTTGCCCAAAGGCGAGCAGCACCAATGGCAGACCATAGTTCACACTGTTGGTGAACATCGTCGTTAGTCCAAGCCCGGACCGTTCCGGCTGGGACAGTCCCAGCATTTTACTGACACAAGTGCTTAACAGCCATAAAATAATGACATTCATGATACAAAATGCGACCGTCACCGCTACATCACCCGATGTAACGGTTGCCTTCTCTAGTGTTTCAAATATGAGCGCCGGACTCATTACATAAAGGGATAAAGCCGATAATGTCTTCGTCTCCAGACCCTTAAAGCGTTTTAATAGTCCACCGGCAATGACAGGAAGGGAGATTGGAAGAAACACACTGTACAACGTCATAAAAAAAGAAGATATCATGTGGAAAAATGCTCCTTAACGTTCAGACTCGTTGATACTTTCATCGTAACGCATACCGGTGTATTTCGTCCAAGACCACATGGCTATAGACGTTATAGGTAATCGCTATTCCTATTACCACTCTAATATATTTAATAATTCCGTCACTTTAGGCAGACGTCGGTAATATTCTAGAACAGGTTGATGATTAATGCTGAACAAAGGAGACCTGATTGTGAGCAAACCGCCTAAAAGTGAGAAAAAATTAATGTTTGATTATATCATTATTGGAACAGGTCCAGCCGGTGCCATCATTGCAAAGACCCTAACAGATGACAGGAAAACGTCAGTCCTTGTATTAGAAGCTGGAGAAAATCAGGACAGAGATAAGCCGATCAGAATTTCCACATTTGCTCCTGAGCTTGAGGAGATGTTTTTCCCTCAGTATTTTTGGCAGGGGGAGGGCGTTCCACAGGAAGGACTTGATGAACGTGTATTTGAGTGGACGACAGGGCGGCTCTCCGGTGGTGGCTCCTCGATTAATGGTGAGCAATATGTTAGACCAACGTCAGCTGTCTTCGAACAGTGGGAAGCACTTTTAGGACCCAACTGGTCACCTGAACGAGCGATAAGCCGGTTCAAAAAAATGGAGAGGTATAACGGGGAGACAGACAATCCATATGTTCACGGATTCCATGGCAGAATAGATATTAGGCAAGCGCCCGAAAATCCTACAAGTATGGCAAACAAGCTGGTTTCTGCAATCGAGCAAGCAACTGGATTCCCTGAAATACTTGATTATAATACCCCAGAAACAACACTTGGACCCTTTACTCGATGGCAGTTGTTCCAAAAACCGAATGGGGAACGTGAAAGCTCATCAACCGCCTTCCTTTCATCAGATATAATAACACCTGGTGGTCGTGGCCTTAATGGCCGTAAGTTGAGCGTATTCTACAAATCAACGGCACTGCGTATCCTTTTTGAAAACAAGTGTGCTGTTGGCGTGGAGTTTATAAAAGAGGGAAAATGTGTCCGGGCATACGCCCAAAAGAAAGTGATCGTTTCAGCTGGGATTAACAGTGCACAGATACTAATGCTCTCTGGAATTGGACCTAAGAAACAACTAAAATCATCAGGAATTCCTGTTGTTGTAAATAATCCAAATGTGGGCATGCAACTCAGGAACCACACATTAAATTTTGCTGTTTTTACTACAAACCCCGCAGATAAACCGCTACCTGACAACGATCCAGACGCACTTTATACAGGCGGCGCCTTCTTACCTGATCCGACACCTGGCGCAGATCCCGATGTCCGAGCGGTTCAACTTGTTGGGATAGGATCTGATGATTCGTTAACCATCGCCATTATATACCTAAAACCTAAGAGCCGTGGTTCGATAAAGATACAGAACAATGATCCCCTTAAAATCGTACTAGCTGATGAGGCCTTTCTAAAGAACAACGACGACATGGAAGCCGTAAAGCAAATCTATAGGGTTTATATCAAAAATATAGCAGAGCAGCTAAGAACCATCGATCCTATGTACCGATTAGTTTCACCAACGATAGACATCATCAATGACGATGAAAAGCTCGAAAGCTTTATTAAAGAGAATTTTGAGCATAACCATCACCAACAAGGATCTCTCCGAATGGCCCCACTTGCAAAAGGAGGGGTGGTTAATCAACGCGGGGAAGTGCATGGAGTAAAAGATCTAATCGTCGCCGATGATTCGATTATACCTTTTACCGTTGATGGAAATACAACAGCGCCAGCATATCTAATCGGACTTACAATTGCACAACAATTACGCAAAAGAAAACTCCTCAGTCGGAAACGTGAGTCGGAGAATCTTCAGGAGTGATAGATAGCTGAGTACTTCCCTAGACAATCCGAAGCATGAGCAGAATGTACCGATCAAACAGCCTCTCTTGGATTTTAAGCTTTAATCACCAGGGAGGCCTCTCTTCTTTGGTTTTGAATAGACAAGCACATTTTCGTTTTCGGTAACAGTCGCTAGTATCACATCGCGGATATTCGTATTAGTTGGTGCTATCTTGGTATTGAGCCACACAAGATCTTTTCCAATTTCTTGAAGAAGCGACATATCGATTTTTCCATCTATGATGATCGGCCTTGAGATCATAAACGGTTGGGTCTCTAATTTCATATCTGCCGGAGTAACCGGTTGGTATTGGGTGTCCATGAAAACAGATATTGTTCCACCCGGCTCCCATACTGCAAGGGATACTTTTTGTATATCCTCTACTTTTTCTTTTCTAAGCTCAGAAAATAAAAAATCAATAGAGATTCTTGCTTTAGATAGATTATGAAATTGGATGAGTCCATTTTGAATGAGCGTGATTGGTGATGGATCTAGATATCGTTTGAAAAACGGCCACTTCAGGCTTAACCACGTCGCTATAACATATAACACGATAAGAACAATGGTGGTTATCATAGATCCTTTTAATCCCAATTCCTCATCTGAAAGCGGGTGAGCTATAATATTGCCAAGGGTCAGAGCAATAATGAAATCGAGAAACCTTAATTGAGAAATGGAACGCTGTCCCATTAGTTTAGTTACAAGGAGTAAGAAAACAAAGCTAACAGTGCCTCTTAAGACCCATTCAATGGTTGTCAACGATTCTTTACTTTCGAAAAAATCCAATCCACTCAGCCCTTCCACCAAAATCCGGAGTTATAATAAGCTACAAAAATTCAATCGAATTGCATTGCGATTCATGCCGCGAAACGATTGTCTAAGCCAATTCATGGTGATTAGCAACTTTGAACAAGTAGTAGTTTGCGGTGTTTTCAATAAAATCATTCAGTCAGGGCCCAATATGTTATATCGCCAACAAATCCATGATCGCCCCAATGAGTAATATCGCCGAATTTGGTTTTCGATACGGGGTCTTTGTCTATGGGCAGTTCGTCGACATTATTATTTTTCAATTTGAATCCCGGCATACTGCAACAATATGCCCAAGCGCGCACCGATTGAATATCGGCACGCGCTTGGGCATAGTTTTTTTATTCTGTCTATTGTTTATGATAAAGCGCCTTAAACTCATCTTCCAAAATACTCATCATGATCGAATCGTGATACTGGTGGTTATAGTATAACGCGTCCCGCTGTACGCCTTCTCTGCTGAATCCGACTTTTTCGTAAGCCTTGATCGCACGTTCATTATACGCAAACACTTGCAATTCGATCCGATGCAGATTAAGAACCCCGAAGCCATATTCCAAAAGAAGACGGATCGACTCTGGTCCATATCCCTTACCCTTATGGTTATCCGAATCGATAGCAATTCGAACATTGGCATTCCGGTTAACGTGATTGATATCCTGAAGGGCGATATCCCCAATCACTTCATCAGTATCCGATAAAGCAATTAACAGCAGTACTGCAGAGTCATCAGCCGACTTTCCCTCAATATAACGCCTGACACCTTCCAATGTGAAAGAATGCTGCGTTCCGGTCAATCTCCGAACTTCCGGATTAAACAGCATACGAAAGTATCCTTCCGCGTCGTCCTGTCCAATCGGCCTCAAATATACTCGCTCACCTTCCAAAAAGCGAACCGGCAGCGGATTCCATAATGTTGTGTCCATAATGACCTCCTATTTTCATTCCCAATCAAATCCCATATAATATACCAAAGAATTGACCATATCCATATGTACAGATTTTATTAATTTAAAAGGACAGATGAACAGTGAAATATGTGAGCATTAACCTGGCCGAGATGAACTGGTCTGCTGAAGATTCTTCTACCCCTCTATACGTGCAGTTGTACCAATACATGAAAAAAGAAATATCCACCGGACGCTGGCAGGATCAAGCACGACTTCCCTCGGTACGCAAACTAGCCGATTTTCTCGGCATGAGTACAACTCCGGTGGAGATGGCCTATCAACAGTTGCTAGCTGAGGGTTTCATCCTCAGCCGACCACGCAGCGGTTATTTTGTGCAAAAGCTGACGGATACACCTGTACCCATACCGGCCGAACCACCTCCCCCTCAAGGGAGGCAGCTGCCTCGACACCGCTCCTACCGCTACGATTTTCATATGTCCAAAAACGATTATGAACATTTTCCGTTGACCGAATGGAGAAAAACTTACAACCGTGTTCTACAGGAAGAACAAGTCTCAGACCTTCTCTTCTATGGTGATCCTCAAGGTGAGGAAGGGCTTCGTTATGAGATTGCTAAGTATGCACGCAGTATGCGGGGTGTATCCTGTTCACCGGAACAGGTCGTGATTGGATCAGACCCATACCCGCTTCTGGAACTATTGTGCCGCCTGCTTCGCCCATACGGGAAAGATATCGCCGTTGAAAATCCCGGTTATCCGCAGTACCCCGAACTGTTCCGCCAGAGTGGATATTCCATCCATCCGATTTCTCTGCAAGCGGGTGGGTTGGATCAGCAATCTCTTCGGGCTAGTGGAGCAACATTTGTAACCGTATCCCCATCACATCAATTCCCAACCGGCAAAATCATGCCCGTGTCTCAGCGGCTTGATCTGCTTCAGTGGGCTAAAGAATGCGGCGGCTTTATTATTGAGGACGATTATGACGGAGAATTCCGGTATTACGGCCGGCCTATTCCTTGTCTGCAAGGTCTTGTTTCCGACAGCCGGGTCATTTATCTCGGCGGGTTTGCACAAGTCCTGTCACCTTCACTCGGTATACAATACATGATTCTTCCATCTATTTTACTGGAGGAATACCACCATTTAAAACATCATTTGTTTGTTGAATGCACGGCCTCCCGGATTCATCAACGCACCTTGGAGCGATTCATGCAGGATGGCTTTGTTGATCGTCACCTCCGCAAAATGATAACGATCCTACGAAAAAAACATGATACCCTTATCTCCTCCATCCGCAAGCATTTCGGAGATCGGGCTGTTGTTTCAGGAACCGGCGCCGGATTTCATCTAATCCTCTCTTTGCAGCACCCCTCCCCTGAAGCGGAACTACAGGCTGCTGCCGAGGATCAGGGTATTCGTGTACATTCTATTGCCTATACATATGACCAAAAACCGGAGCATGCCGGAAATCCGAACCATAAACGTGAGTTTATTGTTGGATTCGCAGGAATCAAGGAAGAAGATATCGATGAGGGAATTCGGCGGTTGGCAAATTGCTGGCTTTAGCCTGACGGGAAATTCTGATACTTCATGAGCACAGATATTTCTCAAAGCACAAAAAACGCCCGCAGCATACGAACGTCTTCTGGTTCAACTTATATTATGTGATGAATCTTACACGGCACGCCCTACAATGACCAAGTCACGCTTGATCCCATCCAGTTCAGCCACACTTGGAAGCAGCCCCCATTGCTCAAATCCGAATTTCTTAAGCAGCTTCAGGCTCGGCTCGTTGTGCCCGAAAACAAATCCGACCAAGTTATCCACTTTAAGACGGGGACATTCCTCCAGCGCTTTCTCAATCAAAATGCTTCCAGCACCGGTCCCACGGTATTTCTCGTCGACATAAATGCTGATTTCAGCTGTTCCCTGATAAGCAGGCCGTCCGTAAAAGGATTGAAAACTCATCCAAGCCGCGATTTCATCATGAATTCGCATGACCCATAATGGCCGGAATTCCGGATTATGGTCCTCGAACCACCGAATCCGACTCTCAGCCGTGACGGGTTCCAGGTCAGCCGTGACCGTTCTGCCAGATATGGTGGAATTATAAATGTCTACAATGACCGGTAAATCTGCTCTGACGGCATACTCGATCTGATAAGGATGTTTTGCCATATCTATTCCTCCGAATGGTGTGATTATATGTATGTTTATTTTACCGGAGGATGACAAGAAACGCATTCATCTTTTTCTTGATCTACTGTGCATTCCAGGCATATCCACTAGGGCCTGTCTTCAAACTATAAAACTAGCATTATAAGTGGTAAAATCAGGTTATGAAGAGACGATACGAAATACATGACGATCAGTGGGAACTTATCAAAGACGTGTTGCCAGCCGAACGAAAGAAACAAGGAGGACGACCTGCAAAAAATAACCGGACCATGCTCAATGCCATGCTCTGGATTGCTAGAACCGGCGCGCCTTGGCGCGATTTACCGGAGTATTATGGTCCCTAGAAATCGGTTTACACTCGGTTTCGTCGGTAGCAAATGTCAGGCGTATGGGAGCGAGTCCTTGAACAGATTTCGATTGAACCCGACTTCGAAAATGTGATGATCGATGCGACGATTGTTCGCGTTCATCAACATGGAGCCGGAGCAAAAGGGGGCAGCAATTTCAGGCAATCGGCCGCTCCAGAGGCGGATTAACAACCAAAATCCATGCAATTGTAGATGCGCTGGGTAACCCTTTGCGTTTTGAACTCACCGGCGGCCAAAATCATGATTGTGTGACCGGTTATGACATGTTGAAATGCATGGAACTCGCTGGAGCAAACGTGTTGGCTGATCGAGCTTATGACACCAATGATATTCTCGATTTTCTCCATGAGCAGCAGGCTCAGCCCGTGATTCCGAGCAAAAAATCTCGTAAGATTCAGCGTGAATGTGACTGGTGGCTCTACAAAGAACGTCATGAAATCGAATGTTTTTTCAACAAGATTAAACACTACCGCCGGATAGCTACCCGGTTCGATAAATTAGCCTGTACGTTTAGAGCTTTTTTAACACTGGCTTCCATTATGGTTTGGTTGGCTTAGGTTTGAAGACAGGCCCTAGTTAACAAACGTATTTCTTACCCGTTTCGAACGGCGGAAATACAGGATCCCGACACAAGCATATATCCCATTTATATCATCGAAAGAAGCACTTCACTTTACTTTATCCCCTGAAAAAGCTACGCTTGTAGATAAATATTATGGTTATCATATGAACATGGGAAGGGATGAATGCAATGAATTCCAGATTACACCATATAACTAACGCCATGACCACGAACGGCTGGGACCTGTTATTAATTACAGATCCTAAGCATGTGTATTATTTAACGGGTTTCGCCAGTGATCCGCATGAACGTTTTCTTGGGCTGTTGCTAACTCACGGTGAAGAACCCCTCCTGATGGTCCCAGCTCTTGATGGTGATGCAGCAGCTGCCGCTTCATCGGTAAACAACATCGTTACCCATCAAGATACGGACAATCCGTATGAACTGCTCAGCAAACAGATTCAAGGCTCGATCGGTACTATGGCACTTGAGAAGGATCAACTCACTGTATCCCGTTACGAGCAGCTGCAGCATTTTTTACCGGCTCGTGCCTTTCAAGACGCAGGTCCGGTATTACGTGAGATGCGTGTGCGGAAGTCCAAGGATGAAATCACGAAGATGAAACGGGCCGCTGTTCTGGTTGAAGAGGTGCTGACTCAAGGTCTGAAGCAGGTCAAGATCGGAATGCGTGAAATTGAGCTTGTTGCCGAGCTGGAATACTTGATGAAAAGGCTGGGCGCAGACGGCCCTTCCTTTGATACGATGGTTCTAACGGGGACAAACACAGCCTTGCCTCACGGCGTTCCGGGGATGCGACAAATCGAGCAGGGTGACCTGCTCATGTTTGACCTCGGCGTGTATGCGGGCGGATATGCTTCAGACATTACCCGAACCTTTGCAGTCGGGCATATCGGTACCGAGCAAGAACGTATCTACAACACTGTTCTGGCTGCTAACGAAGCAGCTATAAGTGCTGTAAAACCAGGTGTTACGTACGGTTCAATCGATCGGGCGGCAAGGGCAGTTATTGAGGAAGCTGGCTACGGGCCTGCGTTTTTACATCGGTTAGGTCATGGTCTGGGTATGGATGTGCATGAATACCCGTCAGTTCACGGTCGCAATGAAGATTTACTGCAGCCCGGAGCTGTATTTACAATCGAACCAGGCATCTACGTGCCGGGTGTAGGCGGTGTCCGGATCGAGGACGACGTGCATGTTACAGACAGCGGTGTTGAGGTACTGACCTCTTTCCCTAAACAACTTACTGTCATCGGCTGACTGTAGGCGTACCGCAGATAAAGCAGTTCCCATGGCAACAATACAAAAAGACGATTCACGAAAAGCGGCCGCTTTCCCGAACTATACGGGGAAGCGGCCGCCCTTGTGTCGACTAAGGTCTATGCCAGATATATCTTAATCATCTTTACGGAATAAACCAGTGTATTTAAATAACAAAGAAAGAATAAGCAAACTCAGCAAGGTTGAATCTATGATTCTGACAACCACTTTGCCATAACTCATGATCGAAACATAGTCGATGAGATACCATAGCACTAGAATTAATGTTGCTAAAAGAAATAATGAAGACCAAAAAATGAATTTCTGTTTTGCACTAACCTTAACTTTATTTTGGTTTTTTTGAGATAACGCTCTGCAATATATATAAACCATAATTGCCGATATTCCAAATAATGTACTGCCATGTTGCAAAAACTTGTACAGAGGTATGTCAAAGCCATATAGGTTAAACGAGTGATTGAGTGCAGGGAACCTCATGACCGTATATCCGTTCCGATGTGTAAATGAATCCCAAATGACATGTGTCAACATTCCGAGCAACGCGGAATAACAAAAGACAGTTACTTTTAATGTGTTACTGGAAAAATCTATTTTCTTCGGGTACGAATCCTGCAAAAAAAGAGGTAGATGATTAGTTAAGGTTTGATGAATAAAGATATGGTAAATCAAATAAACCACTACAACCAAAGGAAGATTGAATATTAGAAACCCCTTAAATGTATGTCCAATTTCCCCTATGGGCTGTCCTCTCAGAAAGTATTCAAAATCAGGAGACATACTGCCGAGAATCATTGCGAAAAAATGAATGTACCTACTTTTTCTGGAGAAAGGCAATACTGCTGCCGGATGGGCAAAAGTTAATGGCATAAATGTCGACTCCTATATAATCTTTTCAATATAGCCAACATTAAAAAATCAGCAATCCCAGTCTACCATACGCTCTCATTAAAAATGAACCAGAACGCCCATCTAATCTCTTATCATTTTCTTCCAACCCACTTCCCGATCCACTAAAAAAGAGACCGCACTCACCTGAGTACGGTCTTGGTTTATTTCGCTTTACGTCTGCATCACATCTATATCTTGATTTCGGTCCTTATACACGTCGGTATTAACTTCCTTCATCACTTTACCCGTAACCAGACCTGCAGTTATGGAGCCGTTAACATTAAGCGCCGTCCGGCCCATATCAATCAGCGGTTCAACCGAGATCAGAAGTCCTGCCAAAGCTACAGGCAGATTCATCGTGGACAGCACGATCAAGGAGGCAAACGTCGCTCCGCCGCCTACTCCGGCAACACCGAAGGAGCTGATCATTACGACAACAATAAGTGTGAGTATAAATGTCCAGTCCAACGGATTGATACCTGCGGTAGGTGCAATCATAACGGCCAGCATGGCGGGATAAATACCTGCACAACCATTCTGTCCCATGGTGGCCCCCAAGGAAGCGGACAGATTCGCAATACCTTCCTGGACGCCCAGTTTCTTGTTCTGGGTTTGCACAATCAGTGGAATAGATGCGGCGCTGGAGCGTGATGTGAACGCAAAAGTCAGGACTGGCAGCGCCTTTTTGACATAAATCAACGGATTAAATCCGAACAGGGACAGCAGAATCAGATGGATTATAAACATGACGATTAGCGCCACATAAGACGCCAGAACAAAATCGACAAGGTCTAGAATGACCTGAAGATCCGTTCCTGCTATCGTCTTGGCCATAAGTGCCAATATCCCGTACGGTGTCAGTCTCAGAATCAAGGTTACAATTCGCATCACAATTGCATAAAGGGCGCGGACCATACCGCGAAACGTTTCTGCTTGCTCCGGATGCTTCCGGTCAATCCCAAGCACAGCAATGCCGATAAAAGCAGAGAATATCACAACTGCAATCGTGGACGATCTCCTGGCACCGGTCATATCCGCGAACGGATTTGACGGAATAAACTCCAGTATTTGCTGCGGCAAAGTCTGCTCTTTTACATCTCCCAGTTTTTCTTCCAGCAGCGCCCCCTGTTCGTGCTCAGCAGCGCCGGCCTGAATATTCTCAGCAGACAGGTCAAACGTAAGCGTTGTTGCAATACCTACCGATGCAGCTACGCCCGTCGTTAATATCAGAACAGCGATGATAAGTCCGCTCATTTTGCCGAGATTGCGTCCGCCCTTCAAATTCATAATGGCAGAGATGATCGATACCATAATTAGCGGTATAACCATCATTTGCAGCAGACGAACATATCCATACCCCACCAGGTTAAACCATTGCGACGATTTCGCTATGATATCCGAGTCAGCCGAATAAATGAACTGCAATATTGCACCGAACAGCACACCGAGACCAAGCCCGGCAAACACCCGCTTGGTAAACGAGTAGTGTTTTTTTTGCATCCAGTACAATATTCCGATAAGCAGAAGCAGCACAAGGACATTGATAACGATCCAGAGTGTTTCCATCGCCTGATGCCTCCCTTTTTGTTTGATAAGTGCTACTACGTATTCATTTCCAAATACGGACGCACTTTAAACATTACCCGTTAAATCCGATCTGACATCTCTACTTTTTCATAAAAAAGATATGCTCCATACATACAAAAAAGACGGCTATTAGCCGTCTTAAAATTTTGCTTACATATAGAATATTTCCATTTTTCCCGGACTAGATTCATCTTACCACTTCCGCATGGATCTTTGCCTGACTGCTTTAATCGGAGACGTTTGCAGTCAGAAGAACCTGGGGAGCGCCATTTTCAGGATGGCTGACGACCGCAGGATCCACCCGGAATACTTGCCGGATAAAATCTTCGGTCAGTATTTCAGCCGGGGTTCCCTCTCCCGCGATCTTCCCATCCTGAAGCACCAGAAGCTGGTCACAGAACTGGGCTGCCAAATTAAGATCATGAAGCACACTGATTACCGTTATACCTGTATCTTCACGCCACTCTGCTACCATGTTCATAAATTGCAGCTGATGATGGATATCCAAGTACGTTGTCGGTTCATCAAGCAGCAGCAGTGTAGGTTCCTGAGCCATCACTTTGCCAAGAGCTGCACGCTGGCGCTGTCCCCCACTTAATTGATCAAGTCGTCTGGATTGAAAGTTTTCCAGCTCCAGCTTTCGGATAATACGATCCAGAAGCGGTCCGGAGTCTTTCTTCTCCCGTCCCATCCAGTCTTGAAACGGGTAACGTCCCATTTCAAGAACCTCGCGCACTGTAAAGTCAGATGGACCGAGACCCTCTTGCTGAAGCACCGCTACAGAGCGGGCAAGTTCCTTCCTGCTATAGCTTGAAACTTCTCTGCCACGAAACTGTAAATGTCCAGACGATGGCGACTCCACACCTGACAGAAGATGCAGCAGCGTAGATTTCCCGCTTCCGTTCGGACCAATAATGCCCCACCATTCCCCAACACTTACGTTCCAATCGATACCGGTCACCGCGTTCACCCGGTCAAAGCGCTTGCTTACGTCTTGAAGTGTAATCATACGCTTCCCTCCCTGCGCTGCTTTTTGTTCCGGTACAGCAAATAAGCGAAGAACGGAGCTCCAACAAATGCAGTTACTACCCCGATCGGAATTTCGGTCGGCGACAGTATGGATCTGGCAGCCGTATCGGACCAGACCATGAAGATTGCTCCACCCAGTGCCGATAATGGAATGATGATCCGGTAGTCAGAACCGGTAATGAGACGGATCATATGAGGAACAACCAGTCCCACGAAGCCGATCACACCGGATACAGATACAGCCGCAGCCGTTAGAAGGGTGGCAACAACAAGCACACTGGTCTTCAGACGATCGACGTTAAGCCCCATATGGGCCGCCTGACGTTCACCTAAAGATAACAGATTCAGTGTACGCGCCCGGCTCCACAAATATATGAAGCCTATAATGAAATAGGGGAAAAGGACTGCCGTATACGACCATCCCCGCATGCTTAAGCTTCCCATCGTCCAGAATAGAATGTCGGTTAGTGTGTCTCGTGACATTACCGTCAAGAATGAAACGACCGCTCCTAAAAAGGACTGCATAACCACACCTGACAAAATCAGTGCATGAGTCGGTATTTTACCGTGATCCCGGGCGAGAAACAGCACGATCCACAGTGTGATGGTCCCGGTCATAAATGCAACGATCGGTAAGGTCCAGGCACCTGCAAATGAATACTGCAATCCGTAGAAGATCAGAAACGCAGCACCAAGTGATGCACCGGAAGATACACCAAGCGTAAACGGATCGGCGAGCGGATTTCTAAGCACCCCTTGAAAAGCAGCACCGGCCACCGCAAGGGATGCCCCAACCAGCATACCGAGCAGTATACGGGGAAGTCGTACCTTCATGATGATCTGCTCGGAAGCTACTTCCCAGTTGGGAACAATAGAGTCCCCGATCCAGGGCAACCGGTGAAGAAGCATGGCTCCAATTTCCTTAACGGGCAGATGGACGGAACCGATGCCGAGGCTGACGATCAGCGTCAGCAGTAAAAGCAGGAGCCCCACCGTTCCATAACCCGCAAGTTTTTTACTCATGGGGTCATCAGTTCCGGATAGACCGCCTTCGCTACTTCAACCAATCCTTGAGTTACACGAGGTCCTGGGCGGCTGATCAGATTGTCATCAATTTTAATCAGCTTATTGTTTTTCACAGCTTCGATTTGGTCCCAGCCGCTGCGGTCTTTAATGATTTGATCCAAAGTTTTTTTGGTGGATTCTTCCACGACATTGCTGGAGTACAGAATCACATCCGGATTCGCTGCAATAATCTTCTCTTCACTGATTTCAAACCAGCCTTCGCTGTCACCAGACACGTTGGCTGAATTGCTGATATTGAGCATCTCATCCAGATATGTGCCCTTTCCTACCGTCCAACCCGGTGAGAACTCAACATACACTTTTTTCTCATCCTCATCTTTTACGGATTTAACCGCTTCCTTCACAAGGTCCAGATCCTTCTGCATTTGATCTATGATGCCTTGAGCTTCCGCCTGACGGTCCGTAATCTTTCCAACTACCTTAATGTTGTCCATGACTTCAGCAATCGTCTTCGGGTCGTTCACGAACAGCTTGATTCCGAGGTCGCGGAGCTTCTGTACGTTCTGTTCATTCATCGCTGCTGTAAATATAACATCCGCGCCTGAAGCGACAATGGCCTCAACATCCATTTCATAACCGCCCATTTTCGGCTTGGATTTGGCTGCCTCCGGGTAGTCGTCCACTTCGGATACGCCGACAATTTCTTCATCCAGGCCAAGCGCGAACAGTTTTTCCGTCTCGGAAGGAGACAGCGACACAACTTTTGCTGGAGCCTTATCAAATGTCATTTCCTCGCCAGTAGCATCCTTTAAAGTTAACGGATACACCGTTTTGGCGTTTTCAGCGACAGGTGCTTCCGGTTTCTGACCTTGTTCAGCCTCCTGTACAGGTGCTGGTGTCGCCTCCTTCGGAGCTGTTTCTCCTCCACAAGCCGCCAGCGACAGGACCAGCATCAGCACCGCCAACATGGCGGACCATGACTTCATTATTTTTTTCATCGATTTTCTCTCCTAACTCTAGTTTGAGAACACTGGCTTGCCTTAGGTACTCAATAAACCTGATTTTTGACGGAAATCCTTACATCCAACCACAAAAAAGCCCCTGATTTCTCCTTAGAAGAATCAGGGGCTACGTTTCGGAAACAATGAACCTTATCCAATAAATAGGAGTTTAGCTATAGTACAGCACCTCACCCACATTAGGTCCGCCAAACGTAATCCCTTCCTCGAAGGACCGTCAGATCATTTACGCGGGCAGGTCTCCTGACTTACAGGTTGAAATGACACCTCCGCCTTCCCGGCCCTGTATAGGCCAGTGGCAGTAATAGAGGATATCCCTGATTCACAGTGGCGGGACCGTGCCGGACTTGCACCGGCTTCCCTTTTAACCCGGGAGCAAAACATATGCTTTGCTTATTCTCCAGGACCTCGCGAGTATTGAATATTCTTTTTTGCCAAGCTTACTTCTCTTTTGACGATTATATGAAATATCCTCTCGGCTTACAACCTGAAACTTCACAGAGAAAAATTGAATAGCCGCTCCCCGCTTGCCGTGGACCTTATTTCTGGCCTGTATAACCATCATGGATATCTCACGTATTTATTCGTATGCGCTTGTGAATTGCCCCTCACCCTTTGCCCTGAAGCCGGACATTGGTTTACAATAGATCTGAAGCTTTATACCAGAAAAGAAACTATACGGAGGCGTACATATGCTCTTTATCGATAATCAGGGAATCCATGATCCTTCCATTAACCTAGCGATTGAAGAATACGCTTTGAAGCACTTACCTATGGAAGACAGCTATTTGCTCTTCTACATTAATCAGCCGTCGATTATCATCGGCAAACACCAGAACACGATTGAAGAGATCAATCAGGAGTTTGTCCGTGACAACAATATACAAGTTGTTCGGCGATTGTCCGGAGGCGGTGCTGTATACCATGACCTCGGCAATCTCAATTTCAGCTTTATTACAAAAGACGACGGCCAGTCATTTCATAATTTCCTGAAGTTCACCCAACCCGTTATCGATTTCCTTCAAAAAATGGGTGTTCCGGCTGAGCTTAGCGGCCGGAATGACCTTCAAGTCGGAGAGAAAAAGATTTCCGGCAACGCCCAGTTCTCCACACGAGGACGTATGTTCAGCCACGGGACTTTAATGTTCGGCCTTGATCTAGACAATGTTCAGGCTTCACTTAAAGCTAACCCGGAGAAGTTCAAATCAAAGAGCACGAAATCAGTGCGCAGCCGGGTTGCCAACATTAAGGAGCTGCTCGGTACAGATATGACAATTGAACAGTTCCGTGCAGAGCTTCTGCGTTCGATCTTCGGAATGGAGCCAGATCAAGTTCCACAGTACGTTCTTCAAGAAAAAGACTGGGAAATGATCAATCAAATCTCCAAGGAACGTTACCAAAACTGGGACTGGAACTATGGCTTATCACCAGAAAGCAATGTGAAACACGCGAAAAAATTCCCGGTCGGCATTATCGACATCCGTATGAACATTAAAGACGGGCATATCGGTGAGATTAAAATTTACGGCGACTTCTTCGGTGTAGGCGATGTCGCCGATATCGAAAATGCGCTTCGTGGCAAACGTTACGAGGATAATGAAGTAAGAGAAGCCCTCTCATCCATTGACGTCAAGCATTACTTCGGCAATCTAGAGTTTGATGACCTGATCGGTCTGATTTTTTTAGAGGAATAGAGGAACAGTACTGACGTCACGATTCTAACAGGGATATCTTTCAATAAAAACAGGTCACCCGAGGATTTGAAGTGCTCCCTGTCAAGTAGACAGTGTAAAAAACAAAAAATGGTTAGATTATTTCCCTCAGTTCAAGTTAACAGAGCTGAGGGTTTATTTTCTTTTCTCATCGTTAAGCAGCTCGTCGATACTCGTTGGGAGACAAGCCATTTAATCGCTCTGTATAGCGGTAATTGTTGTAGTAGCGGATATAATTTCTCACGTCTTTGAGGACGTCTTCATAGGTTTCGTGTTTCGTCAGATAAAAGCTTTCTGCCTTCAATGTACCCCAAAATCGTTCAATGGGTTGGTTATCCAGGCATCGGCTCACACGAGACATACTTTTAGTAAAACCGTACTTAACCTGAAGTCGACTGTACTCATGTGAGGTATATTGGAAGCCTCTGTCGCTATGGAGAAGTGGAGTCACCCCCGGGTTCCTCCCGTAAGCTTTCTTCACCGTATCCATGACGAGTTTATTATTGTTGGAGTGGCTTAGCACCCATGAAACGATGGAGTTATCGTATATATCAACGATAGCGCTTAGATAGGCTTTACGACCATTCCCATACTTCAATTCTGTTACGTCTGTGCACCACTTCATATTAGGAGCATCTGTTTGAAATTCACGATTCATTACATTTTCAGCTACATGGATTTCAGAGGCTCTCACGTAGTTCGGTCGTTTCTTGCGAATCACCGATTTCAATCCAAGAGCACGCATAATTCGATAATAACGCTTTTTGTTGTAATTTTTTTTAAGTTTGCGGTTCAATTGGATGCGCATTTGGCGATAGCCAAGCACTCCCTTCCGCTTGTCATAACGAAGCTTTACTTCTTTTGCCAGCGAAAGAATTTCAAGTTCCCTGTGGGATGGCTTCCACTTTAACCATTTATAATAGGCAGATCGAGCGATTCCGGCTATCTCACACAGCTTCGTGAGGGCATAGCCTTTCTCAGCGTGCAGTTCTTGGATAGCTTGGTACAAGTCCACATGCCGGACTAACGTTAGCGTGTATTTCGTCGCTTGATCTCTGCCAACTTTTTTGCGAGGGCGTTCTCCATTTCTAAATATTCGTTCCGTGCTTCCAGTTCTTTGATCCGAAGTTTGAGTCGTTCATGGTCATCTAGCTCTTCTACAGGCTTTTTGCGACCACGATTGTCCTTGAGGGACTCCTCGCTGCCAGATTTATATTTTTGCACCCATGAGTAGACCTGGGTATAAGAAACATTATATTTTTCTATGGATTTCTGATAATCCAAATCATTGGCGATCGTATACTGCGCGATTTCAATGCGTTCTTCGAAAGTGGTTTTACGTCCTTTATTCATACGAGATAGTCCCTTTCCTTTACGAGTAGGTTTTATTTCTTTCCTACAAGTATACTTGGAAATCCATCCCATCAAAACACTTATACTCGAAATATGATACTTCTTTGTCGCCTCTCGTATAGAATGATTTCCGGATAAAACATCCCTGATGGCAGCAAGCTTCAGTTTCTTTGAGTATGCTTTATGTCCTCTGGATTTCTTTAATCCTTCATAACCATCTACTTTATATTTTCTTATCCAATCTTTAACCGTGTTTTTATCTACCCCCAACTGCTTGGCTTCATAACTGGGGGTCGTCTCATGCTGAAGGCATCGCTCCACGATACGTAACTTTACATCAAAAGAAATTGAATTCCTTTTGGACATCATAAAAACTCCCATCATTAGTAGAGTAGAATTTTGTTTTTTTCTACTGTCTACTATGATGGGAGCATATCAATTCATCCTTGGGTGACCTGCTTGGTTTTATAGTCGATTGTGCACTTCTTGAGTAGGAATGATTCGTCACACGTAGCGTCTTACAACAGACATGAGGGGCGTCCCAGGTCATTGGACCTTTTGGGACCACCCCTGTTCGTTTTATTTGGATGCGATGAATACATACCAGAGAAGGACGAGTGTGAGCACGATGCACATGTTCTCTACTGTGTTACCCCATTTGCTACCAGTGCTCATTAGTTTGAACTTCACTCTGAATTTCAGCGGGGGTAATGGCCGTATTCCCCTGTTCGTCAGCATATCAGCGGCCAAATGAAGGGCATAAGACATTCCACCTGCAATCCATAAGCTCTCCCCTCCTGCTGTTCCTTTTGTTGCGAAATAGAGCAGCATAGCCCAGCCTGCCGCAGCATATGCAGTATGCGTCAGACCGCGATGGGAAACGAGTGTGGAAATCATCAGTACGCATCCGGCAATCGTGTTCCACGGGCTGAAGGCTTGGCCGAACTGAAGAAGTCCCAGACCAATCATAAACATCACGATATGACGCAGCGTACGTCCGGGTAGAAAGGATACGACGGCAATCAGACCTGCCAGTGCCAGATTCCACGGAGCATAGTCCTGGCCGTAGTAATAAATAAATACAGCTCCAACTACCAATGCCAACTGAAGCACACGCAGCAATCCTGTTGGGATGACCGTTCTGACCAAAATGGAATTCGGCTCATCGATGTCAGGAAGCAGCGAACTGACTGCGGCCGCAGCCGCAGCCGGGAGTGTAACGGGAATTCCGGCCAGCCCCATGACCGACAAGGTGACGCCGGTGCTAATAACCAAATGGGCTCTTCCCATCATAATAAATGACTTCCTTTCATTCTCTCGTTGTCTTGTTTGAGCCCGTTCATTTCTTTCAGCCGTCATACATACGGGAATATATGTTCGGCATTTTAGTATAGCAAAAAAACCCTCTTTTTGTCTACCCTTTCCACTCTATGGACAATATGATCCTAGCCCAATTGAAAACCGTGCCACAAACGGTACAATAGAGTTAAGACAGAGATAAAAGGAGAGAGACAACCATGACCGATTACAAATTGATTGCCATCGACATCGATGACACACTCATCAATGACGATAAAGAAGTTACCCCAGGTGTCCAACAAGCGTTAGAGCAAGCTGTTGCGAAGGGTGTTGTAGTAACACTGGCGACCGGACGTGCCTATGCATCCGCACAAGCGATTGCTCGCCAAACTGGACTAAATGTGCCGATCATCACTTATCAAGGGGCTCTGATCAAGAATTTGCTGGACGAAGAGGTTCTCTATGAACGCTATGTTCCCGTTGACGCGGCCAGAAAGCTGTATGAGTACTGCGTGGAGCATAATCTGCATCTGCAGACTTATATTGATGACAAGCTATACTCTCGAGAAGAAAACCAGAAGCTGATCGATTATTGTGCACTGAACCGCACGCCTTATTATATTGAGCCTGATTTCATCAAAATGATCGAACAGCCTACACCTAAAATGCTGATCATTGATGATCCTGCTTATCTCGACGAGCTCATTCCGGTATTCCAGGAGCTGCTTGGCGATCAAATGCATATCACGAAATCCAAACCGTATTTTCTGGAATTCATGCATAAAGAAGGCACGAAAGGCCATGCTTTGACGTTCCTTGCGAATCATTTTGACTGTGCTTTGGAACAAACTATTGCGATTGGCGACTCCTGGAATGATCACGAAATGCTGGAATGCGCAGGCCTTGGTGTTGCCATGGGCAATGCTATTGAGCCGCTCAAGGAATTAGCGGATTATGTAACGCTCAGCAATAACGAAGATGGCGTTAAACATGTAATCGAGAAATTTGTGCTGAACGCGGAATAAATATTTTATGAACAAAAGAGGCTCGTATCCAAGGTTTTGAATGCCTAGGTTCGAGCCTCTTTTATAAAATTACAATGATAAAGCAATCCTTAGCGGGACAGCTTCAGACTCCTACCGGCAGCGGCCAGAACCGTCCCTGGAGGAAGATCAATCTGCTGATTGACATCCACGTCATGTGACATATGAGTATAAATAGCCTTCTGGGGCTTTACCTCTGCCAACAGTTCAGCCGCTTCCTTCATGTCATACACAGACCGGGTTGAAAACTCCGCCGTCTCATGGACAAAGCTTGTACCGAGCACAAGGAGATCCAAACCGTATAGCGGCTTCTTTTCCTTGTCGTTCAAGTTGATCGAATCCGAGTTATACACCCAGGAGAATCCGTTCTTTTCCAACCGATACGCATGAGAATAACCATTCTTTCCATGATTCACCTTCCAGCATGAAATATCCCAGCCGCAAAGTGTAATGCCGTCATCTACCTCTGTTATTATCATATGATTCGACAGCCAAGGATACTGCCGCTGGATCTGTTCCAACACTTCCCGAGGAGCATATAGGCTTCCTTTGACCCTAAGCCACCGACAGGCATCAGACCATTCGGGAAGTCCTCCGATATGATCGAAATGTGCATGGGTGATCAGCATATGGTTCACCTGCCGAATTCCGTTTGTTTCCATCATATTCCGCCAATCCGGACCACAGTCAATCATAAACCTATTCTGTCCGTCCTCTACCATGACAGAAGAACGCAGTCGGCGATTGTTCCCGAAGGAGCGAGCTTCAGTACATACCCCGCAATCGCAGTACACACGCGGTACCCCCATAGCATCTCCCGTGCCTAAAAAAGTTAATGTATCCATGCTGTTCCCCTTCTCCCTGTCCATGAGAAATGAAGTTGATACCTTCTTATATCTCAATAAAAGCCGCCGGCAGCATGCCGAACGGCTTACATCTAACCTATGATTACACCGGAAACCCGGCAGTTTCATTATGAATTATGCAAATGAGGGCTTCTTGTCATCTACCGCTCCGCTGATAACTTTAACATACTTCTTATCTGTACCTTCTACGGAAGGACCGATATAAATGCTTGATTTCTTCTGTCGTCTCCCAGAACGCTCGCGCGGTTTCAAAGCACCCTCCACAGGAATACTTCCGCGGACCACCCAATGACTGCTGGCGGACCCAAGATTTCCTGCAATCTTCTTTTTCTCATTCCTGCTCATACGGAATCCCCTCCAACTAAATGCCTGATGGTTCGAAGCAGTTCACGATTATGCTCAACGACTTCTCCAAGTTCTTCGTCAGATAGCGTCTGATGTCCTGTTAAATGAACCGATAAAACATGATTTACACCTAAAGGATAGCAGAACACATACACCTGCGCAACTTCCTCTTCGTGATAAAATGCCCATTTACCGGTGTTATAGACGTCTATCACGTAAATCGACTGCTGGGTACCCCTATTACTGTCATTTGCGTTAAACGAAAAAAAACGTCCTCTTCCTATATTACCTCCGAGCTGAGCCATTCCATCATTTCCAGATTTCGCCCAAAATGCAGCTCCGGTGACGCGGAAGTCTCCTCGCGTAGGCGGAAGCAAAGAATTACGCACCGCTTCGCTAAGTGCGTGATATTTCTCAGAGAGATCCGTTACATTCACATTACGATTATACTCCCAGAAAAAATGGAGCACACTTTGCTTACGCTTCAGCTCAGCTTCCTTCTGCTCGATGACTTCGGTCGGGTTATTAAAAAATGACTCTGCTTCAATCGCGTTTATGATGTGTCCACAGGCGACATCCACCGCCGACTTGTAATCCTGATCACTCCGCAGCTCGTATTCCAAGAGCGTAAGTCCCTGCAGATCGGATAGAAGATGATATTCTTTTATCGTGACATCCTGAATCAATTGATCGTCAGGTTCCACCTGATCAGGCACGATGCAAAAAACTCGTCGCCTTCCTAACCTTCCCCAGAACAACCCCATCTCAAACAGGGTGTTGTCCCTCGTTATGAAAACATGCTTTCCCCGAATAAGAGCCACATCGTCGGGAGAAAATACGAACACGCCGAAGTCACTTTGTTCCAGCTGCCGCTCCAGTGCTTCCATCGTATACGCATTGGCCCCGAATGTTCCACCATACCACGGTGTTACCTGAGCTGTCCTCTTGATTTGTTCATGAATGGCGCGGGCATACTTGATGGCTTCTCTGGATGAACCAATGAATAAATTCGGCTTTGGAATGGACATAGGCACATCATATACTCCCCTTGTTGTTCAATTTACTATTATTCGACCATTATAACAAAGTTACCTATTTTATGGGAAATATTTGATCATTTATTATATGCTAGGGATTGGTGACGGACCCCATGAACAGCCAGGTTTCCGTGTCCCGATCTTCAATCGCGAAAAAAAACGGTCGGTCTGCAATCATCTTAATCGGGTTTTGCAGCGGTGCTGCACTGGTCGGCATATCAATCGATGTGACTGCAGCCGCCTCTGTCCCCTTTTCGTTTACATCCACTACCACTTTATGCTGTACTCTTCCGATATATAATGGCGATTCAGCCATGGCGCTAAAATCAGCCGTCTTTGGATCGAAAGCTTTCCGGATTCCAGCTGCCTTAAGCACATCGGTTAGCTCTGCTGACAACTCAGCCTTAAAACGGGGAAGCTCCAGCTTCACCGTCTCAAACGAATACTCGTCCTGCCATATCGATGGGTCTCTCCACAGCTCCTTATGTAGTTCATCAAGTGATGATTCTTTGCTCGGGACAACAACGAGCATATGCATCCGTCCGTCCCCATATGGAAGGCGCACAGCCTGCCATTTGTCACTTTCCTTGTAACTGAATCCCCGCTCCTGCTTCATCATAGGAACCCTCTTAACGGTCCCATCCGCCAATGTGAAATTCTCCTCTTTTGTGCGCTGGGGATCGAATTCATCCATCCACCCTCCGTTAAAATAAATGGCATTGATTAGGACAGCTTTGGTAAATGGAGGGTCCTTATACAGTTCGGTAATCTTCCCGTTTGTTTTCTGATCTACCCAGCTGTTAATTTCCTTAACGGAATCGTCGTGACTTAAATCCGTCATCTTGATTTCTGCGTCGTATCGATCTTTAACCACATTCAAGTATGATTCCTTTATTACAAATTGGTTCTGAATCCATACAGAATTAGCAATATTCAGTGTCGCTCCGCCCCCATGTTCCAGAAGCGATTTCAGCTGACGGTTGGCATCATTCACCTGGGCAAGACCCATATCACTCCAGCCTAGAACCCGCTCCATTTCCTTCGCTGTATCACCAGCACTTCCGTTATAGGCCAAAGCCAGAGCCGCAGATAGGCTGTATGGAGAGATGATGACATTGTCTCCGGTCCCCTGCTTCGATATCTTCTGGTGAAGACGCAGACCAAATGCATTTTGTGCCTCTACGATTTTTTTATCCAATTTATCGAGGACAGCGGCTCTTTCTTTAGGATCAAGCGTTAGTTGCCGCCCCTCTTTCTGTGAATGCTGTTTATCGGTTGACTCATTTATCCCGCAAGCTGGCAATACAAGAAGTATGCATAAGCCCCATAGAATCCATTTTCTAGTCATAAAAGTCTTTCTCCTTCCCTTTTGCCATAACATGTTCTGTATATTTTCATATATTTATAAACGTTATTTTTTTCAAGGAAGTTGTCTCCAGACTGAATTTATTTGCATGGCTTGGAAATAAAGGAATACAGCTGATGGTTGTTGAAATAGGAACAATTGACATTTTAAGCAAATGGATAATGATATGATACGGAGGATTTTTCACACGATGAAAAAAGTATTGTTACAAGGAAAACGGGTTACCCTACGGACACGCGCCATGGAAGATATGCCGGTGCTGTACGATCTCATTTACGGATGTGACCAGCCGGAATGGAAAAAGTATGATGCTCCTTATTTTCCGCTGGACCACAGAACGTATGAACAATTTTTACAGCAATGGGGGACGAACTTTACCTCGGATGACCTTCCGGACGACCTAATCATTGAAGCTGATGGCCAGATCATTGGAATGGTCACTTATTACTGGGAGAGCAAGGGCACTCGCTGGCTGGAGGCAGGAATCGTCATCTATTCTCCTGATTATTGGAGCGGCGGATACGGTACAGATGCCCTCTCTTTATGGGTGGATTACTTATTCGAGACTCTGAACATAGGCCGGGTTGGGATTACGACTTGGTCGGGAAACCCCAGAATGATGCGCTGTGCCGAGAAGGTCGGGATGCAGCTAGAAGGCCGTATGCGCCAGTGCCGATACTATGAAGGTGTATATTATGACTCCATTCGGATGGGGATAACACGGGAAGAGTGGGAAAGTAACAACAAACTTAGCCTGACGGATTCAGCTCTCATTTGAAAAATATCATCCTATTAGTTGTCGGCTAAATAAATAACGCCCTCTGCGCATACTCGGCAGAGGGCGTTATTACTTTAGTAACTTTAGGAGGATTAACTGGAATTTACCCAAACACGCATCATCATATCCCAGCCAGCACCTGGTACCAGATTCCCCTCTTCGAATAAAGTGTTTCACGCACCTGCTCCCAGCCGCCGAGATACTGAATATTAAAAAGTCCGGGAGGCTGTGGAAATTGTTGTTTCCCTTCATGGTACACCGATTCCTCCACCGGACGGAAACCGTATTTCATAAATACACGCTGCGCTTCCGGTGAATGCAAATATTCCACAAAGGCCTCTGCTACATCAAGCGTTCCGTGCTCTTTTGCGTATTGGTGAACGACAGCGGCGGGGTTTTCGATCAGCATCGTATATTTCGGAATAACAATGTCATACTTTACACCTTGGGCAATTCGCGCCAGCAGCTCATTTTCATACGTGACGATCACATCACCCACGCCGTATTCAAACGCCGCCATCGAGGCACGACCGCTTTTGTCTAGCGACTCCACGTTGCGGTGCACTTGCTTCAGAAAAGCTTTAGCCGCAGCGGGATCCTTGCCTCCCTGCTCTTCGGAACGTTTTAGGCCCGCACCATATATCGCATTAATATCCCACTGTGCACCGCCGGACGTCTTCGGATTCGGGTACAGCACTTTCACATCAGGCCTTACAAGATCATCGAAATCCTGTATTCCCTTCGGGTTGCCTTCCCTTGTCCCGAGGACTACAATCGAGCGGGTAACCATACCGCCATAAGGCTGCTGGTTCCAGTCCTTTTCCACAAGACCGGATTTCACCAGCTTATCCACATCCCCTTCTAGCGCCAGCAGAGTAACATCTGCTTCAAAACCTCCTGTAATGGAGCGGGCCTGTGTACCGGACGCCTCGTAAGATTCCTGGAAGTTAATTCGCTCGCCAGTCTGCTCAAGCCACTTCTCCCGAAAAGCAGGCACAATTTCAGCCATCGCATCCCGGGCCACGCTGTAAGCGCCAATGACTAGTAAACGTTCACCGGGTTGTGCAGATGCCGTCTTTTCATTCACATTACTGTCTGCACAACCTGCCAGCAACGGGAGAAGCAGGAGAAGCATGCCCATCCCAATGCTATGGGAAACTTTCACCAACCGATACCGTTTCCTCATCCTCTCCCTCCTCCCTCATATATCAGATCATGATCGGCATCGGATCAACCTTGAGCCGGTTCTCCTCAATCCAGCTGTTCTCGTCGTTAAACAAATAAGCACGATGTACAAGCACACGAACGTCTTGTCCGGGCTGCAGAGTTTCTTTCTCCAAGGAACGATAAGTAATTAGCTTATATCCGTTAACCTCTACTTCAACAAGCCATTCACTTCCGCGAAAATGCAGATGTCTGACGATACCCTTTTCGGTGGCCGAAAGGATAGGAAAGTCATGCTCTCCGCCGATCTCGATATATTCAGGACGGATTAACGCTTGAGCTTGCGGTCCGTTCGCGGTAGCATCAAATCCTTTCAAATCCGATGCATTCTCAACTATGGTAGATTCGCCGATAAAGGTCGCAACAAATGGTGTTGTCGGCTCCTTGTAAATATCCCACGGTGTCCCTTTCTGTTCTACCCGACCCTGATTGATAATCATAATCTCATCAGCAACCTCAATCGCTTCATCCTGGTCATGAGTCACAAAAATTGATGTAATGCCTACCCGTTCAATCAATTCCCTCAACCATGAACGAAGTTCCTGGCGGATCTTTGCATCAATGGCGGCAAAAGGCTCATCGAGCAGAAGCAGCTGCGGCTCTGGTGCCAAAGCCCGGGCAAAGGCAACTCGCTGACGCTGTCCACCGGACAGTTGGTGGGGATAACGACGTTCAAATCCACTGAGTCCCGTCAATTCCACCAGCTCCATCACCCGGTCTTTTATCTTGGCCTTGGGAGCTTTCTTCACCTTCAATCCGAATGCGATATTATCAAATACCGTCATATGCTTGAATAGCGCATAGTTCTGAAACACAAACCCGATGCCGCGTTCTTGGGGCGGTATGTCGTTCACGACCTGACCATGGAAACAGATTTGACCGGAATCAGGGGTTTCGAGTCCTGCCAACATACGTAGTATGGACGTTTTGCCGCCGCCACTTGGACCGAGAAGTCCGATTAAATGCCCCTTCTCAATATCGAAGCTGACATCCTTCACAGCATGAAAGGTGCCGAAATGTTTGTTCAGATCACGAACTTGCACATGCATATCAATGCACTTCCTTTCTCTTTTTGACCCATTCCATCAAGAGCAAGAGGCCCGCTGAAAAAGCAGCCAGCACCAAGGCAACCCCACTCGCCGCCGCAACATTAAAATTCTCAACATCCTGATATACGAGGGTTGTTGCGGTTTGCGTCCTATTCATGATGTTTCCTGAAACCACAAGAACAGCACCGAACTCTCCCAGTGAGCGGGCAATCGTCAGTACCATCCCATAAACAACGGCCCAACGGATCATAGGCCAGGTTACCTTCCGGAAGGTCATCCAGCCATATGCACCAAGCGTCGAGGCTGCCTGCTCCTGATCCGTACCTATTTCCTGCAGAACAGGCATAACTTCACGAACCATCAGTGGGAAGGTAACAAACAGCGTCGCAATGACCATACCGGGGAAAGCATACACGACCTTAAAGCCGGCTCCTTCAAGAAATCCTCCGATAATACTGTCCGGTCCCAAAATAAGTACGATCATCAGACCGCCGATGACGGGTGACACCGCATATGGAAGATCCACAATGCTGTTCAGCAAGCTTTTTATTTTCCCGCTGAGCCACGTCGCCCGAACGAGATAAAGAGCCAACATAATGCCGAACAGAGCATTCAGCAATGTCACAATGACCACGATAGACCCCGTCATCAGCAGTGCGTGGATCGCCTCGGGTCTTCCTAGCGCCTTACCCAATCCGACCAACCCGCCGCTGAATGCCCCTGTAACAATTTTGGATAGGGGAGCAATCAGAAGAATGAAGAACACCGCATACGTAAGTCCAATCGTTAACTTTCTCACGTCCATCCCCTCCTCTGCTGCACCCGGTTCATAATCCATAGAACGATAAAAGACAGGGTAAGGAGCAATACAGATACCGCTGCCGCACCGGCTGGATTATCACTTTCTATTTCACCATAGATGAAGACAGACGCCACGAGTGTTCGTCCCGGAATGTTGCCGGCTACCAGCACAACGGCGCCGAATTCCGCGATTGCCCTGGACAAAGCCAGCATCCCGCCGCTAATAATTCCCGGGCTCATGGATGGAAGAATCACACGAAAAAAAGTACGAGCCTTCGAAGCCCCCATCGTGTAAGCCGCTTCTTCCTGGGACGGCTCTAGCTCCTCAAGGAGTGGCTGAACTGCACGTATAACAAATGGAAAAGTCACAAAGACCATGGCAATCACAATAGCGGGCTGGTGAAACACAATTTCAAAACCAAGACCTTCCGCAACCTGCCCAATCAGGCTACCTGGCCCCAGTAGAAGCAGGATCATCAGTCCCCCCACCGCCGTCGGCAAAGCGAACGGTAAATCAACGAGACTGTTCAGTAGCGTCCTGCCGGGAAAGCGATATCGGGTCAGCACCCATGCAACCATTGTGCCAACCACAATGTTGATCAGCGCAGAGATGAATCCCAGCTTCAACGTTAGTAGAACAGCTTTCCAGGCGATCGGATCCAGCAGACTGGCCGCAAAATGCTCCCATCCGGCGGAAAATGACTGCACATACACTCCTAATACCGGAAGGACAACAAGTACGCCAAAATAGAGCAAAATCGTGCTTCTAAATCCCCACTTCCAACCTTTATGACGGATCAGCGCTGTCAAGATTCGTACCTCCTGCCTCCGGACGGTCCGGTCAACTTCGTAAACTCATATTTCCTATTAGTATACTTGGTATTAATGTTATAAACACTTTACCAAAAGGAGATTATGATCGTCAATCCATCTTTTGGACTTATTCGGGTAAAATAATCTAATGAAGACAAAAAAAGACAGGCAGCGATTTCAAAGCTGACTCCTGTCTTTCATTCATTAGGAAATTGACGTTTCAACGCTACAACGAAGTAATTCGGTGAAGTACAAGCTTGAAAAAATTCGCCCCCTTACATATATAAGTGGGGGTTACACTCTGCTGTATAAACTTCGGCACAGTACTTTTACATGAGAGACGGCGGCTGGCTTAATCTCCTCAAAACTAATCCTGTCCTGAATATAAAACGAAATGAAGCCGTGTATCGACAAAAACAAGGTGTGGGGCAAGTTACGTCTTTCCTC